>JAUHXR010000344.1 GCA_030426845.1 Polyangia bacterium | reverse complement strand
GGGCTCTTCGGCAGCTTCCAGCTCGCGGTGGCGACCGCCCTCAAGCTCTACTTCGCGGCCGAGGTCGTGGGCTCGAACGGCGAGGTCTACATCTTCCTCCTGTTCACCATCCAGGCCGCGTTCATCACCCTCGCGGGGATCATCCCGCTCTACGCGATGAACATGCGGATGAGCGATCTGCTGCGGACGCGGCCGGATCCCGAGCCCGACCCGGCGGAGTAGCGCGCCACTTTCTTCCCCGCTCGAGGGCGCGCTCGTACCGTCGAGGCATGCGCCGCCTCCACGCCGCCGCCCTCGTCCTCGCGTCGCTCGCGCTCCTGACGCCCCGCGTCGCCGAGGCGCGGCTCACCCAGGAGTACACCTACTCCTACGATCAGACCTGGCGGGCGGCGATCCGGATGATCGCGGTGGACCTGCGCTTCCCCATCGCGGAGCGCGACCCGGACATCGGCTACCTGCTCTTCACCTACCGGGACAACGGCCGCGACTACCAGGGCTCGCTCGAGCTGGTGCGGGCGGAGGGCCGCCACGGGACCCCGATCGTGCGGGTGGTGGTGCAGGTCCCGCAGATGCCGACCTACGTCGAGCGGATGATGCTCGACCGCCTCCGCCGCAAGCTCATGGGCGACTACGGCCAGGCGCCGCCGACCCGCCGCGAGCCGCCCGCGGCGCCGGTGCCGGACGAGGAGCCTCCCGGGTCGGACGACCCCGCGCCGGCCCCCGACGACGAGGCCTGACCCTCAGGCGGCCCGCCCGACGCGGTTCCGCACCCAGGCCTCCGCCTCGTCGATGTCGGCGGTGATCAGGTAGGGGAAGGGCGGGGTCCAGAACCAGAAGACCGCCGTGTAGACCCCGCGGACCCGCGCGTCGCTCACCACGAACGCGGCGCCGTCGCACCCACGCGCGATCGCGTCGCGGTGGGCGAGCAGCCACTCCACCCAGAGCCGGCGGGCGGACGGGGCCGGGGTCTCGATGTCACGGTTGTCGAGGAGCAGGACGATGCCCTCGCCCTCGAGGTGCTCGGCGAGGAAGGCGATGCGCTCGGCGACCTCGTCGTTGCTGCTCGAGCCGTAGGCGCGGACCCGCAGCAGCGGGTAGTCGCTGCGGTCAAACGCGTTGGGCATGCCCGCGCTCGGATCGGAGGCCCACAGGGAGGAGACAACGGCGCAGGACCCCCGCGCTTGAGGGTGGCGGGGCCCGGGGCCGCGTGCTCTATCTCCTCCGGCGTGGCCCTGTACGTCCAGAAGTTCGGCGGCACCAGCGTCGGCTCGATCGCGCGCATCGAGGCGGTGGCGGAGCGCGTCGCGGCGGCGCGGGCCCGCGGCCACAACCTGGTGGTGGTGGTGAGCGCGATGGCGGGCGAGACCAACCGGCTGCTCGCGCTTGGCGCGGAGCTCGCGGCGCGGCCCGACCCCCGCGAGCTGGACGCGCTGGTGGCGACGGGCGAGCAGGTCAGCGCGGCGCTCCTCGCGATCGCGCTCAACGCGCGGGGGGTGCCCGCGCGATCGCTCCTCGGCCACCAGATCCGGATGCGGACCGACGGCGCGTTCACCAAGGCGCGCATCCACGCGATCGATGACGCGACGCTCCGCGCGGTGCTCGACGAGGGGAGAGTGGCGGTGGTGGCCGGCTTCCAGGGGATCGACGCGGCCGGCAACATCACGACCCTCGGCCGCGGCGGATCGGACACCAGCGCGGTGGCGCTCGCGGCCGCGCTGCGGGCGGACCGCTGCCAGATCTTCACCGACGTGCGCGGGGTCTTCACGACCGACCCGCGGATCTGCCCGGACGCGCGCAAGGTGGATCAGATCAGCTACGAGGAGATGCTCGAGCTCGCGTCGCTGGGCGCCAAGGTGCTGCAGCTCCGCTCGGTGGAGATGGCGATGAAGCACGGCGTGCCGGTGGAGGTGCGCTCGAGCCTCGAGGACGGAGAGGGGACGCTCGTGACGGAGGAGAACGCGGCGCTCGAGCGCGTGGTGGTGGCGGGGGTCGCGGTCGACCGCGACGTCGCCAAGCTGACGATCCGCGGGGTCGCCGACCGGCCGGGGCTCGCGGCGCGCCTGTTCGAGGCGCTGGCCGAGGCCCACGTCTCGGTCGACATGATCATCCAGAACGTCTCCGCCGACGGCCGCACCGACGTCACGTTCACCGTGACGAAGGGCGATCTCGCGGCCGCGCGGCCGATCGCCGAGCAGGCGCTGGGCGAGGAGCAGAGCGGCCTCGCGGTCGACGAGACGCTCGCCAAGGTCTCGATCGTCGGGCTCGGCATGCGCTCGCACGCCGGCGTCGCGGCCAAGATGTTCCGCCTGCTCGCCGACGCGGGGGTGAACATCGCCGCGATCAGCACGAGCGAGATCAAGGTCTCGTGCCTGATCCGCGAGGCCCAGGCCGACGAGGCGGTGCGCACGCTGCACGACGGCTTCGAGCTGGCCCGGCCCGACTGAACGCGAACGGTCGACGGAGCGCGACCCGCGACGGGCAACCGCCGCCTCGACGGCCCGATGCCAGGGCCGTGCTCGATCGTCGCCCCTCCGCTCCCCTCGCCGCCGTCGGGCTCCTGCTCGCTGGGCTCGGGGTCCTCGGGCTCGCCCGCGCGCCCCGGCCGCCGCCCGCGCCGCCCCCTCCACCGACGCGCGTCGCGACCCCCACGCCGGCCGCCGATCCGCTGGCCCGGGGCGAGCCGCTGGATCTCAACGCCGCGAGCGCGGCCGACCTGGAGCTGCTCCCGGGCATCGGCCCGACCCTCGCCGCGCGGGTGGTGGAGGATCGGGCGGCGAGCGGCCCGTTTGGATCCGTCGAGGAGCTGACCCGGGTCCGCGGGATCGGCCCGAGAACGCTCGAGCGGCTGCGCCCCCACGTCACGGTGGCGACACCCGGCGTCACCGGCCCCTCACCCTGAGCGCCCGATTCGGCACGGCGCGTCGGGTTGCAGGCCCCGCTTGGCCCGGGCTATTCGATGGGGCCCCCGAGGGGGGCGAGAGGGAGAGGCTTCACTCATGCGACTTCGTGCTTCGATGATCATCGCCGCGACCGTGCTCGCGCTCGCTGGCTGCCGTGACCGTGACGGCGACGACGCGGGCCCGCCCGGGACCGACGCGGGCCCCCCGGGCCCGCAGGAGAACACCGCCGCGCTCTGCAGCGACAACGTGGACAACGACGGCGACTCGTTCATCGACTGCGACGACTCGCAGTGCTGCTCGCTCGTGAGCTGCGACATGACCACCCGGTGCGGGATGGGCATCGACGCGGGCGTCGACGGCGGCGCCTGCAACAGCGGCCCCGAGGACAACGCCGCCGCCTGCTCCGACGGCTGCGACAACGACGGCAACATGTTCTCCGACTGCCGCGACCGGGCGTGCAGCGCGTTCTGCACCTTCGAGAACAGCAACCGCGCGTGCAACGACGGGATGGACAACGACGGCAACGGGTTCACCGACTGCATGGACTTCGAGTGCCAGGACCGCGTCGTCTGCGCCGGTGAGGCGACCAACGCCAACTGCTCGGATGGCGACGACAACGACGGCGACTCGATGACCGACTGCGCCGACCCCGACTGTCAGGACGAGGCGATCGTCGTCTGCAACGGCACCATGGCCACCGGCGTGCCGGAGGCGATGTGGGCCGCGATGGTCACCACGCGCTGCACCGACGGCGCGGACAACGACGGCGACATGCGCTTCGACTGTGGCGAGTTCTCCTGCCTGTGGAACCACCCGGGCTGCGAGCAGCCCCCGCGCGAGAACACCAACGCGGCGTGCAGCGACGGCGTCGACAACGATCAGGACGGCCTCATGGACTGCGCCGATCCCGGCTGCGAGCGCGCCGAGGGCCGCGTGGTCTGCATGGGCGGCGCCGCGACGGGCCTCACGGCGGCCGACGCGATCGCCGAGTGCTCGGACTCGACGGACAACGACGGCAACGGGTTCATGGACTGCATGGACTTCGGGTGCTCTCAGAACCCGGACGTCACAGGCACGTGCACGATGCAGGAGAACACGGACGCGCGTTGCAGCGACTCGACGGACAACGACGGCAACGGCTTCACCGACTGCGACGACAACTTCTGCACGCGGACGCCGGGGATCACCGCGTGTGACGGTCGAGTCGAGAACAGCTACGCGAGCTGCTCGGACGGCATGGACAACGACGGCAACGGCTTCGCCGATTGCCGCGACCTCGACTGCGACGGCAACCCGGCCTGCACCAACGGCCCGACGATGTAGCCAGCGGACCCCGGCGCTGCCGGGGACCCTCGAGGACACGCCCGCCCGCGGAGCCTCCGCGCGGCGGGCGTCGTCGTTCCCGGCCCCCGCTCCAGGCCGCCGCTCGACTCCCGCGCTGGAGGCCGACGGGCGCGGCTCAGTAGTCGAAGAGGAGGCTCAGCCGGGCCTGGGCGGTGAGGTAGACCGGGTTGAGGTTCGCCTCCAGCAGGCCGGTCACCAGGAGGTAGGGGCGGATGTCCACGCCGATGGCGACCTCGCGGCTCACCAGGTAGTCGACCGAGACGCGCAGGTGGACCGCGAAGTCCGCGCCCCAGGTGGCGCCGTTGAAGCTCGGCAGCAGATCCACGCCGGCGCCGAAGAAGGGCACGATCTCGAGGATGTCGAAGTAGTAGAGCGCCTCGGCCCCGACGAGGCCGATGTGGAAGACCTCGTCGGTCGGCTCGGTGAGGATGGGGTGGATCGCCCACGCGCCGTAGAGCCCGAGGGCCCACGTATCGTTGTCGAAACCGATCGCGGTGCCGACCTGGGCGAGCGGGCCGTGGTTGGGCGCGTCCAACATCGGGGCCCAGCCCCAACCGACGCCGAGATCCAGGGTGACCTGCCGTTCGTAGGCCTGGGCTCGGGTGGGTGCGAGCGCGAGCGCGGCGGCCCCTACCAGGGCCGCCAGGACGAAGAGCCGCGTCGTAGGCCGGCACACCCCGCGGGTATGGCACGAAAGCGCGGCCGGGGGCGACATTGACGGAGCCTAGCGCCCGGGTATAGTGCGGCGCCTTTTGCCCAGCCGGGCATGATCGGAGATCCGTCAGTGGCCGACGAAGAGCGCGACGAGGAAGAGACCGAGGAGTCCGAGGCCGAGGACGAGGACGAGCTCGACGAGGGCGAAGAGGACTCGGACGACGAGGACGGCTCGGACGACGAGGACTCGGACGACGAGGACGGCTCGGACGACGAGGATAGCTCGGACGACGAGGACTCGGACGACGAGGACTCGGACGACGAGGACTCGGACGACGAGGACAGCTCGGACGACGAGGACAGCTCGGACGACGAGGACAGCTCGGACGACGAGGACTCGGACGACGAGGACTCGGACGACGAGGACGAGCCGGAGTCGAAGAAGGGGCGCGCCAAGCGCACCGCGAGCAAGGCCGGCGGCAAGGGGAAGGGCACCCGCTCGACCGCCGCGGCCCGCCTCGCCGCCGCCCGCGCCGCCAAGAAGGCCCGCAAGGCGGCCAAGCGCGGCAAGGCCCAGCTCGAGGAGCGTGACCCGGCCGACGAGGTCGCGGACTCCGATCTCGGGCAGCGCGTCCAGACCGCGGGCGAGTGGGCGGCCCAGAACAAGACGATGGTCTACGCCGTCGTCGCCGCGCTCGTGCTCGGCTTCGGCGGGTGGATCGCCTACCACTACTACTCGCAGAACGAGGCCCAGGCGTCCGCCGCGCTCCTCGAGGAGGCGGTCGAGATCAGCGCGGCGGAGATCGTCGACGAGGACGCCCCGGCGCCGGCCGTCGAGGACGACGACACCCCGACCTTCACCTCGCTCGAGGATCGTGCCGAGGCCGCGCTCGCCGCCTACCAGCGCGTGATCGACGCGCACGGCGGCTCGGACGCGGCGGCGTGGGCTCACCTCGGTCGCGGCGAGCAGCTCCTCGCGCTCGAGCGCTACGACGACGCCCGCGAGGCGTTCGACGCGGCGGTCGCCAGCGGCGGCTCGGACCCGGTGATCGTGTGGCGCGCCCTCGAGGGCAAGGGCTTCACGTTCGAGGCCGAGGAGAACTGGGCCGGCGCGCTCCAGGTCTACGAGGAGCTCTCGGGCGTGGACGACGGCGCGTTCGCCGCGGTCGCCCGTTACCACACCGCGCGCATGTACATCGCCCAGGGCGAGGACGAGCGCGCGACCGAGACCCTGAGCTCGCTGGTGGAGGAGCTGCGCGGCGCCGAGGACGACGAGGACGAGCAGGGCTTCCCGTTCGTGCTGGCCCAGGCCGAGGTCCGGCTGCGTGAGCTCGACCCCAGCGCGGTCCCGGCGCGCCCGAGCCTCGGCGGCCCGCTCGGCGGCGGCGGCGGCGTCCAGGTCGGCGGCGGCGGCGAGGGCGGTCAGCTCACCGACGAGCAGCTCCAGGAGCTGATCCGGCGGTTCCAGGAGCAGCAGCAGCAGGGCGGCGGCGCGGAGTGACGCGCAGGCTGGGAGCGGCGTTGCTCGGCCTCGCCGGGCTCGCCTGCAGCCCGGCGGTGCTGGGCGGCGGCAACTTCGGCTGGGTGGACGGCGACGGCGATGACCGCTCGCCGAGCACCCGCACGGTCACGCTCCGCTGGCGCGAGCGCATCGTGTCCGAGGACGTCGAGGCCTTCGTGCCGGTCGAGCGCGCCGTCGCGGCCCTCGACCCGATCCGCGACCGCATCTACGTCGGCTCGAGCGGCGGAGAGCTCTGGGCGATGAACGGGGCCGGCGGTCGCGTCTACACCTACGACGCGGGCGGCGGGATCGCGGCCGAGGCGGCGTTCGACGCCCAAGAGGGCTCCCTGTTCCTCGGCACCGAGGACGGCGTCCTCCACAAGCTGTCGGCCGAGGACGGCCATGTCCACTGGCGGACCGAGGTCGGGGGCGCGATCACCACCCGGCCGCTCCTCACCGAGGACGCGGTCTACACGATCACCGACGACGACGTGGTCACCGCGCTCGACCGCGAGTCGGGCGAGGCCCTCTGGCGCTACCGGCGCGACGCCCCCGAGGGGTTCTACATCAGCCAGCACGCGGGGCTGACGCTTTCGCCCGACGGGCGGCGCCTCCTCGCCGGCTTCACCGCCGGCGTCGTGGTCTCCCTGTCGCCGGGCGACGGCTCGCTCCAGTGGGAGCGCGACACCAGCCTCGACCTCGAGCCGGGGCCCGACGGCGCCGCGCGCTACGCCGACGTCGACACGACGCCTTACGTGATCGACGACCTGGTGTACGTGGCGAGCTTCGCGGGCGGCACCTACGCGCTCGAGATCGACAGCGGCACCGTGCGCTGGCGCGACGAGGAGCTGACCGGGGTGACGTCGATCGTCCCGGCGAGCGAGCGCCTCCTCGTGCTCTCGAGCGGCGACCTCGGGCTGGTCCTCCTCGATCGGCTGAGCCGCGAGATCGTCTGGCGCAAGCGGCTGCCCCGCGGCGCGCCCTCGATCCCGGTGGTGGCGAGCGACCTGGTGATGTTCGGCGAGAGCATGGGCGGCTTCGTGACGGTCGCGCTCCAGGACGGCGAGGAGCTGGGCCGCATCGAGACCGGCCACGGCTTCACCGCCCGCGCCGCGTTCCACCAGGGCCGCGGGTTCGTGCTGAGCAACGGCGGCACGCTCTACGCGTTCGCGGTCGCCGGCGCGCGCTGATACGGTCTCGTATGGAGTTCAAGCTACGTGCCCCGATGGGCGTTTTGCCAATCGTGTGGCTCGCTGGCTGCTCCCTCATCGTGCCGGGACCGGACTCCTTCAGGTACTCGTCGGACGGGGAGATTCTCGCCGACGCGGGCGCAGTTGACGCTGGTCCAGCGGACAGCGGCAGACTGGGTGCCGACGCCAGCATCGACTCCGGCCCGGAGTGCATGCCGGTAGGCGACGAGGTGTGCAACGGGCTGGACGACGACTGCGACACCCGCGTCGACGAGGAACCAACCGACGCCACGACCAGCGACGACTGCGGATCGTGCGGTGTTCGGTGCGGAGTCCAGTGCACCTCGGACCGGGTGTGCGAGAACTTCGTTCAGGTCGAAGCGGGCCGTCGATTCTCGTGCGGGCTGACAACCCTGGGGCGCGTGTTGTGCTGGGGAATCAACTCGTCCGGACAACTAGGCAGAGGCGCCGCGGGCGGCCAGGAGACTTCGCCCGTCGAGGTTCCCGGGATCTCGGCGGTGACCACCATCGCGGTTGGTGACTCGCACGCGTGCGCCCTTCTGGCGGACAACCGCGTCTTGTGTTGGGGCAGCAACGCTCGCAATCAGATCGGCAACAGGGTTTCGGGAGGGATCGTCCCTGCACCCACGGAGGTGCTGCGCCAGTTCGGCGCCCTCGGCGACGCGGGCTCCATCCGTGAGCTGCGGGCCCACGGCGACCTGACCTGTGCAATCGTCGGAGCGGCGGTGGCTGCCTCCTCGCTGTACTGTTGGGGCGACAACCGATTCGGGCAGATTGGGTCCTCGTCCGGAGGCGTTCCTTCCGAAGCCCCCATCGATCGGGCGACCCAAGTAAGCTCGCTGCTTCAGCTCATCACAGCAGCACCCGGAGTCGCGCACGCATGCGCAGTGACGGCTTCCGCTGGACTCAGTTGCTGGGGCGACGGATCGATGCTGGGGGATGGTGTCACCGACCACGGCGCCAGCTGCTCAGGGCGCGACTGCTCGCTTGCTCAGGTCGTTCCCGGGCAAGATGCGGCCGTGGCGATCTTCTCGGGGGACGGAGTCTCGTGCTCCCGGTCGGGGGATGGTTCCGTGAGCTGCTGGGAAGCCGGACAACCACCCGCGCCGCGCACGGACCTGCGCGGAGTGCTCAGCCTTTCGCTCCGGGTCTCCCGATTCACGCCCGTTAGCTGCGGTGTCGCGGATTCGGGCGGCGTGAGCTGCTGGGGAGACAACAGCTGGGGCGCTCTAGGAACCAGTGCTCCCGCCACCACGGCGGTTGCGGTGCCCGTAGATGGTATCTCCGCCGCGGTACAGGTCTCGACGGGTGAAACTCACGTGTGCGCGACCACTACCGAGGGCCTGGGCTACTGTTGGGGTTCTGACCGGGCCGGAGAGCTTGGGGACGGGGAACTCGCGCACGGTATGACCTGCCGGCCCGCCCCGGGAATGCCCGCCGAGGACTGCAGCTCCACGCCTCAGAGAGTGGTTGCGACCAACTAGCCCGTCGCATCTTGACCACGTTCCTCGATACCGAGTTCCTAGCCGAGCCCTCCTCGGCGACATGCGGCATCGCCTCGTCGCGCGCAAGAGCAAGACGGTGATGCTTCGTGCGTAACCGTTCACGCCCCGGGTTGAGCTCGTGATCCGCCGCGTGCGACGCGTCCTACATGACGACAAAGTCCCTCGAGGAGAAGATCGGGAGCGCGGTGGAGCGGCTGGTCCGCGAGCACCTCGCCGA
>JAUHXR010000343.1 GCA_030426845.1 Polyangia bacterium | reverse complement strand
GTCACCCGGACGACGTACGGGCCCGGCGTGAGGCCGTCGAGCTCGCCCGCGCGCACCCCGCCGACGAGATCGTCGCCGACGCCGAGCGCGCGCGTCGGCCCGGCCGTCCCGCGGCCCGCCTCGTACCCCTCGACGCCACCCGCGAAGAGGGTGATCGCCAGCCCGTCCACCTCGCGCCCCGGCGCGAGATCGCTCCGGACGTCCACCGCGAGGGTCGCCCCGCCGTCACACCCGGCGAGGGCCACCAGCAGGAGCGCCGCGCTCGTCCGCTTCCACACGCCGCTCCAGGATGTCACAACCGGGCCGGCGCGCGCAGGTCACGCCTTGGCGGCGGCCCAGCTCTCGCCGTGGCCGATGTCCACCACCAGCGGGACGCGCAGCTCGACCGCGTGCTCCATCCGATCGGCGACCAGCGCCTCGAGCGCCTCGAGCTCCCCCGGCGGGCACTCGAAGAGGAGCTCGTCGTGGATCTGCAAGAGCATCTGCCCCTCCATCGACGCCTCGCGCATCCGCGCGTCGATCTGCAGCATCGCGAGCTTGCAGAGGTCGGCCGCGCTCCCCTGGATGGGCGTGTTCGCGGCGATTCGCTCGCCGTAGGCGCGATCGTTGAAGTTGTTGGAGCTGAGCTCGGGCACGTAGCGGCGGCGCCCGAGCATCGTCTCGACGTAGCCGTGGGTGTGCGCGTCGGCGACCGTTCGATCGATCCACGCCGCCACCGCCGCGTAGCGCTCGAAGTAGCGATCGATGTAGGCCTTGGCCTCCGCGCGCGGGATGCCGAGCTGCTGGCCGAGCGCGGTCGCGCCCTGGCCGTAGATCGTCGCGAAGTTCACCGTCTTGCCGACGTTGCGCTGGAAGGCGTCGACCTCCGACGGGTCGACGTCGAAGAGCTGGCCCGCGGTGCGCGCGTGGATGTCGACCTCGTCGACGAACGCCTCGATGAGGAGCGGGTCCTCGCTGAAGTGCGCGAGGACGCGCAGCTCGATCTGGCTCCAGTCGGCGCTGATCAGCACCCACCCGTCGCGCGGGAGGAACGCCTCGCGGATGCGCTTTCCGTCCTCGGTCCGGATCGGCGTGCGCTGCAGGTCCGGGTCGGTGGTGATGAGGCGCCCGGAGACCCCGGTCGTCTGCTGGATGGTGCAGTGGACGCGCCCCGTCTCCGGGAGCACCGCCTCGCTCAGCACGCGGGTGTAGGTGTTGATCAGCTTCGCGAGCGCGCGCTGGCGCACCACGAGCTCGGCGATCTCGTGCTTGGGGGCCAAGCGCTCGAGGACGTCGGCCGCGGTGGAGTAGCCGGTCTTCGTCTTCTTGATCACCGGCAGGCCGAGCTCCTCGAAGAGCACGGTCGCGAGCTGCTTGGTCGAGCCGATGTTGAACTCGTGGCCCGCGAGCTCGTAGACGCGCCCCTCGACCTCGGCCTTGCGCGCCGCGAACTCCTCGCCCAGCCGGTCGAGGTGCGCCTTGTCGACGCGGATCCCGGTGAGCTGCATCTTGGCGAGGAGCCGGCTCATGGGCAGCGCGACCTCGCGGAGGTTCTTCGTCTGGCCCTCCTCCTCGAGCCGCGCCGCGATCAGCGGCCACATCTCCGCCACCGCGGCCGCGAGGTGACACGCCCAGTCGCTCAGCTCCCCGAGCGGCACGTCGGCGAAGCGCCGCTCGCTCTTGCCGCTCCCGAGCACCGTCTTGGGCGGCGACAGCGGCCGGTGCAGGAACTCGCGCGCGACCTGCTCGATCGGGTGCGGGATGATCCGGCCCGGGTCGATGAGGAACGAGCCGAGCTGCGCGTCGCCGACGACGCCAGCGAGGCGGATCCCGAAGCGCGAGAGCAGCGTGTCTTGATCGCGGACGTCGTGCGCGACCTTCGGCCGGTCCGGGTCCTCGAGCCAGCCGCGCAGCGCCTCGAGCGCGGGCTCACCGAGGGCGCCCTCGCCGTCGAAGAGCGGGACGAAGCGGGACACGCCGGCGGACGGCGCGATCGCGAGCCCGACGAACGCGCCGGTCACGAACGAGGGCGCGTCCCACACCGCGTGGAACGCGGCCGGCGCGTCGCCGAGGCCGTCGAGGAGCGCGCGCAGATCGTCGAGCGAGGTGACCGGCGCGAAGTCCGCGTCCTGGCTCGCCTCCTCCGCCGCCTCCTCGCCGCCGCCGAGGAGCGAGAAGAACTCGAGCTCGCGGTAGAGCGCGTCCACCCGCGCCTCGTCGGTCTCGGGGATCGCGAGGTCCGCGAGGCCCACCGGCAGCTCCACGTCCTGGCGGATCGTGACCAGGTCGTACGAGAGCTCGGCGAGGTCGCGGTGCTCCTCGAGCGCCTTCTTGGTGCGCCCCTTCAGCTCGTCCACGTGCGCGAGCACGCCCGCGAGGCTGCCGTAGTCGGCGAGGAGCTTGGCCGCGCCCTTCTGGCCGATGCCGGGCACGCCAGGGACGTTGTCGACCTTGTCGCCGAGCAGCGCGAGCAGATCGCGGAACTGGCTCGGCGGCACGCCCCACTTCTTGCGCACCAGCTCGGGGTCGTAGGTGATGTCGCGGACGGTGTCGATCATCCGCACGTCGTCGCTGATGAGCTGGGCGAAGTCCTTGTCGGCGCTGATGATGTGGACCTCGTGGCCGAGCGCCACCGCCTGCTTGGTCAGCGTGCCGATCACGTCGTCGGCCTCGCAGCCGGACACCCGGAGCTGCGGCCAGTCGTGCGCCTCGACGACCTTGTCGATCCACTCGAGCTGGACCCGCAGCTCGCCCGGCATGCGCGGGCGCTGCGCCTTGTACTCGGGGTAGGCCTCGTCGCGGAACGTCTTGCCGGGCGCGTCGAAGACGATCGCGCCCATCGTCGGCCGGCGCCCCGCGAGGATCTTCCGGAACATCAGCGCGAAGCCGTAGGTCGCGTTGGTGAGCAGCCCGTGGCTCGTCTGGAAGTTGCTCGGGATGGCGAAGAACGCTCGATAGATCATCGAGCTGCCGTCGATCAGGACCACTCGCTCGCGCGCCATGCGGCGGAGCATGCCACAGCCGTTCGCCGCGCCCCGCTCCGCCGCTCGGGTCCGCTCAGCCGCTCGGATCAGCTCAGCCGCTCGGATCAGCTCAGCCGCTCAGATCAGCTCAGCCCGGAGCTCTCGGCGTCGTCGGGGAGCGCGCGCAGGGCGCGGCGCATGAGCGCGCGGAGGCGGTCGACCGTCTCGGGGGCGAGCTCGTGGCCGACGCCGTCGATCGCCTCGAACACCACCGGGTAGCCCTTGGCGCGCAGCTCCGCGAGGCCGGCCCGCGTGCGTCCCGCGTCGAGCACCGGATCGTCGGCGCCGTGGAGCGCGTGGATCGGCGCGTGCGGCGCGAACGGATCGACCCGGGCGGGGGCGTACGTCGGGGGCAGCCAGCCGGAGACGGGGATCGCCTGGCTGACCGCGGTCGGCTCGCGGAGCGCGAGGACGGCGGCGAGGATGCCGCCCTGCGAGAAGCCGGTGACGATCGGGCGGCCCCGCGTCGGGTAGCGGTGGCGCCAGCGGTCGAGGGCGAGCGAGAGGCTCTGGACCCGCGCGTCGATCGCCTCGAGGAGCTCCGGGCTCTCGCCGCGGTGGGCGCTCACCGGCATCCAGGCGTAGCCGTCGCCGGCCGGCTCGGGGGCGCGCGGCAGGATGAGGCGCACCCGCTCGTCGAGGTCGAGGTAGCGGCCGCGCGGCGGGGCCGGCCGGCCGCCGCGGCCGTGCAGATCGACGATCATGGGCAGGACCTCGTCGGGGCGGGCGTCACGCGGCTCGACCAGGAGGTACTCGAGGCCGGCGGCGAAGTGGCGGCTCACCCGGAGCTCGGACTTGAGCGCGGCCGGCTCGGCCGGGGCCGGGCGCGGCACCGCGAAGGAGCCGAGGAGGAGCACCGCGAAAGGAGCGACGGCGACGCGAACGAGCTGCGGCCAGGTCATCGTGAGAAAACTCAGCAATGGGCGTTCCAGCCCCGATGGCTGGGGATCCGGAGGGCGCCGGCCCGCGATGTGAGGCCTCTTTGGCGATCGCCCAGGGCAGGATTGCCACACCCGTGGCGGTCCCGTCGGGGGCGGTCGATTCGCGGGCCGTCCCCTTCGCGCGGGCGCGTTCTAAGAGTAAGGTGCGCACTATGACGCGGTCCCATCTCTCGCTTCTGTCCCTCTGCGCGGCTCTGTGCTTCGTGAACGTCGGCTGCGACACCAGCAGCGTCGCCCCGTCGGACGGCGGACCCGACGGCTCGACCGACCCGAACGCGGACAGCGACCTCGACACGATCAGCGACCTCGAGGAGGGGCGCAGCGACCGCCGCGACAGCGACGGCGACGGCGTCCTCGACTACCTCGACAACGACTCGGACGAGGACGGCATCGCGGACCTGGTCGAGGCGGGCGACGCCGACCTCGCGACCACGCCGGTCGACTCCGACAACGACGGCACGCCCGACTACCTCGACCGCGACTCGGACGACAACGGCCTCTCCGACACGGTGGAGGGCGCCGGGGACTTCGACCTCGACGGCGTCCCGAACTACGCGGACATCGACGACGACAACGACCTCGTCCTCGATCGCCTCGAGCTCGACGGGGTCTACGACCCGCCCTTCGACACCGACGGCGACGGCTACCCGAACTACCGCGACGCCGACTCCGACGACGACACGATCATGGACGGCGACGAGCACGGGCCGGACACCGACGGCGACGGGCTCTTCGACTACGAGGACCTCGACACCGACAGCGACGGCATCCCGGACGCGGCCGAGGCGGGCGACACCGACGTGTTCAGCGTGCCGGTCGACACGGACGGCGACCTGATCCCCGACTTCCGCGATCCCGACAGCGACAACGACGGGCTCTCGGACCGGCTCGAGAGCGAGGCGGGCACCTCGCCGGTGCTCGGCGACACCGACAACGACGGGGTCAACGACCTGGTCGAGGTCGCGGCCGGCACCGACCCGAACGACCCGGCGGACAACCCGCGCGACCTCGGCGACTTCGTCTTCGTGGTGCCCTACGGCGAGCCGCCGATGCCGCCGAGCGACACCCTCGCGTTCCGCACCAACATCTCGAAGGCCGACGTCTACTTCCTGATGGACGAGACCGGCTCGATGGGCGGCAGCATCAGCTCGCTCCAGACCGAGATCGTGAACATCATGGCCGCGGTCGGCGTGGTCATCCCGGACGCCTTCTTCGGCCTCGGCGGCTTCCGCGACTACCCGGTGAGCCCCTACGGCAGCTCGGGCGTCGATCTGCCATACGAGCACTACCTCGACATGACGAGCGACCAGACGCTCGCGAGCGGCACGGTCTCGGTCGTCTACGAGGCGGCGGGCGGCAGCGACGGCCCCGAGAGCCACACCCAGGCGGTGTGGGCGACGTCGACCGGCATGGCGCTCGCGCGCGACCTGGTGGACCGCGGCGCGTCGAGCTTCGGCCCCTGCCCGGCGGGACGCTTCGGCTACCCGTGCTTCCGCCCGGACGCGGTGCCGATCGTCGTGCTGATCACCGACGTCAACATGCACAACGGCCCCGGCGGGACGGCGCCCTACGACGCCGTGCCCGGCGCGGTGAGCTTCGACGAGGCCGTCGCCGCCGCGGTGCGCAACAACGTCCGCGTGACGGGGATCCTCCAGGGCAGCGGCTTCGGCACCGCCCGCAGCGACCTCGAGGCGATGGCGACGGGCACCGGCGCGGTCGACGGCACCGGCCGCCCGCTGGTCGAGAACTTCACCTCGGGCACGCCCATCACCACGAGCGTCGTGACGAACATCGAGACGCTCGCGACCCAGAGCCGCCTCGACGTCAACGCGGAGTTCCAGGACGACCCGAGCGACGCGGTGGACACCCACGCGGCGTTCTTCGATCGCCTGGTGGCCAACTCGATGGGCAGCCCGGTCCTGGGCTGCACCGCGCGCCGCGTCGAGGACCGCGACGGCGACGGCACCCCCGACACCTTCCCCGGCGTCATCACCGACACGACGGTCTGCTTCGACATCCACGTCCGGCAGAACGACACGGTCGAGTCGACCCCCGTGCCGCAGCTCTACCGCGCGATCGTGCAGGTCATCGGCGACGGCTTCACCCCGCTCGACACCCGCGAGGTCTTCTTCCTCGTCCCGCCCTCGCCCCCGGTGATCGGCGGCCCGGACTGATGCTGGTTGGGAGGGTTTGGCGCAAACCCTCCCCCACGCGCTGCGCGCGCACGGGGCCCGCTGCGCGCGCACGGGGCCGGCCAACGCTCCTCGGGAGCGTTCCGCCGGCGTTCTCGGCCAGCCAACGCTCCTCGGGAGCGTTCCGCCGGCGTTTTCGGCCAGCCAACGCTCCTCAGGAGCGATCCGCGGGCGTTCTCGGCCAGCCAACGCTCCTCGGGAGCGATTCGCGGGCGTTCTCGGCCAGCCAACGCTCCTCGGGAGCGATTCGCGGGCGTTTTCGCCAGCAAACGCTCCTCAAGAGGAATCCGCCGAGAGCGCCGATCCCGGAGTCGGGTCGAGGCCACCTCTCGTCGGGCTCGCGCGGCGTCCCGACGATCCTCATGCGCGTTCGGCGGGCTCGCGCGGCGGCCGAGCGGTCCTCGTCCGCGTTCGGCGGGCTCGCGCGGCGTCGGGACGCGGCGAGGCTCAGGGATCGGGCGTGGTGTCGCGGCGGCCGAGGAGGTCGGCGGGGGCGGGGCGGCGGTAGAGGTAGCCCTGGCCGAGGTCGCAGCCGAGCTGGACGACGGCGCGGTGCTCGGCCTCGGTCTCGACGCCCTCGGCCACCACCGCGACGCCCAGGTCGCTCATGAGCTTCACGAGGGCCGCCACGAGCTCCTGGCGACCAGGGCTGCGCTCGATGCCGCGGATGAGGCTCATGTCGAGCTTGAGGAAGTCGGGCGGGACCTCGGCGAGCTGGGTGAGGCGCGAGCGGCCGGCGCCGAAGTCGTCGTAGGCGAGCTCGATCTTCTGGCGCTCGAGCTCTGAGCGGAGCTCGCGCATCTGGCCGAGGTCGGCGATCGCCGCCTCGTGGATCTCCACCACGAGCGCGCGCCCGCGGAGATTGAGCGAGGTCCTGACCAGCTCGTCGAGGAGATCGGACGCCAGCATCTCCTGCGGGTGCACGTTCATGAAGAGCCGCGCGTCCGGGTCCGGCAGGTCGGGGAGCGCGTCGACCGCCGCGTCGCGCATCACGCGGCTGAGCTGGGTGCTCTTGTCGTTCTCCGACGCGATCCGGAAGAGCGTCGCCGTGTCGTACTCGCCCGACTCGAGCGCGTTGCGCCCGAGCGCCTCGAAGCCGATCACCTCCTCGTCGGCGAGCCGGATGATCGGCTGGAACACCGCGCTGACCCGGCGCCCGGCGATGATGCGGTAGAGGTCGCGCAGGCCGCGGTAGAGGTCGATCTCCTCGCTGTGCGACTGGCCGGCCCAGGTCTGATCGAAGCCGCGCTCCTCGACCTCGGCCATCACGAGCGTGATCTCGCGGTTGGCCACGTGCAGCACGTCGCCCACGGCGAGCGGCGTCTCGGAGCGGATCTCCTCCCCGTTCACGAACGTCCCGTTGCGGCTGCCGAGGTCGCGGACGGCGTAGCCGCCGTCGATCCCCGAGACGATCTCGGCGTGCTCCTTCGAGACGCGCGGCGACTCGAGCACCAGCTCCGCCTCTCGGCTCCGGCCGATGCGGAACGGCGTCCGGTGCAGCGGGATCAGGACCGGATCGGCCGCCGAATCGGGCCGGTGAGACAGACAGACACGGCGCACGACGCCAGGCACGGTCGTGTCCATGCTAGCAGGTTGCGGCCTGCGTTCGGGGACCCAAGCGCGGTGCGTTGGTCGATCGGCACACGGGCTCAGGGCGCGCCGCGTGGACGCGCGCGGGCGAACAAGCTCGAAGGGCTCGGACCGCCCCGAGCCGCTCGACGCGTGCAGGGGAGCGGGAGGCGAGCAAGCTCGAAGAGCTCGGACCGTCGCCGAACGATCCGAGCGGCTCGCTGCTCTTCGCGATGGGCAGAGCAGGGTCGAAGACGGACACGTGTACGCGCACCTCTACGAGTACGTGCACGGAGCCCGGCTTCGCCCGGGCTGGGGAGACATCCCTAGGACACTGCGGCGCGCTGTGTCCTAGGCGGCGGTCCGCTCAGCAGCCGGGGTGGTGGGCGTAGAGCTCTTCGAGCATCGAGAGCTCTTCGGGGGTGCCGAGGCGATCCCAGAACTCGATGATCACCGACTCCGGGGCGCCCACCAGGTCGGGATGGAGGAGCTCGATGTCGCGCGGCTCGAAGCCGTCGCCGAGGCCACCGATCGCCGCGTCGTCTTGGACGAGGCCGGGCTGATTGACGGGCGGGGCCGACGCGCCGGCCAGCTCACCCTGCAGCGGGGCGCGGTGAACGCGCCAGAGGGCCACGATCCAGTCGCGTCCGATGCGGGCCTCGCCGTCGGGGGCGAACCAGGCGACCGCGATGTCCTCGAGGATCTCGACCCGGACCGGGATCGCCTCCGCCTCGTGAATGCCGAGCTGCTCGAGCTCGCGCGCGGTGAAGGGCACCTCCGAGACGTCGGGGAGCACGTACAGGACCTCGCCGGTGACGAGCTCCGAGTCGACCGAGAGCCGGGTGCCCGCCTCCCCCACGTCGGCGCCGCACGCCGCGAGGAGGGCGGCCATCGTGGCCACGATGAGTCGACTGTACAGGCGCATCGATCCTCCAACGCCCACCGCACACGCCGGTGGACCTGCGTAGTGTGTCATACGTGGCGGGATCAGGAAAACCGATCGGCGCGATCCCCTTTTTCTTGCCGGGGCGGCCCTCGGTTCTCCAGAATTTCCGGCGAGCCACGTCAGCCGTGGCCGGAGGACCGATGCGCGAGCGACTCACCCTACCCCTGATCATCCTGCTCGGCCTGAGCGCCCTCGCGTGCGGGGGTGACGACAGCGAGGCGCGGCAGCGGACCACACCGACGTGGCAGGCCCGCGACCGGCTGCCCGTGGTCGCGCAGCACTGGTGGGGCCAGCCCGTCGAGCGGTACTGCGACGACACGACCGACTGCGAAGCCGGCCAGCGCTGCCAGCGGGTGCGGCTCAGCAGCTGTCGCGACGGCTGCCCGCGCGGCGAGGACGCGCTGGTCTGCGTGCCGCGGGACTGGCACGGCGACGAGGCGCTCAGCTACGAGACGCCGACCGCGGAGGACGACGCGGTGGACCCGTCGCTCGAGGCCGGGCTCTCGGATCCGGACGAGGACGATCGGTAGCCGGGCGCACCTCGAAGCTGAGCAGCCTCGAGGAGGGCGTGATGGACTAGAGCGCCAATCGGTTTGGAGAGTCGAGAAAGCTCGGAGCGCGACGGCCGTTCGGCGTGGTCAGACGTGACGAGGCGATGCTCAGGCATCGTCGAGGAGCGGCTGGCCGCGCCGGACGGCTGTCC
>JAUHXR010000342.1 GCA_030426845.1 Polyangia bacterium | reverse complement strand
CATGATGGGCGCGCTGGTCGACACGCCGACCCCGGTCCCGACCCCGACGCCCGCGACCCAGGTGAGCGCGGGCTACCAGAGCTCGTGCGTGATCCTCGAGCCCGGGGAGCTCTGGTGCTGGGGGAACAACGGGAGCCATCGGCTCGCGCTGCCCTCGCCGGAGCTGCCGCGCCACGTGCCCACCGCCGTCGGGACGGAGCGCAACTGGGCGCGCGTCTCGCTCTACAGCCGGCACACGTGCGCGCTGACGTCGACGGGGCGGCTCTACTGCTGGGGGCGGGCCCTCGACGGTCAACTCGGCGTGCACGCGTCGCCGATCGTCCCGCCGGAGTTCGAGCCCTCCCCGCTCTTCCTCGGAGGCAGCTACATGGCGGTCGCCGTCGGCAACGACCACACCTGCGCGATCGACATCACCGGGGCCGTCGCGTGCTGGGGCGAGAACGCCCAGGGGCAGTCCGGCGCCGACACCCCGAGCGTGCGCAACGTGTGGGTGCCCACGTCGCTCGGGAGCCGCTACTCGAACCTGGCCTCGGGGATCGATCGCAGCTGCGCGATCGCCGCCGACGGCCAGATCCACTGCTGGGGCGACAACCGCGACGAGCGACTCGGCGTGGGGGCCGGGTCGCCGGTCGTCGTGGACACCCCGACCCCGGTCGTCTCCCCGGATCGCTTCCGCGCGATCGCGCTGGGCAGCGAGCATCAGTGCGCGATCACCAACGATGGGCGCCTGCTCTGCTGGGGCCTCAACCTCGACGGCCAGCTCGGGGTCGGCGACGCGACGACTCGCACCGAGCCCACCGAGGTCGCCGGCGCGGGCCCGTGGTCGGCCGTCGCGTCGAGCTACCTCCACACCTGCGCCATCCACGAGAACGGCGCGCTCTACTGCTGGGGGCGCGGCGAGGCGGGCCAGCTGAGCCGCACGTGCGGCCGCGACGACGCGACCGCGCCCTGCCGCGTCTGCATCGACTGACGCGACCGCCGGCGCCTACGGATCCTCGAGGTAGACGGGCCCGATGAGCGACTCGCTCGGCGCGCAGTCGTTCGGCGCGCAGAGGTGACAGCTCGAGCAGCTCCGCTCGCGGTGGATCGGGGTCAGCATCTCCTGCGTGATCCCGTCCGCCTCGATCGAGACGTGGAGCGGAAACTCCAGCGGCTGCCCGACGCGAACCGACCCCTCGTCGCCGTCGCCGAGCATGAAGTTCCCCGCCTCGTTCGTGCGGGCCTGGTACTCGCGGCCGGCCGCGTCGCGGACGTGCACGGTGATGCCGGGATCCCCTCGGCGCTGCCCCCGGCGACCCGACGTTCCGGGGGTCGACGTCCGGTAGATGGTCCCCGCCAGCTCGAAGCTCGGCCCGGTGACCGGGCCGTGGCAGTCGACGCAGGGGAAGCCCGGGTTGTGGTCCTCCTCCCCGTCGTCGTCGGCGCCCATCGCGATGAGCTCGTCGTAGCGATCCTGCTCGGGTCCACAGCCGACGCCCGCGAGGACGAGGACCGCGACGGAGATGAGCCTCAGGTGCACGCTTCCGAGATACACCCGCGCGAGGCTCACGCCAAACGCGTCGCGTCCCCCGGTCATCGCGCGCTGGCGCCTCCCTCTGCGCGCGCGGCGAGCGCCTCGAACAGGCGCGCGCAGAACGCGGCGATGTGGGGCTGCTTGCGCGCGTCGCGGTGCACGACCAGCCAGACCGGGAGGCTCGGCAGCGCGACGTCATCGAGGACGCGCGCGAGGCCGTCGGCGGCGACGATCGGGAGCGCCGCTACTCCGAGGCCGGCGTGGGCCGCGCGCGTAAGCCCGTGGAACGTCGAGGCCTGCAGCGTCGGGGGCGCGCCGACCTGCGCGCTCAGCCACCGGTTGACGGGGAGGCGGTCGAGCGGGGGAGCGAAGCCGAGCCACCGGTGGGCCGCGAGATCGGCCGCGATCACCGGGCGCCCGCGCGCCTCGAGGTAGCCGCTCGCCGCGAACAGGCCGTACGGCAGGCCGGTGACGCGTCGGTAGACGAGGGAGCCCTCGCGCCGATGAACGGTGCGCACCGCGACGTCGGCTTCGCGCCGGGGGAGGTCGACCGCGCGATCCTCGAGGGCGAGCTCGAACCGGAGCGCGGGGTGCGCCTCGGCCATGGACGCGGCGGCCTCGAGGATCGCGTCCGCGAAGCCGTCGCCCGCCGACACGCGGATCGTGCCCACCAGACCTTGCCCCGGGCGCGGCAGCTCGCGCAGCGTGCGCGCGAGGGCGAGCTGCATCTCGCCGCCGCAGCGCGCCAGCGCGACCCCGGCCGGTGTCAGCAGAATTCCCTGCGGGCTCCGCTCGACCAGCGGCGTCCCGACGCGGGCCTCCAGCGCGTCGAGCCGGCGGCCCACCGTCGACGCCGCGGTCCCGAGCCGCGTGGCCGCGGCGAGCATGCTCCCGGCCTCCTGGACCGCGATCAGGAACTGCAGGTCGGACCACGGGACGGGCTTTGCGTTCATGCACAACGACTTCGCACGAATGCCCGTTCCTGCACAACACCCCACGCCGCACGTTGGAGCGCATGAACGCACCCGTGAAGAGCGAGCGCCTCGTCGTCAGCCGGCGTGACCACCTGGAGCTCCAGCCCTGGACCGCCCCTCCCCCCGGCCGCGGCGAAGCGCGCGTCCGCGTCCAATTCTCCGCCCTCTCGTTCGGCGACGTGATGCTGCGGCGCCACGTCTTCCGGAAGCGGCCCGCCGTCCCGGTGCCGGGCTACGAGATCGTCGGCGAGGTCGACGCGGTCGGCGACGCGGTGAGCGAGGTTCGGGTCGGCGATGCCGTCGCGGCCTACGTCGAGCTGGGCGGCAACGCGCGCCACGCGATCGTGCCCGCGCGCGCCCTCGTCCCCCTGCCCTCGGGCGTATCCCCTGCGCGCGCGGCTGCGGTCATCCTCAACTACGCGACCGCGCTCGGCATGCTGGACCACGCCGGCCTGCGCGCGGCGACGCCTTCCTCGTCGACGGCGCGAGCGGCGGCGTGGGGACCGCGATGCTCGACACGGCGCGGGCGCACGGCCTGCGGGCGTTCGGCGCGACTCGCCGACCCGAGGCGGCGCTCTTCGGCGCGACGCTGTTCGACTCGGCCAGCCCCCAGCTCGCGCGCCACGTGCGAGACGCGTCCGACGGAGGTGTCACCGCGGTGTTCGACTCCCGCGCGGGCCTCGGCCTCTGGCGCTCGCGCGCGATGCTCCGCCCCCGCGGGCGCGTCGTCTCGTACGGCCTCTCGTCCATCGCGCAGCGCCGCGGGCTCGACGCCGCGCTCCGCCTCCTCGCGACCTTCGCGACCATCGGGCTCCTCAAGCTCCTGCCGGGTCGCCGCCACTCGATCTTCGCGATCGACCAGGTCTTCCCTCGGAGCCCCGACCAGGTCCGCGCCTGGGTCGCCGAGGCGCTCGATCTGCTCGCTGCCGAGTCCATCGCGCCGATGGTCGAGAGCCAGGTCCCCCTCGAGCGCGTGCTCGACGCGCACCACCGGATGGAGCGCGGCGAGGTCGTCGGCAAGGTCGTCGTCGACTGCCGATGAGGCCACGCCCAAGTGTGCTCGTGTCGAGCGCACGCGAACCCATCCGCGTGCGCGCGTCCCTCGCCCTCACTCGCGACGGTACGTGAGCCGGTAGACCAGCGGCTCGGGGAGCCGGTCGCCGCGCAGGTGCACGTCGACGTAGAGCCAGCCGCCGTCCTCCGAGATCTGATAGGTCGCGGTCCGCGTCCCGCGCTCGCCCTGCGCGGTCACCGTCAACAGGCCGCTCCGCCGCGTGGCGCGCATCCGGCCGCGGCCCCGCTCTC
The DNA here is from genome assembly GCA_030426845.1 of Polyangia bacterium. Classification (GTDB taxonomy): domain Bacteria; phylum Myxococcota_A; class Polyangia; order Polyangiales; family Sandaracinaceae; genus JAUHXR01. The sequence continues at coordinate 5,568 of JAUHXR010000342.1, read as the reverse complement.
CCTCCACCGTGACCTCCGGCCCGCCCACGGTCAGGACCACCCGCGGGCTCCCGTCGGCGCGGAGCTCGACCCGGTCGCCGGCCACCGCGACGTGGATGCGCGGCCGCGGCGCGGTCGCCTCCATCAGCCGGTCACGGGCCGTCCCGCGGATCAGGAAGCTCATCGGCTCCGTCGCCGCTCGGACGGCCTCCTCGCGCTGCGCCCGCTCGGCCTCGGAGCCGGCGTAGCGCCACGTCCCGCTCATCGCGTCCTGAGCGTGCGACGTGGCCGGGCCGCTCAGCAGGAACCACAGCGCGACCGCGGCGGCCGACGCGAGAGGGGCGCGACGTGTGTGCATGCTCGTGGCAGCGTAGACCCGAATCACGCCCGCGTCCCTGGAAGCGCCGTCCGGGCGACGGTGCGCCGGCGGCGCCGAGAACGCGAAGTAGAGGCCGTCTCCGCCCTTCTGAGAGGGCCCGATCTCCCAGCCGAGCCCCCGCTCGACGCGGTCGAAGAGGGAGTCGACCTCGTCCGCGATCCCGCGCCGCTCACCGGCGCGACAGGGCTCCTCCGGCGCGATGAGCCGTGGGACATCGTCCGCCCGCGCTGGCCTACCCCCGCCCCGCGCTCAGCGACCCCGGGAGACCGCGCAGCCCGCGGGCGGGCGTCGAGGTGCCCCAGGTGCCTCCGCGGGGCGCGTCTCCAGCCAGCCGGCCTCGCCGCCGAAGTGGGCCCAGTCGCGCGCGCACTCGGGCTCGGGCTCACCGCCGTCGCAGCCGCGCGGCTCGGCGAGCTGTGAGATGGAGAAGCGCGTCTCGGGCGGCGACGTCCCCACCGCGACGAGGGCGTCGAAGGCGCAGGCCTCCGCGCCGACATCCGCCGCGGGCCGGAGGCACGTCCAGTCGGAGGTGGCGCCGTTCGTCCAGGCGCCGGCCTCGAAGGTCGCGAGCGCGCCGTCGAGGATCGCCGTCCACGATCCGTCCACGCGGGCGGGGCCGTGCACGACCTCGTGCGCCGGTCCCTCCTCGAGCCCATCTGTCGAGATCCGCAAGAGTCGCTGCTCTGCGCCCACCGTCTCGAGGATCCAGACCGCGTCACCGTCCTCCGCCCGCGGGACCCAGCGGGACGCGACGCGCGCGTCGAACCTGGCGACCTCCTCGTAGCCCCCGTCCGCGCCCACGCGGCCGACGAAGGGCCGCGGCGCGTGGCCGGCGACCCAGCCGTGATCGGCGCCGCCCAGCGCGCCGTCCACCGCGCCGCTCGTGACGTCGACGGTCGAGCCCTCGAGTCGCACCCGCGAGCGATCCGGCTCGTCGTCTGCGGCGCGGGGCTCGGCGACGACCAGCGCGCGGCCGGCCACGTCGACCAGGTCGAGCACGTAGTCCTCGGCCGGCGTGAACGCCTCGAAGGCGCAGCCGTCGAGGGCGCGGTAGGCGACGCCCGCGCTGTGCACGTAGACGCCGCCGCCGATCACCGCCGCGCGCGCGCGCTCGTTCCCGTCCCAGCGCGAGGGGCAGACGTACTCGTAGCTGCCGTCGTCACGCGCGTGGGCGAGGCCGACGTTCGTCCGGACCCACGTCGGCGCGCCGCCCTCCCACGCGAGGCCCTCGAGGGCCGCCGGAGCCGGGCCGTGGGCGCGCGCGCCGCGGGTGGCCGGGAGCGCGGCCCATCCGAGGACCGCGCCGATCAGCGCGAGATGCCGCAGGCGGCGAGCTCCGCGTCGCATGCGCCTCCCCCGACGTGCGCGTCGACGCAGTCCAGCGCGGCCTGGCCGTTGGTCTCGCCGCATTCCCCGAGCATGCACGCCTCGAAGCTGCCGCCCAGGATCGCCCAGCTCGTGATGCAGGTCTGGAGGCACCCCGACAGGAACGGCACCGCGAGCTCGTCGCGGCACGCGTCGCGCGCGCAGCCGATCGTGCTCTCGAGGGCGCAGGGGCGGCAGCCCCGTGCGAGCGCCTCGCAGCGCAACAGGCAGTCCGCGTCTCCGTCGGTGCAGCCGTCAAAGCACGTCGACGCCGTCTCGCAGCCGCTGGCCGCCGTCGCCTCGAACGGCCGCACCTCGCGGATGTAGAGCAAGCACATCTCGTCCAGGGTGCCCTCGCCCCAGGCGACGTCGCGCGGCTCGAGCTGCTCGCCGTTCACTACCGGCTGGTGGCTGGGCGAGTTGTCGTAGGTGCAGGTCAGCCGCAGGCCCGCGCCAGGAGGCACCATCTCGGGCTGGGGGAGCGCGTAGCTCTGCTGCCAGTTGAAGTCCCAGCGCGGGATGTCGACGAGGCACTGGTCCTCGCTGCCGTCCGCCGGCACGAGCTCGAGCGAGATCTCCGTACCGAGCAAGTGCATGTGCGGAGTCATCCCGGTGAGCGCGATCGGCGTGCTTCGGTAGTTGCGGAAGATCTCGGTGTGGCTCGACCGCGGAGCGCCCGCCGGGATGTCGAGGTCGAGGATCGCGAGCGGCGAGGTGAAGCTGAGCGACGTGGGGGCTGCGGACGCGAGGGTGAGCTGCAGCTCCGTGTCGTCCGGCGCCGTCTCGCCGCCGAGGAGGTTGTAGTGGACTTGCATCACGATGCGGCTGCCCCCGGGGATCCGGATCGCCTCCCCGGCCGGCGCCACCGCGGGCGTGGCCCCGGGCACCCAGCCGCCGAGGTCGATGAGCGCGAGGGTCGACGCCTCGCCCCCGGCCTCCGCCGCGAGCGGACCGCCGAAGCAGGTGTAGCCCGGCCCCGCGTCCGCCGTGTCCGCCGCGAGCACCCTGTCGAGGAGCTCGGGCGGGACCGCGTAGGTGAGCACGTGGTGGACGAGCGCGTCCGCCCCCGGCAGGACGCGGCGCCCGGTCACGAACACCTCGTCGTCGATCGGGAGGTCGAGGACGAAGCACCGGTAGTCGTCGGGACGCGCGAGGTCGGGCGTGTACGGTTCGGCCATCCGCGCGAAGTGCGTCGGCTCGAACGCCGGCGGGCCCGGGAGCTCCGGCAGCGTCCGCGGCGTCCCCTCGATCATCCCCTGGTCGAGCCAGCGCTGGAACACCCCCCGCTCGTCCTCGCTCAGCCCCTTCGCGTCCGCGAGCTCGTGGCAGTCAGCGGCGGGCATCCACGGCGGCATCACCCCGGCGGTGACCGCCGCGACCACCTCGGGCCCCGCCCCCCGGACCTCGTCGTAGGTCGTCAGCGGGAACGGCCCGACGCCGCCCTCGATGTGGCAGCTCAGGCACTCACGCTGGACGAGCGGCGCGACGTCGTCCCAGTAGGTCGCCGTGGGGACGACGGTGTCACCGGCGTCGGGGCGAAGGACCGTGGCCCCGTCATCGCACCCGAGGAGCGCGAGCGCGGCGAGACCCGCGAGGAAGAACGACGGCAGGAGAGAGGAGGTCTGCACGGCTGTCATCTAGACTTATGTCACTCTGAGTGTCAATACCAGAAGCGCGACGACGGGTACGATGCGAACCGTGGACGGCACCGAGCCGAAGATGGACGGGCGGCGAGCGCGGGCGGAGGACAGCCGTCGGCGCGCGACCGGCGCGATGCTCGAGCTGATCCGTGAGACCGGCGAGGTCCCGACCGCGGACGCGATCGCGGAGCGTGCCGGCCTCTCACGCCGCACCGTGTTCCGTCTGTTCGAGGATCTCGACGACCTCCGGCGCTCCGCGGTGGCGCGTCAGCGCGAGGAGGTGTGGCGCCGCTTCCCGCCGCCCGCGCCGTCCGGGGAGCGCGACGCCGATGTGGAGGCCCTCGTCGCCCACCGCGCGGCGGTCTACGAGTTCATCGCGCCGGTCCGCCGGGTCGCCGATCGCCTCGAGCCGCAAGCCGTCTTCCTCGACGCGCGCGCCCTCGCTCGTCAAGCGCACCGCCTCCACGTCGAGCTGATGATCGGGCCTTATCTGCCGATCGGCGCGGTGGATCGTCGCGACCACCTCGACGCCGCCGCGGTTGCGACGTCCTGGCAAGCCTGGCGCGCGCTGCGCGACGAGCTCGGGCACGACGCGGCGCACGCCGAGCGGGTCACCCGCGTGAGCGTCCTCGCGCTTCTCCGCCGCGACCCGTGACGTGGCCGGCCGCTCGCCCGGCGAGACGAGCGGCTCCTCCCCCAAACGCTCGAGCTCTTCGGCGGGCAGCGCAGACTCGGCCGCACAGACTCGGCAGCGCAGACTCGGCAGCGCAGACTCGAACCGCGCCCGCGTCCCTGGAAGCGCCGTCCGGGCGACGGTACGCTCAACACGTCGCGCCCCGGCCGTTCGCCTGCGCCCCACGCCGATGTTCGCCTTCGTTTGATCTCTGCCGTCCAGCCGCGACGCCCCTCCCGCGAGGGGCCGATGGATCTCTGCGTGCGGAGGAAGCGATGGGAAACCGGAAGAAGCGAGCGGCCGCCTGGCGATGGCGGTCCGCCAGGAAGGTCATGTGGGGCACGGTGCTGCCGACGAACCGGCGCGCGCCGACCGTCTCACGACACGAGACGCTGGTCGTCCAGCGCGAGCGCGCGGGCCGGGGGTTCCGCCACGTGCTCACGCGCGACGACGTCACCCGCTTCGTCGCGCTGCTCGACGACTGGGACGACCTCGCGCGCGGCCTGCGCACGATCCGCCTCGCGTCCGGCTCGCTCATCCACGGCTACTGGCGCCCCGGCGTCGTGGCCGTCTGCGCGTTCCCCGACGACCGCCGCATGCCCGAGTGCTACCTCGACGCCTACGCCCTCCGGCTCTTCGAGCGCCTCGACGTCCGCGCGGCCCCCGGCGCCTGCCCCGAGTGTCAGCGTCGCGTGCCGATCCACGCGCTCGAGCCCGCCCAGGTCCGCGCCTGGCAGCTCCTCGACGTCCTCCAGCACGAGCTCGGGCATCACCACGACGCGATGACCAACCGCCGCGGCGTCATCCAGCGCGGCGAGCGCTACGCCCTCGAGTTCGCCGAGGAGCGATGGCAGTCGCTCTGGCCGAAGTACCAGCGGGCCTTCGACATCTGATGGGCGACGCCTCGTCCCGACGCGCCAAGCCGGATCACGTCCGACGTGTGGTCCCGCGCGGGCCGAGCAGTACTCTCCCGGGATGGAGCACGCGGCTCGCCGACTGTTGCAGGTCAAGCTCCTCCACACCGCGGTCTGGGCCGTCGTCGCCGGCTCCATCCTCGCGCTGTTCCCGGCGGCGACGCTCGATCAGTGGGGCGCGTTCGCGGGACTCCACGTCATCATCGTCTCGGAGATCGCGGTCCTGGCCGCGTTCCGCTGGACCTGCCCCCTGACCCACCTCGCCGCGCGCTACACCGACGACCGCAGCCCGAACTTCGACATCTTCCTGCCGCGGACCCTGGCGCGGTGGAACAAGGAGATCTTCAGCGTCATCCTGGTCGCCGCGTGGAGCTGGGCCGCGTGGCGCGGGTGGTCGGCGTAGCCGCGTTCGAGACCGCGTGGTCTCGGGTCCGCCGTCCTTGGGCGCCAAGCGCCGAGCGAGCGACCGACTTCGCGGCTTGCGGATCGCTGCTCCTTCGAGCTGGCGGACCCCGTCCCCCGGGCCCGGGTACCCCGACCGGGGACGGGAGGCCCCGGCGGACAGGTCGAGTCGCCCTCCCCGGCCGAGGATCGTTGGCGAGCGTCGCCGCCGATCGA
>JAUHXR010000341.1 GCA_030426845.1 Polyangia bacterium | reverse complement strand
GCCGGCGGTGAGCGCGACCACGAGCGGGAGGATCTTCAGGAAGCTGCGGTTCATCGGTGGCTCCAGGGTTCGAGAGAAGAGAGGGGCTCCCGGGGCCATCGCAAGCCGCGTACCGCGCCCGCCGCCTGCGGGCGCCGGGGCTCGGTGTGGACGGCGGGTGAACACCCGGCCGGCGCTCGGACGTGCCAGGACGCGCCTGGCCTGGGAGCTTGATTCGCTACCGGCGCGATGCGGATCCCGGAGCGCCATGCGTTCGGATCGGCGTCGGACGTGACGAGGCGATGCTCGGGCATCGTCGAGGAGCGGCTGGGACGCGCGCGGTTCAGTCGGTCAGCCCCGCGAGGAGGGCGCGCGAGAGATCCCGCGCGAGCCGCCGGTGCCCCGGCTCGGTGAAGTGGACGTGGTCGGGGAGCGCGAGGCCGGCCCGCACCCAGCGCGGCATCGAGCTCGGCCCACCCTGCCAGGCCTGCAGATCGAAGTGTCCGCAGCCGTGCCGCGCCGCGAGCTCACGCTGGACCGCGATCACCTGCGTGATCCGCGGGCGCGCGCGAAGCTCGCCGCCCTCGCGGAGCGGCCAGTCGCTCGGGCCGATCACGAGGCAGCCCGCGCGGGGCGCAATCTCCCGTGCGCGTCGCAGCGCCTCGTCGACCTCCGCGCGGTAGCGCGCGATCGGCCGCCCGGTGAAGCCGCTCTCGTTGGTGCCGTAGGCCAGCACGATGAGGTCCGGCGCAAGCTCGGCGAGCTGTCGCCGCATCGCGCGGTCGTCCCAGGGGAGGCGGTCGCGCAGCCGCGCCCCGGGCACGCCCATGGCGTCGATCACCACGCCGGGCCGGTCGTTCTCCAGCGACACGCCGAACACCCGCACCGGCCCGTCGCCGAGCGCGCGCAGCTCCACCCGGCGCAGCGGGCCGGTGAGCGCCTCGCTGGCCACCGCGTCGCCGTCGGTCGAGAGCCGCCGGTGCTGGTCTCCGGCGCGCACCACGAGCGTGCCCCCGCCCGCCTGCCGGAGGTACAGGAGCCGCGCCGCGTCGGCGGGGCGACGGACGGCGACGAAGCCGCGCGCGCGCCCGGTCGCCTCGATCGCGAAGCCGGCCGGCCCGTACCGGTCGGGGGCGCGCCGCCGGCCGCGCACGCGCACCGGCCGCCACGCGCCGGTGTCCGCGAAGGTGGCGACCCGGCTCTCGTAGAGGGGGAACGGGCGCGCCGGAAGCCAGAGCCCCGCCCCCGCGTCGCCGAACCGCCGCTGCCATGCCTCCCGGAGCAGCCCGGGGAAGAGGTCCTCCGCGGTGTGCGAGGCGCCCCAGATCATGATCCGCGCGCGGCCCTCTCCGGCCCGCGCGCGCCGCAGCGCGGCGTGGAGCGGGTCGAGCGCGTGGCCGGACGGATCGTGGATCGCCACCGGCTCGCCGAACCGCTCCGCGACCGGCTGGGCAGCGGCCCCCGCCGTCGCGAGGAGGCACGCCGCGATCAGGGCTGAGCGCGCCCCTCGACCCATCGATCGATCCGTTCCTCGAGCGCGGCTCGCAGCATCTCTTCCACCCCCAGGGTCGTCAGATCCAGCTCCCCCGCGAGGCGCGTCATGAACGCCGACGGGAACACGCAACGCACGAAGATGGGCGCGGCCTTCCGCAGCCGGCGCAGCGCGATCGCCGTGCGGAGGTTCCGCTCGTCGTCGTCCGTGCCGATCACGTAGACCGGCTCCACGTCGAGGCCGGCCGCCGCCTCGTCCACCGCGCCCCAGGTGCTCGGGTCGTCGAGATCGCCCTCGATGCACACGATCTCGGCGTCGCCGATCTCCGCGACCTGGTCGACGAACATCCGCCGCTGCCGGTGGGCCGCGCGGTCGACCACGATCGCGCGCTGGATCTCGCCGCCCGCGCGCCGCGCGAGGTGCTCGAAGATCGTTTGGCCGAAGCGCCCGAAGCCGGCGATCACCACCACGTCGCGGGGCCGCGTCGCCTCGAAGTAGGGCACGAGGTGCTCCTCGTAGAGGCGCCGCGCCGCCACCCGATGCGCGTTGAAGAGGTGGATGCGGCGTTGCGCCTCGCCCGCCTCGCGCACGAGCCGCCACATCCCGAGATCCGCGACGTGCGCGAACACCGTGAGATCGGGCCGGAGCTCGACCGCGCGCCACGCGACGTCGAGGTTCACCAGGTCGTCGTCCGTCAGCATCGCGACCGCGCGGGCGCGCGAGAGCTGCAGCGTCTCGAACGTGCCCTGGGTGCGTACGTCGCCGGTGAACACGGTCGCGCCCAGCTGACGCGCGGCCGCGAGGTGGGCGTTGCTCGGGTCGCGATCCAGCACGATCACCCGCGCGCTCGGCTCGCGCTGGCGCAGCGCCTCGAGGAACAGCAGGCCGACGCGGCCGAAGCCCACGATGACGACGTGGTCGGTGACGCGCCGGCGCCGGAGCAGCTCCGGGCTCAGCACGCGGAGCGCGGTCTCGAGCACCGCGCTCACGGTGATGAGGGGCGCGAGGAAGTAGGCGACCCAGAGCATCCCGCGGGCCCAGCCCGGGCCGCCGACCGGCACCCCGAGGTCGAGGCCGCCGAACACGAAGAGGCCGAGCGTGTAGTACGCGTGGGTCGCCGCGTCGGCGCCGAGGACCGCCGCCCGGTCCGAGACCCCGACCCCGGCGCGGAGCGCGACGAAGGCGAGGGCGACCGCGGTGAGCACCATGCCCCCGCGCCACAGCCACCCCGTGAGGCTCGAGCTCACGCGCGTCCGCGCGCCGGATCGCGGCTCGCCGGACCCTGTCTGGTCGCTCTCGCCCGGGACGCCCACGGCCCGAGTATCGCCGGGATCGGCGCCGCGGGGCCAACGACCGGCGGGCCGCCAAACCACCGGAACACTTGCCCCCGCGGCGGGACCCGAATAGGAATGGGCCCGTGCGGTTCGTTTGGACCCTGGTCTTCGCGGCGACGATGCTCTCGGGCGCGGCGTGCGGCGATGATCGGCCGCGCAACGTGCGCGAGTGGACGGCGGAGGATCACCTCCAGCCGACTCAGCCCGATCCGGCGCGGCAGGGGCAGAGCACCGGGACGCCCAACGAGGGCGCGCCCGAGGCCACGCCCGACCAGATCCGGGAGGCCGCGGCGGGCCTGTTCCGCGCGACCTGCGGGGGCTGCCACGGCGCGGGCGGCGCAGGCGACGGCGCGGAGGCGCCCGTCCCGAACATGCCCGACTTCACGAGCGGCGCGTGGCAGGCCGCCGCGTCCGACGCGGACATCGCGCGCGCGATCCGCATGGGCCAGGGCCTGATGCCGGCGTACGGCAGCCAGCTCAACGAGCGAGGGATCGCCGCGCTCGTCGCGCACATCCGCCGGCTCGGCCCCGAGGGCGGGGCTCCCGAGGGTGGGGCCCCCGAGGGCGGGGCTCCCGAGGGCGGGGCTCCCGAGGGTGAGGCGCCCGTGGAGGCCGAGGGCGAGTGACCCTCGAGCTCCCGCCCCGCGACGCGGCCGTCGCCGAGCCGCGCGCCTCGCGTCCTTGCGTACTGGGGGCGCGCGTCGTGGCGGCGCCGCGGCGCTGCGCGGTGGTGCTCGGGGCGACCCTCGCGCTCGGCGGAGCCTCGCTCGCCGGGTGCGACGTCGGCGTCGAGGTTGACAAGATCCCTTCACTCGCTTCATCCACGCGCCCCGTCGCGGTCGATGAGCCCGCGACCGGCTCCTCGGACCCGGACATCGACGCCGAGGAAGGCCGGCTCGCGACCCTGAGCGTCGGGCCGGGCTTCGTGCCCGACCCGCTCGTCCGCGAGGGGACCACCGCCGGGGGCCCGATCGACGCCAGCCGCATCGACGCGAGCTGTGAGGGCTGGATCGCGGAGCAGCCCGACGTCGTCCTCGACGCCCCGCGGCCGTTCGCGGAGCTGACGGTGATGGTCGCGTCCCGTGAGGACACGACGCTGGTGATCGTCGGACCCGAGGGGCGGCCCCGATGCGCCGACGACGAGGCCGGGAGCCACCCGCTGATCCGCGCTGACCTTGCGGCGGGGCGGCACCGGGTCTGGGTCGGCACGCGCTCGCGAGGGGTCGAGGCGCCCTTCGTGCTGGCGGTCTCCGAGCTCGACGACTCGACGCCCGAGTCGCTCCTCCACTGACCGCGCACGGTTCGCGGGGCAGCTCCGTCCGCTCGCGCGGCCAAGGTGACGGTTCGCCGCGGGTTCGGAAGGGACGCCCGGCCCGTGCGGTTTGACTTGGGAACCGCCGCCCCGGCGGCGACACTCACCCTCGGATGGAGCGCCTCCCTCACCTCGTCGCCCGGATCGCCCGGCGCCTGGCCCTCGGCCGGGTGCTGCGGGACACGGTGAGCGCGACGGTGGCCCTCGGAGCGGTCGCGCTGGTGCTCTCGATCGCCTGGCCCCACGGACCCCGCTGGCTCGCCTGGGCGCTCCTGCCCCTGGGGCCCCTCGTCGGGCTGTGGCGCGCGCGGCGGGCCGCGCCGAGCGAGGAGGAGCTGGTCCTCGCGGTCGACCGTCGCCTCGGGGCCGACGCGGCGATCCTGACGGCCTGGGAGCTCGGCCCGGCGGCCCCGCCGCTGCTCGCCTCGACGGTCGAGCGCGCCGAGGCGGCGCTCGCGGAGGCCCGGCCGGCCGATGTCTCCCCTCGGCTGCCGCTGCCCCAGCTCGCGTGGGCGCCGGTCGGCCTGGTGTTCGGGGCCGCGGCCTGGTTCGTGCCGGTGCCGCCCGCCGCGGTGGGCGTCGCGCTGCCCGAGGTCACGGTGGTCGAGGCCGAGGCGCTGCAGCGGATCGAGCGGCTGCCCGAGCACGCCGACGACGAGGAGCGCCGGCGCGAGCTGAGCGCGATCGCGGAGGAGGCGCGCGCGCTGCGGCAGGAGCTGACCGCGGGGATGGAGCGGCGCGAGGCCGAGGAGCGCCTCGAGACGCTGCGTGAGCAGCTCTCGGGCGCGCGGCGGGCGGAGTCGAGCGAGGCGCGGCGCGCGCGCGACGCGGCGATGGAGGCGCTCGCCCGCGAGCCGCAGATGCGGGCCGCCCTCGGGGAGCGGGACCTCGAGGCGCTCGATCGCGCGGTGGAGCGCGCCGCGGCGCGGCGCGAGGCGGCGGATCGGCAGCGTGCGCGCGACGCCTTGGCCGCGGCGGCGGCGGCGGCGCGCGAGGAGGGCGACGAGGCGCTCGCGGAGTCGCTGCTGTCGCGCGAGCGCCTCCTTCGCCGGCGGGCCGAGCAGGCCGCGCTCGCGCGTGAGCTCGCCGACGCGCTGCCCGAGCTCCAGGGGATGCGGCTCCAGCGCCAGCTCGAGCGCCTCTCGCGCGACGGTGACGGGAGCGGCCTGAGCCGCGAGACGGTCGACGCGATGCGCGAGGCGTGGTCGCGCCTCAGCCCCGAGGAGCGCGAGCGGCTCGCGGACGCGATGCGACGCGCGAGCGCGGCGGACACGGCGGAGGCCAGCGCGCAGGCCCAGGCCGGCCCGGCGGGGCCGCCGAGCGCGGAGGCGATCGAGCGACAGCTCCGCGAGGCGCTCGACCACCTGGACCGCCTGCAGATGCAGGTCGGCCAGGCCGGGCAGGGCGGCTTGCCGATGCCCGCGCAGGGGGCTGGGTCCGGCTCCGGCTCCGGGTCCGGCTCCGGCTCCGGGTCCGGCTCCGGCTCCGGGTCCGGGTCCGGGTCCGGCTCCGGCTCCGGCTCCGGGTCCGGCTCCGGGTCCGGCTCCGGCTCCGGGTCCGGCTCCGGCTCCGGGTCCGGCTCCGGCTCCGGCTCCGGCTCCGGCTCCGGCTCCGGCTCCGGCTCCGGCTCCGGCTCCGGCTCCGGCTCCGGGTCCGGCTCCGGCTCCGGCTCCGGGTCCGGCTCCGGCTCCGGCTCCGGCTCCGGCTCCGGCTCCGGCTCCGGGTCCGGGTCCGGCTCCGGCTCCGGCTCCGGCACGGGCGGCACCTCCTCCGGCGGCGAGACCTCCCCCGTCGCCGGGACCGACGGCCCCCTCGCGCGCGTCCGCCCGAGCCTCGGCGCCGGCGCGCCCTCGCAGCGCTCCTTCGAGTGGGTCGACCCCCAGGGCGCGCCGGTGCCCGACGCGGTGCGCGAGGGGGGCGCGACGGACGGCGTGGCCGCGGGGCAGCCGGGGGCGATCGAGCGCGCCCCGATCCCCGAGGACTACCGTGACCACGTGCGCGCGTTCTTTGGAGACGACGGATGACCGAGACGGCCCGGATCGAGGAGTTCCAGCGGATCTGCGCCGCGCTGCGCGACGCGGTCGGCCAGAGGATCGTCGGCCAGGCCCAGGTCGTCGACGAGGTGCTCATCTGCCTCTTCGCGGGCGGGCACGCGCTGCTCGAGGGCGCGCCCGGCCTCGGCAAGACCCTCCTCGTGCGCACCCTCGCCGAGGCGATGAGCCTGCGGTTCTCGCGCATCCAGTTCACGCCCGACCTCATGCCGGGCGACATCGTCGGCACCAACATGATCGTCGAGGACGAGCGCGGCCAGAAGCGCTTCGAGCTCGCCAAGGGGCCGATCTTCGGCCAGCTCGTGCTCGCCGACGAGATCAACCGCGCGACCCCGAAGACGCAGAGCGCCTTGCTCGAGGCGATGGCCGAGCAGAGCGTCACCATCGCGGGCGAGGTGCACGCGCTCGAGCCTCCGTTCGTCGTGCTCGCGACCGAGAACCCGATCGAGATGGAGGGCACCTACCCGCTCCCCGAGGCGCAGCTCGATCGCTTCCTCTTCAAGGTGCTCGTGCCCTCGCCCGACGAGGACACGCTCGTCGCGATCCTCGAGCGCACGACCGGGAGCGGAGACGCGACGGTGCCCCGCGTGGTGGACGGGCCGCGCTTGCTGAAGCTCCGCGCGCTCGTGCGTGAGGTCCACATCGCGAGCGCGCTCACCCGCTACGTCGCCCGGCTGGTGCGCGCGAGTGATCCGTCGGACGAGGCGGCGGCCCCGAGCGCCAAGCGCTGGCTCCGCTACGGCGCGGGCGTCCGCGGCGGCCAGGCGCTGGTCCTCGCGGCCAAGGTGCACGCGCTGATGCGGGGCCAGGCCCACGTCGGCTTCGAGGACCTCTCCCGCGTCGCCTACCCCGCGCTCCGCCACCGGCTCATCCCGAGCTTCGAGGCCGAGGCGGACGGGGTCGACACCGACCGCATCCTCGCCGCGCTGCTCGAGGACGTCCCCATGACGAGCGACCGCGTCGCCGCCCTCGCCAACCCATGAGCCGCCCCGGCTCGATCGCGCTCGCGCTCTTCGCGCTGCTGTCGCTCGCGTCGTCGGCGCGCGCGCAGGAGGACGACCCGAGCGCCCCCGTGCGCATCACCGCGGAGCCGCTCTTCGGCGAGGGGACGCTCCTCGCCGAGGGCTGGGCGCCCGTCTTCGTCACCGTGCAGAACCGCACCGCCGGCGAGATGAGGGCGGAGGTGCACCTCGAGGTCAACGACTACCAGGGCCCGATGATGCGGCGCGTCGCGCCGGTCGACCTGCCACCGGCCGCGACCCGCACGCTGGTGATGCCGGTCTTCTCGCAGACGTCGGGGGGCTACCTGGAGGCCTCGGTCCACGTCGGTGACCGGCGCCTCGCGCGCTACCAGGCGACGATCGACTACGCGCCGGGAGGACACAGCCTGGTGGTCTTCGGCGACCCGCCGCGCCTCCGCGGTGGCCTCCTCGACCTCGACGTCTACGACCCCTACGCGTCGGGCGGCCGTCAAGTCCGCGTGCCGGTGGGCACCGTCCGCTTCGACGCGGCGACCTCCGACCCGATCCTGCCCCAGGCCGCGATCGGCTGGGCGACGGTCAAGCTCCTCGTCGCGCACGCGCCCGCGCTGCGCCGGGTCGGCGCGGTCGAGCGCCGCGCGATCGAGGGCTGGCTCCGCGCGGGCGGCCGCCTGCTGGTGTTCCCGCGCTCCGCGAGCGAGCTCGACGACCCGTGGCTGTCCTCGCTGATGGGCCCGGTCGCGCCGATCGCCGAGGAGGGTGACGGCTCCCTCGTGCACCCCTCCGGCTACGGCCTCGCGTGCACCGAGGGGCAGACCGCCGAGGCCTTTGGATGCAGCCGCGCGGTGGGGCTCGGTCGGGTCTACCTCGCGAGCTACGACGGCACGACGCCGGCTGCGATCGAGTCCGGCGCGCCGCGGGAGCTGGTGCGCTCGATCTACGGCTCGTGGCCGGAGCTCGAGCCCGGCCTCGCCTTCGGGCGCGGGGTCGACAACCTCTCGCGCCAGGACATGTACTCGGGCAACGGCGCGATCGGCCGGCTGCGCGCGCTGCTCGACCCGAACGAGGGCTTCCGCCCGGCGCTCGGCCTCGTGGCGGTGGTGCTCTTCCTCTACGTGCTCGTGGTCGGGCCGCTCAACTTCCGGTGGGTCCAGAAGCGCGGCAAGCCGACCCTCGCGCTCCTCACCACCCCGCTCGCGGCTGCGGGCTGCGTCGCGCTTCTGCTGCTCGTCGGGTTCGTCGGCAAGGGCGTGAAGATGCGCTACCGGCAAGTGAGTTTGACGATGGCCCACGAGGGCGACGCCGGCGCCTACGAGCGCCGCTACACCGGCTACTTCGCGACGCGGCCAGGGACCTTCGATCTGCCCGGGGCCGGGCCGGACGGGCTCGCGCTCCGGCTCGGCGCGGGGGCCAGCCGGGGCCCCATCTACCGGCGCGAGGGCGACGGGGTGGCGCTGCGCAGCTTCCGGGCCGGTCTGTGGGAGACCACGTTCTTGCGTGAGGACCGATCGGTCGAGCTCGACGGCGCGATCACCTTCGAGCGGGACGGCACGCGGCTCGCGAGCGTGACCAACCACGGCGCGCGGGCCCTGCGGGGCACGGTGGTGATGGATCCGACCGGGGCCGTCTACGCGGTGGGCGACGTCGCCCCGGGGGCGACCGCGCCGATCCCCATCAGCTCGGCCCTCTCGGTCTCTCCGCGCCTCCTCACGGGTGCGCCGCTCGCGGACGCGATGCACCTCGGCGAGGACGGCGCTCCGCTCGCCGAGGCGATGGCGGGGCTCCTCGGCGACAGGCTCATCCCGCAGAGCGCGCCGGTCCTCTACGCGTGGCTCGACGTCGCGCCGGGCCCGGTCGGCGGGTTCGAGCCCGAGACGGTGTCGGCGTGGATCCGCGTGACGCCGCGGGTCGACGGCCACCCGGTGCCGCCCGCGCTGCCGCCCGATGACGACCCCTACGCCGCGGCCGAGGCGACGTGGGAGCCCGACCCTCCGGCCGCAGCCGAGGGGGTGCGGGAGCCCGACCCTGGCCCGGTCGACGCGGGCGCGCTCGCGGACGACGAGCTCGAGCTCCCCGACGCGGGGGGGGCGCCGTGATCCGCGTCTGGCACGTCAGCCACTGGTTCGGCGCGCTCCACGTCCTGCACGACGTGAGCTTCGAGGTGCCGGCGGGCGAGATCTTCGGCTTCATCGGGCCCAACGGGGCCGGCAAGACG
>JAUHXR010000340.1 GCA_030426845.1 Polyangia bacterium | reverse complement strand
GCGACGGCCGTTCGGCGTGGTCAGACGTGACGAGGCGATGCTCAGGCATCGTCGAGGAGCGGCTGGCCGCGCCGGACGGCTGTCCCGCCCGTGATTTGCGGCGGTTTCAAACCGATTGGCGCTCTAGAGCAGCAGCGCGTCGACCGTCTCGGTCGCGACGCGATCCGGGACGCTCCCCAGGCTGTCGTGGCCCAGGCTCGCCACGCGCGCGCCGACCGCGTGGCACGCGGTGAGCAGGACCTTCGGGGCGTTCCCGTTGCTGCCGTTGGTCGGGTCGCGGTAGTGCTGGCCGGCGTTGAAGGCGCCGCCCGCGCGTCCCATGAAGAGGAGCGGGAAGTCGTTGCCGTTGTGGCTCGCGGCGTTCGCGTGCTCGGAGGTCCCGAGGATGAGCGTGTTGTCGAGCAGGTTGCCGTCGCCCTCCGCGGTCGTGCGCAGCGACTCTCCGAGCTCCGCGTAGCGATCCATGATGAAGCGCACCACGCGCCGCATGCCGCCGGGGTCGCTGTGGCTGAGGTCGTGGTGCTGGCCCGTGGCTCCGACCTCCCAGTAGACCGCCTCCGACTGGTTGGCGGACCACTCGTAGCTGAACACCCGCGTGACGTCGCAGGCGAGGCCGACCGCCAGCATGCGCCGCATCAGGTCGTGCTTGGCCTGCTTCTCCTCGTGCGTCCCGCCGTCGCCAAAGTCCGTGACGCTCGGGCCGTCGGGAGCGGTGCACGAAGGGCTGACGGTCCCCCCGCCGTCGCCTCCGAGGCCGGTGATCGATCGGCGCAGCTCGGCGAGCGTGTTGAGGTGCTCGTCGATGCGACGCTGGTCGACCGCCCCGACCCGCCGCCGGAGGCTCCGCGCGTCCTCCAGCACCGCGTCCAGCATCGACGCGCGGATCTGCCGCTGCGCGTCGCCGAGCGGGTCCTCGATCGGATCCGGCGCGGGCATCACCGCCGAGAAGAGGCGGTCGTAGACGCGCGCCGGCTCGGGGTAGTGCTCGCGCCGACCGCCCCCGCGCACCCAGGAGACCCGGCTCTTGTACGGGCCGCGCCGACAGATGCCGATGCCGATCCAGTTCGCCAGCTCGCCGTACTGCTCCGCCACGAGCTGGTCGATCGAGGGCTCCGGCATGTTCTGGTTGCGGTAGCCCGGGCCGGCGTCCGCCGGGACGTACTCCGGGTTGTGCGACGACGACAGGCTCAGGCCGCGCCACGGGATGTGCCCGGGCGGCGCCGAGCGGTGCGACGTCCCGGTGACCTGGGTGACGTACGGCTTGAGCTCGGGGCTGACGCCGGCGAGCGCGCGCGGCAGGTCCCAGCTCGCTCCGGTCTGCGACGGGACCCACTCGTCGTGGATGACCCCGTTGCCCCAGTAGAACACCCCGAACCGGACCGGCAGGCTCGAGCCGTCCGCGTGCGCGGTGCCGTTGTCGTTGAGCATGATGTCGAGCGCCGGCGTCGCGAGCGCGACGGTCGCGCCCGATGCCAGCACGCCACGCAGGAACCGACGGCGCGCCATGCGCTGCGGCTGCACGCTCCGGACGATCTTGGACGGCTTGCGCTCCACGGTGCCTCCCTCTTCCTCTCGAGCTGTCTCTCGGTGCTTCTCTCGGTGCTTCTCTCGGTGCTTCACTCGGCGCTTCACTCGGTGCTTCACTCGGCGTCTCCGGGCTCGCGGTAGAGCCGGAACCCATCGCTCGTCACGAGCGCCACCACGAGCTCGGTGAAGCTCCACCCGCCGCCGGCGAACCGATCGCCGAGGTGTCCCGTCAACGCGCGTTGTGCATCGCCAGCGTTCGCGCCCATCGCGAAGCCGTAGAGGTTGTGCGCGATGCACCGCGGCGTCCGCGGGTCGTCCACCAGGTACTCCGCGAGCTCCCGGGGCCCGTCGAGCGCGCGGCCGCCGACCTCGACGCTCACGTCGATCGGCTGACCCAGCTCCTCGGTGCGGTGCATGCCGATCGCGTCGAAGCCCTCGAACGCGAGGCCGAGCGGGTCGAAGACCGCGTGGCACCCCGCGCAGGACGGCGCCTCGAGGTGCGCCTCGACGATCTGTCGGCCGGTGAGCCCCGTCGCGTCCAGCGCGGACAGGTCGAGCCCCTCCGGCGGGTTGGGGAGCGAGCCGCAGAGGAACTGGCTCAGGACGAAGAGTCCCCGATGCGTGGGCGACGTGCGGTTGGGGTTGGCGTTGGCGGCCATGACTGCGCCGCTCGTCAGCACGCCGACCCGCTCCGGCGGCAGCGGCACCTCCGCCCAGTCGTCGCCCTCGACCTCGACCCCGTAGAGCTCGGCGAGCGCGCCGTTCATGAACGTCGTGTCGCCGACGAACAGCGTCCTGACGTCGGCGTCCTCGCGCATGATGCGCTGCTCGATCGTGAGGTCGAGCTCGGTCCGGTAGAGCGCGGCCATCTCCGCCGTCCAGGCGGGGAAGGCCTGCGTGCTCTTGCTGTCGCCGTCGAGGTGATGGACCCGCCAGGCCTCGGAGAAGAACCGCGACGCCAGGCCGTCCGCCCGCTCGTCGGCGAGCATGCGCCGCGTCTGCGCCTCGAGGCCCTCCTCGTGGCCGAGCTCGCCCGCCTCGGCCGCGCGCAGGAGCTCCTCGTCGGGGATCGAGCTCCACAGGAAGAGCGCGAGGCGGTTGGCGAGCTCCCAGTCGGTGAAGCGCCGGTGGTCCTCGCCCTCGACCGGCTCGCCGCGGTGGTGCGCGTAGAGGAAGCTCGGCGCGATCAGGAGCGCCGCGATCGCGTGCTGCAGCCCGAGCCGCCGGGCCTCCGGGTCGGCGCCGCCGGCCTCGACGATGCCGCTGAGTCGGTCGAGCTCCGTGGGCTCGAGCGGCCGTCGGAACAGGGCCCCGCCGAACGCGCCGATCGCGTCGCGCGCGCAGGCCGCGCTCGGGTCGGGGGCGCAGCCCGCGAGGCTCGGGTAGCGCTCCGCCGCGGCCATGACCTGCCCCGCCACGTCGAGCGCGCTCTCCTCGTAGAGCTCGGCCGTCCGCCGCGTGACGGTCGCGCGCGACGCCTCCACGCTGCTGAACGTCTCCGGCCGCGCGTCGATGTCGGCCGGGAGCGTGACGCTGACGTCCGGGCCGAACACCTGATGGACCGCGCGCTCGATCTGCGGCGCGGTCATGCGCTGGATCTCCACCGTCGGCGCGACGAACGTCCCCGGACGCGCCCCGGGCTCCGTGAAGGAGGGCTCGGTGACGACCCCCTGGCAGCCGGCGAGAGCGGCGATCGCGGCGAGAGAGCCGAGGGAGGCGAGACGCGCGGAGGCCAGAGCGACGTTCGGCATACCGGGCCCGCTTCGCAATCCCCAGACCGTCCCCTCGGTCGGGGAATCGGGGGAGTCCGCGCCCGCTTCGTCGTCTGGAGGGAATCCGGCACATTCCAGGTTCCACATTCCGAATCTGCCGTGTGCGCCCGTGGTGTCTCGCGCCGGTCGGGTATGGCCAGGCGCGCCAGAACGCAGTAGACGAGGCATCACGTCTGTGTCCGAAGGTCGCGATTCAGAGCCCGGCGAGCCGACCGCCCCCGAGGGGGGCGAGGAGGCGTTCGTCGATCCCAACGACGCCGCGCCGTCCGCCGGGTCCGAGCCGCCCCCGGATGGGGTCGAGTTCGCGGGGTGGGGGACGGCCGCGAAGATCGACGACCTCTCGGCCGACGGCGTCGAGGTCAAGCGGCTCGACCAGAGCCAGCGCCACCTCCTGGGCACCTGGGCCTCGACCGCGATCTGCGGCAACGACATCACCTCGAGCTGCCTCTACGTCTCGGCGCTCGTCGCCGCGGAGGCCGGCGCGCTCGCGCCGGTGGTGCTCCTGGTGGTCGCGGGCGTGCTGTACCTGTTCCGCTCGGTCTACGCCGAGGTCGGCAGCGCGCTCCCGCTCAACGGCGGCACCTACACGGTCCTGCTGAACACGACCAACAAGCGCCTCGCCGCCGGCGCCGCCGTGCTCACCCTGCTGAGCTACGTGGCCACCGCGGTCATCAGCGCCGGCGAGGCGATGGAGTACGCCCATCACCTCTGGCACGGCATGGACATCTTCACGGCCACGCTCTGCCTGCTCGGCTTCTTCGCGTTCTTGAACCTGATCGGGATCACCGAGTCTGCGGTCGTCGCGCTCGGGATCTTCGTCATCCACATGGTGACGCTGACCGTCCTCGCGGCGATCAGCGCGGCCGCGCTCTTCTCCGACCCGGGCCTCTTCTTCGACAACTGGGGCGGCGTCGGAGACGTGAGCTTCGGGGGGCTCCTCCGCGCGCTCTTCCTCGGCTTCGCGTCGGCGATGCTCGGCATCAGCGGGTTCGAGAGCTCGGCGAACTTCATCGAGGAGCAGAAGCCCGGCGTCTTCCCGAAGACGCTGCGCAACATGTGGGGCGCGGTCAGCCTCTTCAACCCCCTCATCAGCCTCCTGTCGCTGGGCGTCCTGCCGCTCCTCGTCATCCAGACGGGGCACGACGGCAAGCCCCTCAACGACCTCCTCGCCCGGATGGCCAACTCCGCGCTCCACCGCCTCACGGGCGCTGACCTCCCGAGCGACGACGGCACCTGGCTCGGCGTCCTCGTGAGCGTCGACGCGGTCCTCGTGCTGAGCGGCGCGGTGCTCACCTCGTTCGTCGGCGTGACCGGCCTGATGCGGCGCATGACGCTCGACCGGTGCCTCCCGCAGCTCTTCTTGCGCGAGAACAAGCTCCGCGGCACCAACCACTGGATCATCCTCGCGTTCTTCGTCGTGAGCTGCTCGATCCTCGCGGCGACCTCCGAGTGGAGCGACTTCCTCGCCGGCGAGGGCGCGATCGCGCTGCGCGTCGACACGCTCGCGGGCGTCTACACCATCAGCTTCCTGAGCGTGATGTCGCTGTTCGCGATCGGGAACATGCTGCTCAAGGTCAAGCGGCGCCGGCTGCCTCGCGAGACACGCGCGGGGTGGGCCACCGTGACGATCGCGCTGGTCGCGGTGGTGATCGGCCTCGTCGGCAACGTAGTCAAGGATCCCGAGGGCGTGCGGGTCTTCGCGACCTACTTCGGCCTGTTCGGCGCGATCGTGGCCGTCATGTTCCTTCGCATCCAGCTGCTCCGCGTCGTGCTCTTCGTCAGCAACGCGATCATCCGGCGGATCGAGATCGTGAGCAGCTGGCTCGCCAAGGGCGTGCGCTCGAAGATCGGCGAGATCAACAGCCGCACGATCATCTACTTCACCAAGGGCGACGACCAGATGCTGCTGAACCGGGCGGCGCTCTACGTGATGCAGAACGAGCAGACGAACCGGCTCAAGATCGTCCACGTGTACGAGGATGAGGACGCGATCCCGGAGGACCTCCCGGAGAGCCTGCACGCGATCGACCGCCTCTACCCGGACCTGCGCATCGACTTCCTCGCGGTGAAGGGCGAGTTCGGCCCCGAGCTGATCGAGATGCTGAGCCAGCGGCTGCAGGTCCCCAAGAACTACATGTTCATCGGCACCCCGGGCGACCGCTTCCCCCACCGCATCGAGGCGCTCGGCGGCGTCCGTCTGATCCTCTGACCGCGCCTCGGCCGAGCGAGCGAGCGCCTACCCGACCGGCTCGCGCAGGGTGCAGAGCGCGGCCTTCACCCGGCCGCGGAGGTCCTCGCCGAGCGCGCGGGCGAACGGCCCGGGGGGCAGCGAGCTCCCGAGCGCGAGCACCTCGTCGAGGGTCGCCGCCTCGTCGAGGAAGCGCAGCACGCGGTCGGCGGGGTTGCGCTCGAAGAGCCGGAGGAAGATCGCGCCCATCCGCGCCGGCGAGCGGCGCATCACCCGCAGCATCAGCCCGTCGAGGAGCGCGAAGCCGGCCGGGTCCGCGGGGAGGGCGAAGGGGTGACCGTGCTCGGCGAGGGAGCGCACGATCGCCCGTGAGTCCTCCCAGATCCGGACGAACGCGTAGCCCGACGACGGCTTGAGCCGCCCGCCCGCCACGCCCACGCGCAGCCAGCGCGGCCCAGCGCGGCGGGGGAACACCGCGTCGGTGAGCGGGCTCTGGCCGGCTTCGCGCCGGACGATCCGATACGGCGGCAGACCCATCGCCGCGACATACGCCGCGAGGTCCTCGCGCGCGTCGTGGGCGTGGTGGCTCACGTGCTCGATCAGCGCGCGCCGTGGTGAGAAGGGCAGGGTGTAGACGAACCGCACGTCCCGCCCCTGCGGCACGCCGAAGTCGAAGAGGGTCACCGCCTCGTCGTCGAACGCGTCGGCCTCGGTCTCGACCTCCCAGCCGAGGAAGCGCTGGGTGAGCGCCACGTTCCGCGCCGGATCGGCGGGGACCGCCTCGAGGTCGAGCCGGCTGTCGAACACCCACCGCGCGAAGACGCGCGCCGCGCCCGCCACGACGAAGCTGCCCCCCTCGACCGGCTCGATCGCGGTCACCGCCACGGGCACTCGGCTGACCGGGCGCGTGGCGAGGCGCGCGAGCGCGATCTCCCCGAAGCGGTGGCCCTCGATCACGTGGTAGCGGTAGGCGTCGAGGGCGCCCTCTGCGGTCCGGTCCGCCACCACCCGCACGCGCGACCAGCTGCGGCTCACCGCCTCGGTCAACGGCGGCTCACCCGGGCTCCAGAACGCGAAAGTCAGGTTGTCGAGGTCGCCGAGGCCAGGGTCGAACAGCGTCACCGAGCGGGCGGGGAACGCCTCGGTGAGCTGGAGCGCGAGGGAGAGCCCGGCCGCCCCCGCGCCTACGATCGCGTAGTCGCACCCTTCGCTGTCGCGTGTCGGGAGCCTCATCGCGTGAGCTCGCGGAGCACCTCGGCCTCGACACGGAAGTGGGAGGCCATCGGGGCGAGCACCACCCGCTCCACCGTCCGCCCCATCACCGCCAGCGCCACGCGGACATCGAGGTCGCAGCGTCGCTCCGTCACTCCGTCGTCCTCCACGAGCGCGTAGGTCCCCTCGCAGCGGAACACCGCCGCGCGGCGCGGCACGAGGTTCGGGATCACCCGGACGGTTCCGCGGTGTGCGTCGAGATCCCAGCGGACCTCCTCGCGCCACGCGAGCCGGTCCCCCTCGATCACCCGCCCGAACAGCGGAGGCGTGTGGCGCGCCTCGAACCACGCGACCCGCACGAGAAGCTGCCCCTCGCGGTGCCGCTCGAGCTCGCGCGCCGCCCCGACCTCGGGCAGCCGGGCCGCGAGCGCGGGCAGGGTCGCGGGGTCGAGCACCGCCCGCTCCACCGCCTCGAGAGGCGCCTCGATCCGGTGACGGTAGCTCCTGCGCACGGCCGAGAAGTACGTGCGTTGAAGGGTCGCGCAAGCCCTCGTCGCCACCGACCGCGACGGCGCGGTCGTGGATGCAGCCCACGCTCCACGTCTCGGAGGAGCTCGCCCGACCGTGCCGCGCGTCCTCGACCCGATCGACGACCGAACGTTCAGAGCGCCGACGTGGGCACCGAGCCCTCGTCGGGCCGCGCCTCATCGACTGCACCCGCGCTGGTCCCGGTGACGTCGCCCGCGGCCGACTCGCCCGCGTGGTCCTCCGCACCACCGGCCTCGTTCGCACCGGCCTCGTTCGCACCGGCCTCGCCCGAACCCGCCTCGTATGCGTCCGGCTCGTCCGCGCCGGGGCGATGACCGAGTATCGCCTCGAGTCGCTCGGTGAGCTCCCCGGTGAGGAGCTCGACCGCGCGCCGGCGTGCCTCGCGCGTGGCCGCCTCCCCGTCGATCCACACGTGGGCGCGCTGTTGCTCCTCGAGCGCCTCGCTCTCGGCCGCCGCGTACATGAACCCGTTGCGCACGTCGTAGAGCCGAGCGTCGGTCGTGAAGAGCAGATCGAGCTCTTGACCGGGAGCGAACAGGATCGGGAGCAGCAGCGGGTAGGTCGCGACCCACCCGTTGTCGCGTGTCTCCTCCTCGGCCGCGCCCTCGACGATCAGCACCGCATGCGCGCCGTGCTGCGCGGCCACCACTCGGGACTGCATCAGGTCGTGCCCGGTCGCGAGGCGCTGCGAGATCGGGAACATCGTGACGTGGGCGAGCCCGTCGGCGGCCGAGACGATCTGCTGACGTTCCTCGAACGTCCACCGCCACTCGCCGTTCGGCGCGGTCCGGAACACCACCCCGATCCGCACCTCGCGAGGCAGCTGAGGCCGTCGCGTCAGGACCTCCTGAATCGGCGCGTCAACCACCACCTCGGCCGGCGGCGGCGGTGGCGTCTCCACCACCTCGATCGGTCCCCGATCCATCCCCATCGCGCCGCCGCACGCCGGCAGCAGCATCAGCCCAAGCGTCAGCCATCTCGTCCTCGTCATGTCTGGGTGCCTCCTTCGAGGATCCCAACGTGGCGGCGGGGGCGGGCTTACACGAGGTCGCGCTGCGTCCTCGCGACAGCGAGCGACCCGGCGCAAGATCCGAGCGCCTGCGCAGGACCGATCCTGCGCGCTCGGGGGTCGAGCAAGCTCAGGGGTAGACGACGCAGACGAGGTCGGGTCGCGGTCGGATCAGCGTGACCGCGCAGATCTCGTCGAGCTCCCCCATGTCGATGAGGCTCGGCCCGCCCGGGTTCTGGTAGGCGCAGCTCATCCCCGGGCAGAAGCCGCCCGAGCCCGAGCAGGAGAACGCGGACGACGCGGCGGTGACCCGGGCTGCCTCCGCCGCGTCGGCGACGCAGACGAACAGATCGTCGCAGAGCGTCCCGACCCGGAGCGGCCCCGAGGCGAGCACCGCGTAGCGGACCGCGCTCTCGTCGCACGTCCCGGCGTCGGTCGGCGGCCCCGCGTCGGGACGTCCCGCGTCGAGCCGTCCCGCGTCGAGCCGTCCCGCGTCGAGCCGTCCCGCGTCGAGCCGTCCCGCGTCGCCCGTCGCGGCGTCGAGCCCCGCGTCCGCGCCGGCATCGTCGTGGCCGGCGTCGCTGAGTCCTGCGTCGTTGAGTCCTGCGTCGTTGAGCCCTGCGTCGCGGAGCCCCGCGTCGTCGCCGCCTGCGTCGAGCCGGCCGCCGTCGCTCGTCCCGGCGTCCATCCCGCCGGGTCCCGCGTCGTCGACCGCAGGGTCACCGCAGGCCGCCACATGCGCCGCGATCACTAGCGTGGGGAGCAGGCCTACGAGGCGCGACATCCGGCGAGCGTAGTGCCGCGGCTCCACCGAGAGAAGGGGCTCGAGTCCCGAGCGGCGACGCGGGACCTGGCGGAGTGCGCGACGCGTGAGATCGCGGACGCGTGAGATCGCGGCTCGGTCGGATCTTGCCCTCCACCTGTGACCCACGAGAAGGTCAGGAGAGTCGATCTTGTGCGCTCACTCCTCATCGGGGCTGGGCCAGAGAGTCGGGTCACCCGCCTGCAAGTAGAGGGTGCAGCTCATCGCCTGATCACGCCGCGTAGCGCGTGGCCTGCCTGAAAGCGAAGCCCTCGTGGAAGCGGTCGGACTGGAGGAGCGAGCGGAGGTAGAGGACGCCGCCCGCACCCTCGCGCGACC
>JAUHXR010000339.1 GCA_030426845.1 Polyangia bacterium | reverse complement strand
TCGACTCGGTGGTCTTCCACGACGGAGAGGAGACCCTGGTCGATCTCCTGCGCGCGCTGGACGAGGGGCGCTCGCCGTTCGACGTGGCCGGGCTCGGGCTCTTGAGCGACGACGGCGTGTCCGTGCGGACCGCCGAGCGCCGGATGCCCGACGAGCTCGACGCGCTGCCGTTCCCGCGGCGCTACCGCGAGCACAACCGGCACATGAACGTGCCCTTCGTGCCGATCCTCGGCGGCCGCGGCTGCTGGGGGAAGTGCAACTACTGCTCGATCGTCGCGTTCTACCGTGACGGCCGCGAGCACGGCGGCGGGCGGCTGCTGCGCATGCGCAGCCCCGAGAACGTGGCCGAGGAGATGGCGCTCCTGTGGCACCGCGCGGGCGGCCCCTGCATCTTCTGCTTCCACGACGACAACTTCACGCTGCCCAACCCCGTCCGGACCCTCGAGCGCGTCCGCGCGATCCGGGAGCACCTCGACGACTTCGGCGTCGGGGAGGTCGCGTTCGTCGGCAAGGCGCGGCCCGACACCATCACGCCCGAGCTCGCGCGGGGGCTCGCCGACCTCGGGGTGATCCGACTCTACGTCGGGGTGGAGAACGGGTCGCAGGCGGGCGGCGACAACCTCCGTCGCGGAACCCAGCAGGCCCACGTGCGCCAGGCGCTGCGGTCGTGCCGCGAGGCGGGGATCTTCAACTGCTACAACCTGCTGGTCTTCGAGCCGAAGGCGACGATGGACATGGTGGCGGACAACTGCCAGTTCATCCGCGACCACGCCGACCACCCGGTCAACTTCTGCCGCGCGGAGCCCTACCACGGCACGCCGCTGCACCTCGAGATGGAGGGCGCGCAGGACCTCGGCGGCAGCTACCTCGGGTGGAACTACCGCATCGAGGACGACCGGGCCGAGACCGCGTTCCGGATCTGCTCGGCCGCGTTCCGCGAGCGCAACTTCGCGCCGCGCGGCGTCGCCAACCGGTACATGGGCCTCGGCTACGCGGCGAACGTGCTGCGGCGCTTCTACCCGAGCGAGCGCGCCGACGCGCTGCACGGGCGGGCGCGGCGGCTCACGCGGGCGATCTCGCTCTGCACCGCCGAGCACCTCGAGCGCGCGATCGAGCTCGCCCAGCGGGCCGACCTCGCGGACCGCGACCACATCACGCGTCACACCGCGCGCCTCGCGCTCGACGTCGCGGCGGCGGACCGCGGCTGGCACGCCGAGCTCGACGCGCTCTACGACGCGATGAACGCCTACGCGCGCGAGCCGCGGCCGGCCCCGGCGCTCGCCCCGACGCGCAAGCTCCTCAAGCTCGCGCAGCGCGTCGCGCTCGGCGCCTCCGTGGTCGCGATCGGCGCGGGCTGCGAGTGCGGGATGGTCGTCGACCCGGTGCCTCAGGACGCGGGCGCGCGCGACGCGGGCTTCGTGGTGGATCCGCCGCCGCCGGACGCGGGGATGGACGCGGGGATGGACGCCGGAGGGATGGTGGTGGATCCGCCGCCGCCGGACGCGGGGATGGACGCGGCGTTCGATGCCGGGGGCGACGCCGGGACCGACGCCGGCGGCTTCGTCGTGGACCCCGCGCCGCTCGACGGCGGGATGGCTGCCCTTCCCGAGGGCCTCGAGGAGGCGGAGGACGACGCGGCCTTCGAGGCGGACGGTCGGCTCAAGCGGCGGCTGCGCCTCGTCGACCAGTGGCGCGACAGCGCGCCCCGCGACGGCGTGCGGACCGGCGATCTGCCGCTCGACGCGCCGCCCACCCCGCGCCTCGTCGCGCGCCGCACGGAGGACGGCGCGGTGATCGACGTCGAGGGGGTCCGCGGCCCGTTCACCACCCGCTGGGAGTCGGATGGAGAGTTGACGGGGGACGGGCCGAGCGAGTCGTGGCGCCGCGTGGGCTGGGTGCCCTCGGACGCGGAGGACCAGCTCCGAGTCGCGGTGCGCACGGAGGGCGGCGTCGCGGTGGTCACGCTCCGGGCGAGCGCGCTGCCCGGTTGACGCGCCTCGTCTTCGGGCGCCGTCTCGCGATAGGATCGGCGGGATGCTCCTGCGCAGGTCCCTCCACGTCGCGGCGCTGCTGGTCGCCGGATGCACGCTCCCGACGAGCGGCATCCGCGACGGCGACGCGGGCGCGCCGGCCGGCATGGACGCGGGGCGGGACGCGGGGCCTCGACGCGACGCGGGGCCTGGTCCCGACGGCGGCGTGGACGGCGGGCGCGACGCGGGCGTGGTCGCGCCGGACGCGGGCCCGGCCGACGGCGGGCGAGCGGACGCAGGTCCGGAGCCGCGCTGCGACGCGACCACCTGCCCGGCGCCCGGGATCTGTCGCGGCGGCAACGTCTGCGAGTACGACTGCACGGGCGGCGCCTGCGTCGGCACGGTGGTCTGCCCGCCTGGCCTGCCCTGCCGCGTCATCTGCGACGACACCTGCGGCGCGATCGACTGCCGAGAGGCCCTGAGCTGCGACATCAACTGCTTCGACGACGACGCCTGCCCGGGCGAGATCCGGTGCGGCGGCACCTCGTGCAACGTCGAGTGCCGCACCCGCGCGTGTCGCGCGCCCGTGATCTGTCAGGCGGACAGCTGCCACCTCCGCTGCATCGGCCCGGACTCGTGCGCGGGCGCGATCGAGTGTCGGACGACCGGCGGGGCATGCAACGTCGATTGCTTTGGAGACCGATCCTGCATGACCGACGTGAGCTGCGACGCGGCGTCGTGCGACGTCGAGTGCCGCGTGGACGCCTGCGACGGAGCGGTCTCGTGCAGGTCGCCAGGCGACTGCGACCTGAGGTGCGTCTCACCCGACGCCTGCGCGCAGACGGTGAGCTGCGACGCGGACGACTGCAACATCGACTGCATCGGGCAGCGAGCCTGCGGCGGCGAGGTGAGCTGCGTCGCGCCCGCCGGCTGCGACGTGGCGTGCGCCACCGACGCCTGCGGCCCCGTGTCCTGCGTGTCGGACTCCTCCTGCGCGCTCCACTGCACGCTGCCCCGCTCCTGCGAGGGGGCGGTGAGCGCACAATCCCCGGACAACCTCGTCGACTGCCTCGGCGACGACGCCTGCGGGCCGGTGCTCTGCTCGGGCGCCCGATGCCGTGTGGGGTGCGCGACCCGCGCGTGCGACGGCGTCGACTGCCGCGCGAGCCCCGACTGTGACGTCCTCTGCGGCGGGACCGACTCGTGCGCGGGCGTGATGGAGTGTACCGGCGATCAGTGCATCGCCTGCACCGGCCCGGGCTCGTGCAGCGGCGGCCTCGGCGCCGGCTGCGTGAGCGATCCGCTCACCTGCGGGTAGTCGCGGCTCAGTGCGTGATCGTCGCCATCGCCTCGAAGATGCTCCCGCAGAAGGTCATCACCTGGGTGATCATCCAGCTGCCGAAGAAGGTGAGCGCGGCGAAGACGCCGAGCGCCTTGGCGACGAACGGGACGGCCGCGTCGTTGACCTGGGTCGCGGCCTGGACGACGGCCAGCGCGAGGCCGATGACCGCGACCGAGCAGATGACGGGGGCGCCCGCGACGACCGCCGTCCACATCATGTCCTGGACCCAGTCGACGCCGTCGTGCGCGTTCATTGGAAGCTCGCGACGAGGGACCGCGTGAGCATCGCCCAGCCGTCGACCAGGACGAAGAGCAGGAGCTTCAGCGGGGTCGAGATCATGGTCGGCGGGAGCATCACCATGCCCATCGAGGTCAGGACGCTGCCGGCGATGAGGTCGACGAGGACGAAGGGAAGGAAGAGAAGGAAGCCCATCTCGAAGCCGGTGCGGAGCTCGGAGATCATGAAGGCGGGGATGAGCAGCTTGAGCTCGACCTCGCTCATGTTCCGGGGACGATCCGTGTCGGTAAGCTCGTAGAAGAGAAGCAAGTCGTCTTCGCGGGTCTGACGGATCAGGAAGGAGCTGATGATCGCGCTGCCGCGATCGAAGGCCTCGTCGCCGTCGATCTCCTCGGCCTCGTAGGGCGCGATGGCCTCCGTCTCGATGCGGTGGAACACCGGGGCCATGATCACCATGGTGAGGAGCAGCGAGAGCGAGGTGACGACCTGGGTGGGCGGGACGTTCTGAGTGCCCATCGCCTGCTTCACGAAGCTGAGCACCACCACGACCCGCGTGAACGAGGTCATGGAGATGAGGATGGCCGGCGCGAGCGACAGGACCGTGAGCAGGAGCAGGACCTTGAGGG
Organism: Polyangia bacterium; assembly: GCA_030426845.1. Classification (GTDB taxonomy): domain Bacteria; phylum Myxococcota_A; class Polyangia; order Polyangiales; family Sandaracinaceae; genus JAUHXR01. The sequence continues at coordinate 5,228 of JAUHXR010000339.1, read as the reverse complement.
CCGGCACCATCTGCTCGGGCTCCTCGAGGTTCGGAACGCTCAGGGTGATGCTCCCGGGCGACGTCGCGTCCTGGGCGAGCGCGAGCGCGGGGATCAGCGCGAGCCCGAGCCCGACCAGCGCGCCGAGCGCGAGCCGCGGGAGGTGTCGACCGGCGGCCATCGCTCAGCGGCCCAGCTTCTCGCGCAGCCGGAGGAGCCCGGCGACCGCGTCGCTCGGCGAGGCGGCGGCGGCGGCGGCGGGCATGTTGACGCGGTCACCGCGCGAGCGCTCCGCGACGAGGCGCATCAGGTCGGCGCCGAAGCGCGGGCGCTCGTCGATCTTCTTGCGGTGGAGCGTGCGGTTGCCCGCGGTGTCGCCCGCGCCGAGCTGCAGGAACGGCAGCGCGCGGTCTTCCTCGTCCCCGAGCCCGTCTCCGTCGGACGAGCCGCGGGCCGGCGCGGGCATCGACGCGAGGCGCTCGGTCTTGCCCTGCTGGACCGCGAGGAGGTGGTCCTCGCCGAGCGCGCGCACGACCAGGAGCTGGTGGCGCGCGCCGAGGCGCTTGGTCGCGACGATCTCGATGTCGGCGTGAGGGCCGGCGCTCTTCCTCTTCTTCTGTGCGACGCGCATCCCGAAGTAGGCGAGGCCGAGCAGGAAGGTGAGCGTCACGAGGATGATCGTGGTCGACGGGCCATCCTCGGCGGAGAGCGGGAGGGCCTCCGCGCTGCGGGTGAGCGCGAGGGGCGAGGCGGCCTCGTCGCTCGCGTCCTCGTCGGCGTCAGCGCCGGCCGCGGCCGTCTCATCGGACGCGTTCTCGGGCGTGCCCTCGGCCGTGTCCGCCTCCGTGTCCGCCTCCGGCTCCGCCTCGGGGTTCGCGAGGGCCGCGGTCTCGGCGGCCGGCTCGAGGTCGGCCGTCAGATCGCGCAGCTCGTCGGGGGCGGGCGCGGCGACCGGCGCGGGCGCGGTGGGTCGGGGCAGGGCCACCCGCGCGAGGCGGATGGTGGCGCGGCTGCCCTCGACTTCGACCGTCACGGCCTCCTCGGGGAGCCGGCGCATGTCGCCGATGCGGATGATCGTCACCGCGGTGTCGTTGACGCCGGGGCGCACGTTGATCTGACGCACCGCCGTGCCGTCGCCCGACAGGTCGAGCCGCGCCGCGCGCATGCCGGGGAACCAGGCGCGCACGAAGCCGGGGCTCACGCGCACCTCGGGCTGGCCGAGCGCCTCGTTGGCCTCGAGCCGGACGTAGAAGCCGTCGTCCTCGAGGCGGCTCGTCCCGTTGACGAACCGCGCCTCGGCGAGAGCGGTCGTCGGCGCGAGGCAGGCGAGGAGGACGAGGGGAAGCGCGCGGTACATCAGAGGGACTCCTTCCCGCCAAGGCGGCGGACTCGCTCGGTCGCGGGGACGATGTCGGTGATGCGGACGCCGTAGCGCTCGCCCACGATCACCGCCTCGCCCTGCGCGACCAGGACGTTGTTGGCGAAGATGCTCAGCGGGGTGCCGGCCGGGGTGCCCAGCTCGATGACGGAGCCCGCGTCGATCTCGAGCAGCTCGTGGATGCGCATCTTGCGCCGCCCGAGCTCCACGTGGATGTCGAGCGGGATCTCGAGGATGCGGTGGAGCTCGTGCGAGCTCTCGCCGAGCGCGGCGCCGAGGGGGAAGTTCTCATCGGGGCTCATCTCATCCATCGGGGTCTCTCCTTCAGGCCGCCTCGGTGGCGGCGGCGCGCTTGCCGCGCAGCTCCGTGATCTCGACCGCGAGGTCGCCGGCCACCACGAGGGGCTTGCCCCGCGCGACGACGACATCGCCGACACACATCTGCAGGGGATCGCGCGGGCTTCCGTCGAGCCGGAACACGTCTCCCTTGGCCAGCTCGAGGAGCTGGCGGACCGACGAGGGCGCCCGGCCCAGCACCGCGACGAGCTCGACCTCGGCCTGGCGCACGCTCGCGCGCAGCGCGATCTCGGCCTTCACCGCCGGCCGCGCGTTCGCTTCGTCGTCCGGCTTCGGCGCGCTCGCGGCGACCGAGGTCGCGTTGAGCGCGATGAGCAGCTCGCCGACCCGCGTGCCCGCGACCGCGAAGCGCAGCCCGAGCCGCAGCATCGGCTCGAACCGGGTCGAGCCGCTCACGTCCTCGGGCTCGTCGTGCGGCGTCAGCGAGAGCGGGCGGCCCTCGAGGAAGCTGTTGGCGAGCGCGGTCGAGACGGCCTTGGGGAACGGGCCGAGGAGCCGGCGGTCCAGATCGGTGAAGCCGCGCGTCGCCGGGCCGCCGCTCGGGTCCTCGCCCGCCGCGCCCATGCTCCGCTCGAGGACGTAGCGCGCGAGCCCCGAGTCGATGGACAAGATCCCGTGCGAGGTCCCGCGGTGGCGAAGGTCGTAGAGCATCGCCCGCGGGTCCAGCGAGGAGCCGAGCACGTCGCGCGGCACGATCTCGGCCGGCAGGAGCTCGACGTCGATCCCGCGCGCGGTCATCACCAGCAGCTGGGTGCGCGCGGCCTTGCCGAGCGCGCTCGCGGCGGCGTCCGCCCGGCCGAGCGCCTCGCGCATCGGACCCTCGGGCGACCCGAGATCGGTGGAGACGACCTCCACCTCGCCGGTGCGCTCCTCCTCGCGCATCGCGTCGAGGAGCGCGTTGGTCTCCTCGTCGCTGAGGAGGGGCTCGTCGGCCTCGGGTCCCAACATCGCCAGGCTCCTACTGCGCCACGAACTCGGTGACGTAGGTGCGACGGACCAGCTCCTCGCCGAGCTGCTCGTTGACGATGCGCGTGACGTCCTCGAGGAGCGCCTCGCGGTTCTCCTGACCCTGGGTGTCGGCGATGTGGAGGCCGGCCAGGTGGAGCATGAGCGCGCTGCGGATCGGCACGAGGCGGGCGTCGACCTGCGGCTGCACCTCCGCGTTGGTGATCTCCACCTGGAAGCCCGCGCGCAGGTAGTGCGTCCCGCCGGGCTCGTCGAGGTTCACCACGATCCCGCCGATCTCGACCAGCGGGCCAAGCTCGTTGGTGGGCTCCTCCGCCTCCTCGGTCTCGCTGTCGCCTCCCATCGTCATGACGAGGACGACCGCGACCGCGGCCCCCACCACGACCAGGAGGTTCACCACGACGAGCGCGATGATCAGCTTGTTCTTGCCGCCGTCGGCGGGGGCGGCTTCCTCGGTGGTCTCTTTCTCGTCGGCCATCGCATCCCGACCATGAGCATCTGGCGTGCCAGTCGAGCTGGGCGCGTCCCGAGGCCGCGGGAGGGGCCGCGCGTCAGAGCGTCGGCGGGCTGGCGGTCAGGTTCTTGGCGGGGTCGCGGTCCGGTCGTCGGTCTGGTCGTCGCTCCGGTCGTCGGTCTGGTCGTCGGTCTGGTCGTCGGGGTCATGGCGGTCCGAGGAGGTACAGTCCGCCCCATGCTCGCGCCGGCCCGCGCCCGGACCGTCCTCCTGACCACCGCCGTCTTCGGCATCGCGCTCGGGGTGGCGCTGCGCTTCGGCGAGGGACCGGGGGCCTCGCCGGTGAGCCGCGTCCTGACGCTGGCCGTGCTCGGGGTGGTCCCGCTCGTGCTCGCCGTGGCGCCGTCGGGCGGCGAGGCCTGGGACCGGCTCGTGACGATGACCGCGTTCGTGCTGCCGCCGGCCGGGCTGGCGGCGGTGGGGGCGCTCTGGGCCGACACCGGCGTCACCGGCGGAGGCCTCGCCTCGGCCTGGATGGGCCTCGCGATCCTCGTGGCGATCGTCGGCGTGAGCGGGCTGTCGCGGCCCGAGGCGCGCCGTGATCCGCGCGCGTGGACGGTCACCGTCGCGCTCCTCTACCTGCCGGTCGGCGCGGGCTGGCTCGTGATGGCCCGGATGGGCCTGTCACCGCTCGGCTTCGACCCGATGATCGTCGTGCTCACCGCGGTGCACTTCCACTTCGCGGCGCTCGTCGGCCCGGTCCTCGCGGCGCGGGCGGCCGGGGTGCTCGAGGGGCGGACGCGGCGGGTCGCGATCGGCAGCGGCCTCGCGGTCGTCGCGGCCATGCCGATCGTCGCCGCGGGGCTGGTCGTGTCGCCCGGGCTCGCCCTCGTCGGGGCGGTGGTCCTGGCGGTCGCGCTCCTCGCGCTGGCCGCGGTCACCCTGCTCGGGGTGGTCCCCGCGCTCCGGCGCCGCGGGCCCAAGGCGCTCCTCGCGATCAGCGCGCTCTCGCTGCTCCTGTCGATGCCGCTCGCGGTGGTCTACGCCTACGGTCAGGTCGCGGGCACCGACCCGATCGGGCTCGAGTGGATGGTGCGCCTCCACGGCTTCGCGAACGCCCACGGCTTCGCGGTCTGCGGGCTGCTCGCCTGGGCGATCGAGGACCGTGCCTGACCGCGCGCCGCCTCTCCCGGGCCTCGGCGCGGCCGGCGCGCCGGGGTGGGCGGCGGCGAGCTTCGACGCGCGCGGGCTGCGTGAGCGCTGGCTCGACGGCGAGGCCGACCTCGCGGCCGGGCGCCGGGTAGAGGAGACGACGCGGTTCCGCTGGTTCTCCGTGACCAAGCTCGCCACCGCGATGACCATCCTCGCGCTCGCCGACGAGGGCGCGCTCGACCTCGACGATCCCGTCGCGCGGTACCTGCCGTGGACCGCGGGCGGCTCGCCGCGACCGCTTCGCGCGCTGCTCAGCCACACCGGCGGGGTCGCGAACCCGAGCGCGATCCGCTGGGCGAGGCCGCCCGGCGCGCCGGCCCGGAGCGCGGCCCAGCTCACCCGCGAGGCCTACGCGTCGCTGCGGCGCGCGCACCGGCCGCCGTCCCCGGACGACGCGCGCTACAGCAACCTCGGCTACCTCCTGCTCGGCGAGGCGATCGCGGCCGCGACCGGCGCGCCGTTCGAGCGCGCGTGCCGGCGCCACGTGCTCGAGCCGCTGGGGCTGACCCGCACGAGCTTCGCGCCCACCGACGCCGCCGTCGGCCACGAGCGGCTCCCGTCGGCCCGCGCGCTGGTGATGTCGGCGCTGTTCCTCCCGCGCACCCCGGCGCTCATCCGCTACGCGCGGCGCGGCTGGGTCGGGCTCGCTCCCTACGCGCTCGAGGGGGCCGCCTACGGCGGGCTCGTGGGCTCGCTCGACGACCTCGCGCGGCTGGGTCGGGCGCTGCTCGACCCGCGGTGGGGGCGCATGCACGCCGAGGCGGGGCGCGGGGCGGACGGCGCTCGGTTCGGTCTCGGGCCCGAGCTCTACGAGGACGGCTGGCTCGGGCACGGGGGCGCGGCGGGCGGCTACCGCGCGGAGCTGCGCGTGCACCCCGGCCG
>JAUHXR010000338.1 GCA_030426845.1 Polyangia bacterium | reverse complement strand
CCGAGCTGACGCTCCGCCTGACGCAGGAACAGCGTCGCGAGCACCTCGACGTCGGCCCCGCGCTCGCGGAGCGGCGGCAGCGTCACCGCGAGCTCGCGCAGCCGATAGAGCAGGTCCTTGCGGAAGCGCCCCTCCTCCACCGCCGCGTCGAGGTCGAGGCTGGTGGCCGCGACGAGGCGGAAGTCGACCGGCCGCTCCTCGTTCTCGCCGACCCGCGTCACCGCGCGCTCCTCGAGCACGCGCAGGAGCGCCACCTGCATCGGCAGCGGCATGTCGCCGACCTCGTCGAGGAACAGGGTCGAGCCGTCCGCCGCCTCGATGCGCCCCTTGCGGTCGCTCGTCGCGCCCGTGTACGCGCCCTTCTTGCAGCCGAAGAGCTCCACCGCGAGGAGGCTCTCGGGCACGGCCGCGCAGTTGAGCGCGATCATCGGCCGCTCCGCGCGCGGGCTCGCGGCGTGGATCGCCCGCGCGGTCACCTCCTTGCCGGTCCCCGTCTCGCCGAGCACCAGGACCGAAAGATCGCTCGGGGCCACGCGCTTCACGAGGTCGCGCACCTGGCCCATCGGCGGCGAGTCCCCGACGAGCAGCTCGTCCACCGGGCTCGCCGGCGCGAGCGCGGCGCGCCGGAGCTGGCTCAGGACGGGCAGCGCCATCGTGGCCAGGACCTTGAGGTCGGACGCCTGCGCCTCGGTGAAGCGCGCCGAGGGGTCGTGATGCCCGAGGTAGACCGCGCCAAGCACCTTGTCGCCCATCCGCATGGGCGCGCAGAGCACCGAGCTGAGGCGGAGCGAGACGACCGACGGGACCGAGCCGTAGCGGGGGCTGCTCGGCAGGTCGCGCAGGCTGAGGGTCGACACGCCGCCCTCGAGCACGTCGCGCACGAGGGTGTCGCTCAGGAGCGCGTCCGCCTCGTCGAGCACCCGGCCGTCGGCGTGCAGCGCGACCGGCACGGTGTAGCCCTCGGGCGAGCGCAGGAGGATCGCGCCCGTCTCGGCCCCGGTGGCGCGGAGCAGCTCCTCCAGCATCCGCGTGAGCGCCTCCTCGGGCGCCTCGGCGTCGGCGAGCGCCTCCGCGATGCCCTGGACGGCGATCCCGGCCGCGCCACCGCCGCGCGCGTCGGGCCCCGGGGGCGGCTGGCTCGCGCGGCTCAGCCCGATCGCGACGCCGTCGACCTCGACCGTCTGTCCCACCGCGAGCTGGATCGCCCCGGCCACCCCGATGCGGCGGATCTCGAGGCCCGAGTCCTGGCGCCTCAGGATGGCCCAGCGCGCGGGGGCCGCGGCGAGGCGGATGTCCGCCGAGGCGTCCGAGCCGACCGACAGCAGCGCCCGGTCGAGCTTGCGCACCAGCGGCTCGAGCCCCGCCGCCCGCAGGGTGAGCATGAGGGGTTCGCTGGACACATTGGGGGTCTACCACGATCGACCTGCGCGGGAACATCGGCGGCCGCGTAGAGTCCAAGCGGCCCATGCGCGCCGTCGTCCTGATTCTCCTCCTCGCGTCCTGCGCACCGCCGGCGAGCACCCCGCGTCGGACCGAGGCGCGCCCGGCCCAGGCTCCGCCCTGGCGCGGCGGCACCCTCCACGTGACGCGCGACGGGCAGACCGCGGTGGTCGCGGAGGCGGACCAGGACCGGCTCTGGCTCCTCGCGGTCGGCGACGGGCTCTCGGTCCGGGAGGTCGTCGACCTCGAGCCGGGAGACGAGCCCTGGCGCATCGCCGAGGACGACGCGGGGCGGGTCCACGTGACGCTGCGCGGGGCCGGCGCGGTGGCCACCGTCCGGCTCGACGACGGCACGGTCGAAGCGCGGCGCGAGGTCTGCCCGTCCCCGCGCGGCCTGGCGTGGGAGCGGCAGACGCGCGAGCTGGTCGTGGCCTGCGCGGGCGGCGACGTCTTCGCGGTCCGGGGCCAACGCGTCTCGCGCGTCGCGACCCTCGCGCCGGACCTGCGGGACGTCTGGGTCGCCTCGGGCGCGGTGTTCGTCAGCCGATTCCGCGCGGCCGAGGCCCTCGCCCTCGACGGCGCACCCGCGATCGCCCCGCCCGGCGTGCAGCTCCCCATCCAGGTGGCGCCGACCCCCGCCGCGCGGCCGAGCTACGGGTACGGCGGGTACGGAGGCTACGGGGGCTCGCGCGTCCCCCGGACCGCCAGCGCGCGCTTCGAGCCGCGCGTCGCGTGGCGCACGGTGGCCGCGCCGGACGGCGGCGCGTGGATGCTCCACCAGCGGCACCGCGAGACCGAGCTCGTCGGCTCGAGCCGCCGCTTCGACGCGGCGGGCAACGGGCGGATCGTCCAGGGCGGGCTCACCTACCTGCGGCCCGACGACGTCGACGTCGGCGTCACCCTCGGCGGTCAGGGCGTGCTCCCCGTGGACGTCGCGCCGTCGCACGACGGCGCTCACCTCGCGGTGGCGTTCGCAGCGCAAGGCGGCGTGCTCGTGCTCACCTCGCCTCGGGTGAGCCGCGACTCCGCGTTCGAGACGCTCGGCTCGCGCGACGACCGGGCCGTTGCCGTTGGGTGGGTCGGCCGCCACGTGCTCGCCCAGCTCGTCGACCCGCCCCGCGTCGCGCTCTACGCGCGCGGCGACGAGGGCGGCCACGTGCTCGCGGTGGTCCCCCTCGGCGACCCGGCGCCGACCGACCTCGGGCGCCACCTGTTCCACCAGGCCACCGAGAGCTGGACCGCCTGCGCCTCGTGCCACCCGGAGGCCGGCGACGACGGCTTCGTCTGGACGTTCCGCCGCGGGAGCCCGCGGCGCACCCCCGCGCTCCTCGGCGGCCTCACCGCGACCGCGCCGTTCCACTGGGACGGGGAGCACGCGACGATGGCGAGCCTCCTCGACGACGTGTTCCGCGTCCGCATGGGCGGCGCCGCGCTCCGCACCGACGAGGTCGCCGCGCTCGAGCGGTGGCTCGATCGCCAGCCCACCCCGCGCTTCGCGAGCCACGACCGGGCCGCCGTCGCGCGCGGTCGCGCGCTCTTCGGGTCCCCGCGCGTCGCCTGCGCCGAGTGCCACTCCGGCCCGCGCCTCACCGACCACCTCAGCCACGACGTCGGCACCGGCGGGGTCGTCCAGACCCCCACCCTGCTCGGCCTACGTGCCCGCGCGCCCTACCTGCACGACGGGCGCGCCCCGACCCTCGAGTCCCGCCTCGGTCCGCACCACACCGAAGGCCACGGCGACCTGGCCGACCTGAGCGACGCCGACGAGGCCGACCTCGTCGCCTACCTGCGCTCGCTCTGACCCGCGCCCGAGTCGCGATCCGCCCTACCTCGGCTCCAGCCCTCGCGCCTCGAGCCAGGCGCACGACACGGCGTCCTCCAGCCGACAAGCCGCCGTGCGATCCAATAGAGCACCTGGCGCGTCGCCGGCCTCCTCCCGGACCGCCGCGCGGTCCGCGTAGCCGCGCCCGTCGGACGGCGCGAGCTCGACCGCGCGATCGGCGTCCGCGAGGGCCCGCACGAACAGCCGCTGCGACGCGAGCGCGCGCGCCCGCAGCCGGAACAGCGCCGGGTCGCCGGGCAGGGCCCGGATCGCGTCGTCGCACGCCGCCACCGCCCCGGCGCGCAGGTAGGTCGCGAGCAGCCGGCAGTAGGCGACCCGCACCCCCGGCGCGTCCGGAGCCAGCGAGAGTGCGCGCCCGGCCGCCTGCGTCGCCTCATCGGTCGCCGAGTCGACCTCGCGCGGCTCGTCGTCGGCGGCCGCCGCCGCCTCGAGGGACGCCGAGAGCGCGAGCCAGCCCCCCGCGTCGTCCGGCGCCGCGCGGGTGAGCGCGCGCAGGATCGGCGCCGCGTCCGCCGCGCGACCGACCGCGAAGAACACCGCCGCCAGCTCCCGCAGGGCCACCGCGTCGTCCGGCGCGAGCCGGGCCGCGCGCACGAGGTCCTCGTAGGCGTCGCGCGTCCGCCCCTCGGACCGCCGGAGCGCGCCTCGCTCGCGCCGCGCCCACGCGTGGTCGGGGTCGATCGCGAGGGCCCGCGCGAGCGCCGCCTCCGCCTCCTCCGATCGCCCGCGTCGCGCCTCGGCCGCGCCGAGCGCCGCCTGCGCGTCCGCGTCGTCGGGCCGCTCCTCGGCGAGCGCGACGAGCGCGCGCGCCCCCACGTCCACCTCCCCGAGCGCCACCTGCGCGAGCGCGCGCCGACGTCGCGCCGCGGGGTCCTCGGGATCGGTGGCGAGCGCGCGGTCCGCGTCCGTCATCACGTCGCGGGCCGGCGCCTCGAGGAGCGGGTGGGCGAGCGCCTCGGGCTCGGGTGGATCGTGGTTCGACAGCGCGTCCGGGGGCAGCGGCGTGAAGCGCAGCGCCGGGGTACCGGGCGCGGTCGACGAGGTCGGCGCTGGCTCCAGCGCGGGCGATCCCTCGACGCGCGCCGGCGCCGCCGGCTCCCGGCGGAGCGCCCAGAACGCGGCCCCCGCGGCGGCCGCGACGACGAGCGCGCCGACCAGCAGCGCGCCGACCCGGGTGGATGTCGCTCGCGAGGTCAGGGATTCGTCATACCGCACCGGCGATCGCGCGGCCTGGCCGCCTCGCGACGGGCCCAGAAACAGGTGCGCGACCGCCGAACGAGTCGGCGGCCGCGCGGTTCAGGAGTGAGAGACCCCGCGCCAGCCGGCGCGAGGGCCAGGGGCGGCGGTCAGGCCGCCCCGAGCTGCTTGCGGGCGCGCAGGCCGGCCATCACGCCGCCCGTCCCGCCGGCCGCGCTCACCACGAAGGTGATCACGGCCACGAAGGCGCCGAGGGCCGCGCCGAGCACGCCCCCGGCCTCGGCCGCGCCGAGGGCTCCGGTCGCCTCGGACACCGCGGACATCGCCACGAAGTAGTAGGCGCCCGCGCTGGCGAGCGACGCGACGAGGAACGCCCCGATGCTCATCAGGGCCTTGGCCTTCGTGAGGGCGGTCGCCGCGAACCCACAGACGAGGAAGACCCCGAAGTACACCGCCGACGACGCCTTCGCGCCGAGCCCCGCGGTGACGTAGGCCGCGCCCGCGCCGACCACCGTCGCGGCCAGGGCGAAGAGCCAAACGAAGCCAGGGTTGAGCTTGCCGATCTTGTCGTTCATGGGTCGATTCCTCGTCGTCGTGGTGGTTGTTCTCGAGAGCCGCCGTGGCGGGCTCGACCGACCCCTATGACAAGCCCCGTGCCACCCCCTGCCCCTCCGGAATCATTGAGCTAATCGACGCAAGCTCCCGAACGCTGACGAACCTGTCCGCCGCCGCTGACGAGCTTGTCAGCGGTGAGCGCGGCGGCCCTGGCCGTCCGACCCCGGCTCGTGCTCGTATCCGTCCCGATGCTCGAGCGCGTGTTCCGGTGGCTCCTCGCGATCGCGATGATCGGCGCGGGCGTGAACCACTTCCTGAGCCCGGACTTCTACGTCCAGATCATGCCCCCGTACCTGCCCTGGCACGCCGAGCTGGTGTGGTTGAGCGGCGTCCTGGAGATCGCGCTGGGCGCGCTGATCCTCCCGCCGCGCACCCGTCGCCTGGCCGGCTGGGGCCTCATCGCGCTCCTGCTCGCCGTCTTCCCGGCGAACCTCCACATGGCGATGAACGAGGTCCTGATCGACGGCGAGCCGGCCGCCCCCGCGTGGGCCCTGTGGCTCCGCCTCCCCCTCCAGGCCGTCCTCATCGCCTGGGCCTGGGCGGTCACCCGACCCCCGCGCGCGGGGGCGAGCGAGGTCGACGCACGAGGCGCTTGACAACCCTCCCCCCTCGGGTAGATTGCGCGCCCACCACGCGGAAGTGGCGGAACTGGCAGACGCGCTAGACTAAGGATCTAGTGGGGGAAACCCTGTGGAGGTTCGAGTCCTCTCTTCCGCATAAAGCCGGCCTTCGGGCCGGCTTTTTCGTTCTCGCTCCCTCGCGTCGAACGCAATCCTCCGCTGCGCCGACGGCGTCCGCTCCGCGCGGGAGGTCTGCCGGCCGGCGCCCGTTTGGAGGGTGACGGAGGAGCCGATGACGGGACGAGGGCGACCGCTCAGCGGTCAGGAGAGCCAGTGGCTCGAGGCGCCCGACGCCATCGGATGAGGATCCTGGGGTGGGCCCTGAAGTGGACATCGACGCCGTCGAGCTCCTAGAGCCGGTGTTCCGCGAGCTCCCCGACACGCGCGTGGGTTGGCCCGACGAGGAGGCTCGACTTCGCCTGCGGGACGTCGCGCGGCTTCGCGCCACGTTCGCTCGAGCGGTCCATGGCTTCCGCTCGTTCTGGGCCGGGCGGCCCACGCGCGCCAAGATCGAGCTGTACCCCGACGGGATGGCGCTCGACCTGCGCGTCTGGCGCGAGCTGCCGCCCGGCGACCGGCTCGACGAGGCTGCGCATCACCGCCGTAGGGAGGCCACCAAGCGAGAGCTGTCCCCGCAGCTGCGGCCCTTGAAAGAAGCCTGCTTGGCCGAGGGCGCCACGTTCGAGATGGACGGGCTCGGCGACTACTTCGGGTTTCGGATGCCCGTGGCCTCGATCGCCCCCGAGGGCGAAGGGGTGAGGCTCCACTACCCGCTCGTTCCCGACGGCACCTGGGACGACGGCTACTGAATCAAGCTCGCGCAAGTGACCTGGACGGACCTACGCAGGGAGGCCTACCGGTTCGGCAACCTCGCGACGGCCATCGCGGAGTGGTCGGGTGCGGGACGGCGCAACGAAGGTCCTGGTGCCCTCCGTGGGCTTGTGCGTGCACCCATACCTCTTCGCGTACGCCGGGCTCGAGGTGGTCGCGACCCGACTCGACGTTCTCGAGAAATGGGCGCGCATCCTCGCCCCGGGTGGGCTCCTTTTCTGGTGCATGCACAACGACGCCGGCCCGTCAGCCGCCGACTTCTTCGAGGAGCGCGGGTGGCGGGCCGTCGACGCGCTGCGAGGAGAGTCCGCGCCAGGCCTCCGCATGGTGCAGTCGGTCCACACCTCCGGGTGACCGACCGCGAGCGCTCCGCGCCGGAGACCGCTCCCGAACGCGAGCGGCGATCCGAGAGGACCGATGCGAGAGGACCGATGCGATGTGGCCCTACCTGATCCACGCTGAGCGCGGCGTGTCCGCGCCGCGTGGGCTGTGTAATGCTCCTTGGCGTGCGGCACCGGCTCCCGCTCGTCGTCCTCCTCGTGTGCCTGCCGGCCTGACTCGTGGGCAGCTACTTCCAGTCCGTCGCGTTCCCCACTGTCACCGCCGCGGAAGCCAAGGACCTCGCCTCGAAGCTGCTCGAGGGGTTGGTCGCGCGAGGGATCCTGCTCGGCGCGGAGAACCCAGACGAGCTGGCGCCCGGCTACCCCCCGGGCCCCCGTGCGCACGAGCTCACCGAGCCCGGCTTCGAACACACACGCGAGCTTCTCGCGAACGGCGTGGTGTTCGAGACCGAGCGGAACGTGTTCCACGCCGGCGGCAACGGCCTCGAGCTGACCTGCCGAGCGTGCGGCCTGGAGCACTCCCCCGACTCGGCGATCGGCGACCTCGTCCAGCAGTGGTTCGACGGCGACGACGACGTCCTTCTCACCTGCCGCTTCTGCGGCCATCGCGAGCGCCTCGTTGCCTGGGACGGTCCATGGCCGTGGGCCTTCGGCCACCTCGGCGTCACGTTCCTTGGCTGGCCACGGCTGCGTCCCGAGCTGGTGCGAATCATGGAAGGGCTGGTGGGGCACCCCGCGCGCGTGGTGCTCGGGACGGTCTAGCAACGCCCGCCGTTAGGAGAGCGCCGAACGCAATGCTCAGCCTCAACCAAGGTTGCGGGCTCCCACGCGCTGGCGCAATCTCCCACGACCATGGCTGGCCATGAGGTTTCGGAGCAGTGGGTGCGCATCGAGCGATGGCTGCGCGAGCATGCCCCCGAGGTCCTCGGCTCGCTCGGACCGCCTGCGCCCGAGCCCAGCTCCATCCCTGAGCCCTTGCGGTCCTCGATGGGCACCCACGCCGGACAATCGGCCGAGCTCTACCTGTTCGAAGGGTTCTCTCTGCTGACGTGGGCCGAAGCGTCGGCGCACCGAATGGCGATGCGCGAGCTCGGCCAGCAGTTCGACGAGGACTATCGAGCGGTGGGCTCCATCTACTGGGGTCAGGGTTGGTATCCGTTCCTCGACGACCGCGCCGGCACGCTCGTGTGCGTCGACACCGAGGCCGGTCGAGTCATCACCTTCTTTCACGACGCGCCGGAGCGACCGGAGGTTGCGCACAGCATCGGCGCGTTCTGGCGCGCGGTCGCGGACGCGATGGAGGCGGGCGAGTGCGTCGTCGACGAAGGCGGCGTGCGACTGCGCCAAGAAGAGCATCCCCTCGCGCGAGCGCTCTGGGGTGAGTGACCCTCGCTCACCTCCCCAAGTCCGCCGCTGACTGAGACACTCGGGACGCGGTCGACGATCTCAGCGAGGTCAACGAGAGGTTGGCGGAGCTCGAGGGGAGCTCGCCACCGCGGAGCCCGAGAATGGGGGAGCAAGCGTTCGTGCAAGGGCCAGGCGTGGTGTCTGGCTACTCGTGGATCGAAGACCGTCGCGCGTTCATCAGCGCGGTCCTGCCGATCCTTCGTCGAACCGTCGCTGGGCAGCGCGTGCTCGTGTCGTCCTTCGACAGCGGGAGGATGCGCCCCTCGGCCGAGGAGCTCGAGCAGGGCTGGTCGCAGCACCCGGCCGGAGCTTGCAGCCCGCCGCTCTCCGCGACTGTCGAGATCCCTTGGGAGCAGTTCGACGAGTGGTGGGTGTTTCCGAGTGGTCAAGGCGCGGCGGCGTTCCCCGCATACGAGCCCTTCGTGAACCAACACGGGTGGTCGCTTCAGACGCCCGCTGCGCTGACCGCCTCGTTCGACGACACATGGGAGAAGGATGTCTTCGACTGGCTGCCGGCCGTCCAGGGTCGGTTCTGGGCGCTCGTCCGGCAGCACCGCCCCACCGCCTACATCGCCAACGGCGACCGAGTCATCGTGGCAACGAGCCGGCCCGATGTGATCGCCGGGACCAAGTGGTTCCTGGAGAGCACGGAGCTCTCGCTGCGCCGCTAGCTAGCTCGGAGGACAAGATCGACGGAGGACAAGATCGGACCGACGTTGGCGTCACCGAGGCGGAGAGGACAAGATCGGACCGACGTTGGCGTCACCGAGGCGCGGCTGTCGCCGCCGCTAGGCAGGACAAGATCGGACCGACGTTGGCGTCACCGAGGCGCGGCTGTCGCCGCCGCTCGGCCGCCAACCACTGCCTCCCTTCGCACCAAGAGGCCGCTCCCCCGGGAGTCGGTGTCCGGCGCCGCCCGATGAATCCGCTAGCGATGAAGGCCTCGGCGGCTCGCGCCGGCCCGGGGCGAACGACGGACGCACCGATGCGCGCCCGAGCTCTGGTCTCAGGCGCGCGAAACAAGCTGTGCCCGACCTAGGGCGGCGGCCGGACGCGGGCGCCGTGATGAACGCGCATCCACCAGGTGCCGTGGGGGAACTTCACGTCGCGGTCGCCGCCGGTCCAGCGGGCGAGGGCGTCGTTGTAGTCGCCGTAGAACGC
>JAUHXR010000015.1 GCA_030426845.1 Polyangia bacterium | reverse complement strand
CCAACCGGCTCGACACCCCGCTGCGCTGGGGGCGCGTGAGCCTGCCCGCGGCGATGATGAGCGACCCGTGGCGCACCGACTCATCGATGGCCACCTCGCTCCTGCTCAACGCGATGACCGTCCCCGTAGGGCAGCACGTCTTGCTGCCTCCCGATCCGACCAAGGTCTTCGATGAGGGCGAGTACCTGCTGAACGTCATCGGCTGGTACCTCGCGTCCGAGAGCCGCGAGCTCCCGTGGCACGTCCTGCCCGATCCGTTCTGCCTCGAAGACTCGTCCTGCGCGCGCGAGTAGATGCGCCGCCGCGCCGATCAGCCGCCGCGCCGATCAGCCGCCGCGCCGATCAGCCGCCGCGCCGGTCAGCCGCGCGCCGATCAGCCGCCGCGCCGGTCAGCGGAGCAGCTCGCCCGCGATGCGGCTGGCGAGCTTGCCGTCGATCCGACCGCGGAGGCGCCCCATGACCGCCTGCATGAGCTGGCCCATCTGCCGCTTCTCGGTCACCCCGAGCTCGGCCGCGAGCTGGGCGATCGCGGCGCGCGCGCCGGCCTCGTCGAGCTGCGCCGGGAGATACCGATGGAGGACCTCGATCTCGGCGCGCTCGCCGTCGGCGAGGTCCTGCCGGCCGCCCTCCTCGTAGGCCGTCACGCTGTCGCGCCGCGACTTCACCGCGCCGGTGACGACCTGGAGCTCCTCGTCCGAGGTCAGCGCGCGCCCGAGCTCCAGCTCGCGCTGGGCCAGGTCCGACTTGAGCATGCGCAGGGTCCGCTTGCCGACCTCGTCGCGGGCCTTCACCGCGGCCATCAGGTCCTGGGCGATCGTGTCTTGGAGGCTCATCGCGCGCATCCTACGCGCGCGAGGCGCGAGGCGCGAGGCGCGAGGCGAGGCGCGAGGCGCTCAGCCGCGGGCCCGGGCCAGGACCTCGTCGATCATGTCCCGAACGTCGGTCGCCGGGATCTGCATGACGTCGGCGAGCCGAATCGCCGCGTCGTCGGGGGTACGCGTGACGTGGAGGTCGCTCAGCTCCCGCATGAACTGCGAGCTGAACGACAGGATGAAGCTCGCGAAGAAGCCCTGCTCCGACGCGAGGATCACCTTCCGGCGGGTCAGCCGGCCGCTCTCCCGCATCACCTGGGCGACGGCGGCGCGATCCTCGGCGCTCAGCATCCGCAGACCCGCGACCGGAATCACGAGGAGGTGCGCGCCTTCGGGGTGCCGGCGCGCGTGCGCCGCGACCTCCTCGACCAGGCCGGGCGACGGCCCCCCGTCGGCGCGCGGCACGATCACGAACAGCGGGCCGTAGGTGTAGCGAGCGACCCGAGGGTCGGCCGGGAGCGCCTCGAGGACCGGAGCGCTCATCGCGCCTTCGCCGCCGCGACCGCGTCGGTCAGGAGTCGCATGGAGTCGGCGTGGGCGGCGGCGACCAAGCCGGCGGCGGCGGCGTCACCTGCGACGAAGCACGCGGCCTCGTCGATCCGCTCGGGCGCGAACGCGTGGACGGGGTCGCCGGTGAGCCAGCGCCAGGCCGTGACCGCGCCTCGCTCGAACGCGGACCCTACGATCGCGGCGAGCCGGCGCTCGCCGATCCAGGAGTCGGACGAGACGCGACGGTCCATGACCTCCTGGGCGCGTCGCCGCGAGGAAGCATCGAGGTTGCCGGCGAGGTGCCGGATGAGCAGGTGCTGCGCGGGAGGCGATCCCGCCGCCGCGAGCGTCTCCTCGATCAGCCGCTCGGCGAGCGACGGAGTCCAGCGCGGGATCGCGGTGACGATCACCGAGGCGTCGCCGATCCGCGCAAAGGCGACACTTCCGTCAAGCAGCAGGCCCGGAGGTACGTGGTTCGGGGGCATGGATCGGGTGGGAGACAGGGAAGGAAACGGCACACGCCGACGCGGCCGAACCCCTCAGCGCCGTCGGCAACCCTAGCGCCCCGACGCCCGTTGGGGAACCGGGTGCGCGGTGGAACCCCCGTGAGGGTTTCCGGAGGCCGTGGCAGCCCCTACCCTGGGAGCGTGCGCCCGCGCAACGCTGTACTCGCGAACGCTCCACTCACGAACCCTGTGCTCACGAACCCTGTGCTCACGAACCCTGTGCTCACGAACCCTGTGCTCACGAACCCTGTGCTCACGAACCCCGTGCTCGCGAACCCTGTGCTCAGGAACGCCGTGCTCGCGACCCTCTGGGGCGCGCTCGTGTTCGGCTGCGACGACGGAGCGCCCGCCGACGGCGGCCCCCCGGACGCGGGGTCGGCGACCGACGCGGGACCCGAGACGCCGGACGGTGGCCCGCCGGACGCCGGCCCATCGATCGGACCGGTCGAGGTGCGGTGCGTCACGCCGACCCACGGGGCCATGGTGGAGGCGGCCGAGGGGGCCGCCGTCGACGTCACGGTGGAGGTGGACGCGCCGGACCGCGTGGCCAGCCTGACCCTGAACGGAGCGCCGGCGACCCTGGACGCGGCCGGTCGCGCCACGCAGCGCGTCACGGTCGGCTTCGGCATGCACACCGTCGACGTGGGCGTCGTGACCCGAGACGGCGAGGAGTCGACGCAGATCTGCACCTTCCTCGCCGCGACCCGGTTTCACCCCGAGGGTGACCCGCTGCCCGACGCGATCGAGACGCGCCTCGGCCCCACCGCGATCGCGGACGGCGACATGGACGCGACGGTGATCGAGTCGCTCGACGATCTGGTCCGCCGCCTGGGCGCGCAGGGGCTGATCGATCAGACGGTCACCGTCTCGCTGCCGGCGGGCGTGCAGATGCCGATGTTCGTCGACTCGATGGGCAATCGCGTCGACAGCATCGAGTACACGTCGAGCGCGGTGACCGGGGGCGACATCACCTCGATCGTGAGCGCGAGCGGCAACCTCCGCGTCGCGGCCAACGACATCACGATCACCCTCGGCGTCAACGCGACGGGCGACTGGTGCGGTGTGCCCGGCAAGTGCGACTTCGTCGACAGCGGCACCGTCACGATCACCGCGACGAGCCTGGACGCGACGCTGGCCCTGGACGCCGACGGAACCGGCGCGCCCGTGGTCCGGGTCGTCGCCGCGCCGCCCTACACGATCACCTCGGTGGTCGCGTCCTTCTCGGGCGGCAACAGCGCGGTCGACGCGGTGGTCGAGGAGTACCTGTCCGTGACCACGGGCGTCAGCATCCACCGTACGTTCTCCGTCGAGTGGGCGGACGCGATCGCGGCGCTCCTCGGCGACGCGCTCTCGAGCCCGGCGCCCTACGCGCCCACGACGGTCACGGGCCTCGACGCCGACGTGCCGCTCACCGTGACCCTGAGCGCGAGCTCGTTCGCCCAGCCAGGCGACACCGCGGTGATCGGCCTGGCCACCCTGATCGAGCCCCCCGGCGGCGGCGGCCCGACCCTCCCGGTGAGCCTCGGGGTGCCGCTCAGCGCGGCGAGCGTGACGGGCGCGGGCACCGCGAGCGCGGAGATCCGCACGACGATCAGCGAGGCGGTGCTCAACCAGGCGGCCCACGCGCACTGGCGCGGCGGCGGGCTCACCGGGATCGTCGCGCCGGACATGATCGTCGCCCCCGACATGATCGTGGCGCCGGACATGATCGTCGCCCCCGACATGATCGTCGCGCCCACCAGCCTGCGGCTCACCTCGGCGCTCCCCGCGGTGCTCGACCTGCGCCCCGACGGCTCGCTCGCGGTGATGGTCGGCGCTGTGACCGCCGAGCTGTCGGGACCCGGGCCCTGGGCGGGCGGCGTCAGCGTGCGGCTCGCCGCGAGCGGGATCGCCTCGCTGCCGGCCGGGAGCGGCCTGGACCCGACGTGGGACGTCGAGTCGCTGAGCGCGCTCCACGTCTCGATCCCGGCGAGCGTGCCGGCCGCCGACCGGGCAAGCGTCCGCGCGTACGGCGCGGTGCTCGGCTACGTCCTCGCCGAGCTGGTGGCCAACGGCGGCAGCCCGGCCTTGCCCGTCACCGGGATCGTGGCGCCTGACATGATCGTCGTCGGCGGCGCCGGCTTCCCGACCGGGATCGCGGCCGGCACGATCCTCGGGATCGCGTCGCCGACCCTCACCGTCGCGGGCGACCGGCTCGAGGCGGCGGGGGACTTCACGACCCTGTAAAGCCCCTGCCCCTGGCGCCGTTCGACCAGGGTATGCAGCGAGCCGTCACCGAAGATCCGTCCGAAGCCGCGTGGTTCGGGCGCGACAACGCCCAAGAGGACCACGACCTGGCCGCGCGATCGCCGGCCGCGCTGCTGGCGCGGACCGAGGGCCTGCGCTCGCCCCCCGTGGTGGCGGCCCAGATCCTCGCGCAGTGCCAGGAGCCGAACACCGCGTTCGTCGACCTGCGGGTGACGCTCGAGCAGGACCCCGCGATCTGCTCTCAGCTCGTGCGGATGGCGAACACCGCCGCCTTCGCGACGCGGATCCGGTGCGCGAGCGTCGACGAGGCGGTGATGCGGCTCGGGACGTCGCGCGTGCGCTC
Source organism: Polyangia bacterium (assembly GCA_030426845.1). GTDB lineage: Bacteria > Myxococcota_A > Polyangia > Polyangiales > Sandaracinaceae > JAUHXR01. The sequence continues at coordinate 53,005 of JAUHXR010000015.1, read as the reverse complement.
GGTCGCGGCGGGCCTCGTGGCGCTCGGCGCCTTCGAGCGTGAGTCCGCGGAGACCACCGCGATCCGACGCCACTCGGCCCGGGTCGCGGCGATCGCGGAGGTCCTCGGGCGCGAGCAGCGCGGCCTGAGCGGGTCGGACATGTTCCTGTGCGGGCTGGTGCACGACATCGGCAAGCTCGCGTTCGTCGAGTCCGACACCCTCGACTACGCGCGCGCCCCCGAAGGCGCGCTCTGCACCGCCGGCGCGAGCCACGGCTGGGAGCACGCGGAGGCCGGCTTCGACCACGCGTCGCTCGGCGCGGCGGTGCTCGAGGCGTGGCTCTTCCCGGCCTGGCTGACCCGCGTGGTGGAGCTTCACCACGACCCGGCGGCCGCGCTGCAGGAGGACACCTCGGTGGCGGCGGGGGTGACCGCGCTGCGGCTGGCCGATCAGATCGAGCACGCGATCACGTCCGGCGAGGCCGAGCCATGGCGACGCCTCGCGCAGGGCGCCGAGTGCGCCGCCTTCGGCATCAGCGAGGACGTCCTCGAGGCGCTCTGGGTCAAGATCGCCCACGCGATCGAGGACGTGGGATCGGTCTTCGACTGATCGGGCTCACGCGACGGCCTGGGCGCGCCGCGCGAGCCCGTCGATGACCGAGTGAAAGGCGCGCGCGCGCGTCAGCTTCGCTTCGCCGAAGCGCGCCGCGAGCTCCTCCGCGAGCGCGGGGACCCGCGCGGTGCCGCCCGTGAGGCACACCACGTCGACGTCGCGCGGGCCGACCCCCGCCCGCAGGAGGGTGTCGTCGAGCGCGTCGAGGATGCGGCCGAGCTCGCGCCGCGCGCCGTCGCGGAACGAGGCGCGGTCGATCGGCTCGCGCAGATCGATCGGGGGGTAACGCCACGCGATCTCGGCCCGCTCCGCGCGCGACAGCTCCCGCTTGGCGCGCTCGATCGCCTCGAACAGCGCGAAGCCCTGAGCGTCCTCGATCAGCACGAAGAGCTGCTCCATCCGGCGGCGGTCGTCGGGGCCGAGCGACCACCGCTCGATGTCGCGCAGGTGCGCCATCACGTCCCGCGCCGAGAGGATCGAGAGGTCGGCCGGTGAGCACAGCCGGGCGCGGAGCATGCTGGGCATCTCGAGGAGGTTCGCGCCCATCGGGACGCGGTAGCGGACCTCGGCCCCGAAGTGTCGCGCCACGCGCGCGCGCATGATGCTGCCGTCGAGCGCGTCACCCGCCACCGAGACCCCGCCGATCGCGAGGACGTGGGACGGGTCGAACGGCTCGGGCCCGAGCCACAGGCAGGTGAAGTCGCTCGTGCCGCCCCCGAAGTCACCGACCAGGACGAGGCGCCGCTCGGGCAGTCGCTCGCGGAAGCTCGCCGCGGCCGCGACCGGCTCGGGGCAGAACGAGACGTCCTCGAAGCCAGCGATCCGGGCCGCGCGCTCCAGCCGGTACTCGGCGAAGCGATCGTCCTCGGGCACCTCGCTGAACAGGGCGGGCCGGCCCAGCACCACGCGCGTCACGTCGACCCCGAAGTGCGCGTTGGCGCGCCGGCGCATGACGGCGAGGAAGGCGCCGATCAGATCCTCGAGGTTCATCGGGCGCTCCTCGATCCGCGTGCCGATGAAGGCGCGGGAGGGGAGGTGCTTCTTGATCGATCGGATCAGCCGGCCCTGCATCCCGTGCGCGGCGTACTCGCGCAGGGCGCGTTCCCCGTAGAAGACCTCGCGGGCGCTCGGGAAGAAGAGGACGCTGCGGAGCACGGTCGGGTCGGGCGCGTTGGCGTCGAGCGGGATCGGCTCGAAGACGCGGTGAGGGCTCGCGGCGGCGAGCAGGGAGTTCGTGGTGCCGAAGTCGATGGCGTAGACGGTGGGTCGTTCCATCTCACCGATCCTCCCCACATCTCGCGCTGGCGATAGCTATCGATTTCGTGCGAGTCTCCCAATGGCTTTACGAAGTCGCGGGATCTGGCGCCTCGGCCTTCGCCGCGCCGGTGTCGCGCACACGAAGCCGGAGCTCCGGGCGGTAGGGCGTGACCTCGGGCACCTTGCCGGTGCGGGCGCGGGCCTGGGCCTCGCGCCACCACGCCGGGTCGAAGACGTGGGCGGAGCGCTCCATGACGGCCGGGCGCAGGCGCCGCGGCAGGCCGAGGAAGCGCGGGAACTCCTCCGGGAAGACGTCGCCCTTCGCGACCGAGAACCACGGCTCGGCGCGCATCGCGTCCTCGATGTCGTCGGTCTCGGGCAGGTCGCGGACGGAGATGTCGGTGAGCGCCTCGAGCTCGTCGTAGTCGTAGAGCGCGACCCGGCCGTGGCGCGTGACGCCGAAGTTCTTGAGCAGGAGATCGCCCGGGAAGATGTTGCAGCTCGCGAGGTCGCGGATCGCGTGTCCCCACTCGCCGAGCGCGCGCTCGGCGTCCTCCTGCGGGCGCTCGCGCACGAAGAGGTTGAGCGGGGTGAGCTGACGCTCGACGTAGGACAGCGCGATCACCACGCGGTCCTCGCGCACCTCGACGCTGCGCCCGCACTCGCGCTGCAGCTCCTCGAGCAGATCGGGCTCGAAGCGGTCGCGGGGGAAGGCGAGGTGCTCGAACGCCTGCGCGTCCACCAGCCGGCCCGCGCGGTCGTGCGAGTAGACCCACTGGTAGCGCTCGCGGACCTTCTCGGGCGACGTGGTCTTCTGCGGCGGGAAGTCGTCGCGGATGACCTTCATCACGACGTCCATCCCCGGCATCGTGAACACGACCATCACGAGCCCGGGGGTGCCCGGCGCGAAGCCGAAGGTGTCCGAGGACTCCTCGATGTGGTCGACGATCGCGCGGTAGAGCTCGGTCTTGCCCTGCTTCGGCTCGCCGAGCGCGATGTAGATCTCGGCGATGCGCTTCTTCGGGATCAGCGAGCGCAAGAACCGCATCACGTCGTAGGGGCGCGGGGTGTCGACGTGGAAGTAGGTGCGCGTGAAGCTGAAGAGGATCGAGACGTCGTCCTCCTCGAGCAGCACCGCGTCGACGAAGATCCCGCGGGGACCGTTGCGGAGCGCGAGCACGAGCGGGCTCACCTTGCCGGCCGGCAGGACGAGGCGCCCGACGACGTAAGCTCCCTTGCCCTGGTAGAACACGGGCTCGAGGTGCTCGATCGCGACCGGATCGCCCCGCCCGAGGCTCCGGACCTTGTCGTCGATGCGCGCGCCCACGCGCGCCGCGTCACCCGCGCGATCGTCCCAGCCCACCTCGAACGGGAGCGACGCGAGCGCCAGCTCGACGAGCGAGGCCGCCGGCGCGGGGCCGTTGATCCGCGCGTAGACCGGGCGCGTCCCCTCGAGCGGCGGGCCGTCGAAGTCGCTCGCCACGTACTCGATGAGCGGGTCGACGCCGACGGTGTCGAAGATGCGGCGGGTGACCCCGTTGAAGAACGTCTCGGCGAGGTCCCAGTCCTCGCGCGCCATGATCCGCGCGGAGTAGACGGCCTTGGCGCTCATCCACACGAGCCGCTCGCGGCAGCGCTCGCCGAGGAGCACCCGGACTCGCGTCTCGGCGTGATCGATCGCTACGCGGTACAACCCGAGCCGATCGCGCGCGTCGGCGCGCAGGCCGGCCCAGTCCCGCCGCTCGAAGCGGCCCTGCGCGTTCGCGGTGACCGCGAGGTGACGCGCCCGGTAGTCGCGGAAGGCCTCGAGGATCACCTCCGCGACCGGGGCCGCGAGGCGGCTGGGGCTGGGCGGTCGGAGCGTCGTCACATTCGTGGCCTACGACAAACCGGCGCGGACCGCGAGGCGCCTGGACCGCTACTCGGCGCAGACGATCTCGGCCGTGATGACCGGATCGCCGCCGCGGAGCGCGTCGCAGGTCGCGCCGTAGAACGCCATCGCGCCGCGCGCCTCGTCGGTCCAGTCCCAGCCCTCCATCCGCGCCGGGTCGCGCGGGAGCACCACGCCGTCGACCGAGACCGTGACCTGCGCGCCCGGGGGCGGCGGATCCGGCACGCTGAGCACGCAGCGGGAGATGAGCTCGGCGATCTGGCCGAACGCGAGCGCGAGGTCCTCGGGCTCGCGCGCGCTGTAGAAGCGGCGCCCTTCGCCGGGCGCGCGCGGCAGGCCGCCCGCGATGGCCATCTCGTCGAGGAAGTCGGACAGCTCCGGCCGGCTGGGGTCGTCGATCCCGACCACCACCACCGGCACGCCCTCGTCCTCCGAGGCGCGCCGCACCGTCTCGAGGGTGCGGATGTCGTCGAGGCAGTTCTGCGGGCCGTCGGGCGGATCGACGAGGCAGGCGCGGCGCACGCTCGTGCAGAGGCAGACGTCGCCGGGCGTGCCGGGGTCGTCGTTGCAGTTGGGCCCGCCGTCCATCGCGATGACGAAGACGCGCGGGTTCTCGCTGTCGCGGTCGAGGTCCGCGAGGGTGTTCTGGATCGCGAGCGCGGCCGGCGTGCCGCCCTCGGGGAAGGCCTCGAAGAGCGCGAGGAGCGGATCCACGTTGCGCGCGGCGGGGCGCAGGTCGAGCCCGCCCGTGAGATCGCAGCCGAGCCCGTCGGGGAAGAGCTTCGCGCCGATCCAGAGCTCCTGGTCGTAGGGCGGGAGCACGGAGGCGAGGGTGTCGCGGACGATCGACCAGCGCGAGGGCAGGCCGATGCCGCTCGGCCGGCCGTCCCAGGTATGGTCCATCGAGCCCGAGCGATCGAGGAGGAACACGGTCTCGACCTGGCGGCGCACGAGCGGCACCGGCATGTCCGGGCAGACGCCCGCGTCGGGCGCGCCCGCGTCCATCCCGCGCTCCGGGACGAGGAGCCCCGTCTTGGCCCCACAGCCGACCAGCAAGAGGCCGAGCAGGGCGGCGCGCGCGCGGTTCCCGATCAGGGCTGGCATGTGCAGAGCTCCCGGTTCTCGCCGTTGCAGACGCGGTCGCTGCCCACGCCCACGCAGCGCCGGCCCGGCGCGCAGTCCACGCCGCTGAGGCAGAACGGCCAGCAGTAGGTGCGACCGGTGATGACCTCGACGCACGCAGAGTCGGCCGGGCAGTCCGCCGCCGATCCGCAGACGCGCAGGCACCGCGTCGCCGTGCCGCGGCCGTTCGCGACGCACTCCTCGCCGCGGCTCGGGTCGCACACCGGCGCGTCGAGCCCGACCGCCGGGAGGATCCCCTCGGTCTCTTCGCCCGCCTCGTCGAGGAACACCGCGCAGTGCCGCACCGTGCACTGGCCCTGCACCCCGCCCGTCGGGAACCCTCCGTCGCACGCGCCGTAGCCGAAGGGCGAGAAGCACTGCGCGTCGGCGTCGCACCGCGCCCCGACGTTCGGCGCCGCGACCGTGTTGTACTCCCCCGGCACGCAGCTCCCCGACGCGGGCCCCGGGCCCTCCGCCGTCCCGTTGAAGACGCAGGCGAGCCCGGGGCCGCAGCTCGGGTGGCCGCCGCCCGGGCCGAGGGCCGCGGGCGTCCCCTCCTCCGCGCCGACCTCGCACGCGACGAGGCACGCGCTGCGCTCACCACCGTCAATGTTCCTCACGTCGCACACCGTACCGGCAGGGCACTCGAAGCCGGCCGCGCGGCACCCGGGTTGGCCGCATACTCCGAGCTCGCCGCCCTCGTTGAACAGGCACCGTCCGTCGGCGGGGCAGTCCTCGTCGCCGCGGCATCGGTCCCCGATCCGCGCGCCCGGCGCTCCGCGGGTGCGGCACCGCAAGGTCATCGGATCGCAGAACGCGGGGAAGCCCGCCCCGCGATCGATGAGCTCGGTGAAGCCGTTGCCGTCGTCGTCGAGCAGGGTGATCTGGCAGTCCTGGTCGGAGACGCAGCCCGCCATGCAGGTCGAGGTCTCGAGGTCGCACGTGTAGCCGGGCCGCTCGCAGCCCGTCCCGCTCGACGAGGGTGTGCACCGCTCGCGGCAGATCCCGTCGCCTCCCTCGTAGTCGCCGCCCAGCGAGACCAAGGGAATCCGCGCGGAGCCGGCCAGGACGTCGCCCACGCAGCGGGCGCAGTCCCCGCACATGTCGTTGCGCGCGTTGGCGTTGCATCGAGAGGCGCAGACCCCGTCGGGAAAGAACGTCATCTCGAGCGGCCGGCCCAGGCCCCCTCCCCCGGGCAGAAACGTCGGCAGCTCGTTGGGGCGCTCCATGTGGCACTCGCTCGCGGCGCCGCACCCGCCGAACGAGTCGCAGGCGATGCCCGGGTTACGCTCCTCGCAGGTGACGGGCGGCGGCGCGCCCGCGTCCTGGCAGGCCGGTCGGGTCGGGTCCTCCGCGCACGGCACGCAGGAGCGCGTCTCCTCGACGCAGAAGGTGTCGCCCGGGCACGGAGAGCCTCGCGTCCCGCACACCCCGGTGGTGCTCGACGTCGGATCGAACAGGCAGACCGGCTCGCCCGCGCAGAAGCTGTCGTCGACCGGGCAGTCGTCCGCCGACACGCACCGCCGCGGCCGCTCGCACGTGCAGCCCGCCGAGAGCAGGAGCGCCAAGGACAGCGAGGGGAAGAGTCGAGCCACCGGGGTGCATGCTCGCACAATCGCGTGTTCAAACAATCGCCGTGCCACGCGCCGCCTTCGATGGAACGACGCGAGGGGCGAGCCGTGATGGCACATCGTGCGTCGGTCGGTTCACACCCCACGTGGTGGGGCGGCCCTCTCGAAGCGTTGCTACTTTTCGGCGATGAACCTGCGCGTCCGCTTCGAGGCCCCCGGCTTCTTCCTCAACGACCCCCGGCTCGTGGTCACCCTCGCCGACCGCAAGCTCTACGACGGCCGCCTCAAAGACGGCTTCGACGTCTCGGTCGAGATCCCGCCGGGCAAGCACGCGATCGAGACGCGCATCTACGGCCCGCTCGGCTCGGCGAGCGTCCAGCGCATCGAGCTCGCCCTCGACGAGACCGGCGGCTACCGCGACGTGCCGTCGGTCGAGGCCGAGCTCGCGTACAGCCGCATCGCGGGCAACTTCAAGCCCCGCGCGTCCGTCTCGGTGAGGCGCTGACCTCGAGCGCTGACGTCAGGGATCGGCGCCGGCCGCGCGGCGCGGCGGCCAGAGCGCGAGCAGGATCAGCGGCGAGAAGAGCAGCGCCTCCACGAGCACGACGTAGAGGCCGCGGGGCGAGAGCATGCCCGCGCCGATCGGGGCGACCGGGATGGGGCGCCAGCCGAAGAAGATCCGCGCGTCGTCGAACGGCCAGAGCAGCGCGACGCCCTCGCCGCCCGTGGTCATCGCGTCGAGGAGCCCGTGGCTCGCCGCGACGAGCGCCGCGACCGCGAAGGCCCGCGCGCGCGCCCGGCGATCGCGCACGAGGAGCGCCGAGAGGCCGCCGAGGAGCGCGGCGGTGAGCAGCGCGTGGCTCGCGCCGCGGTGACCGAACGTGCTCGCGTAGGGGACGCCGAAGGCGAACGTGACGACGTCGAGATCCGGCAGGAGCGAGAGCGCGCTGAACGCCACCATCGCGCGCCACGATCGCCCGCCTGCGTAGAGGCGACCGCCCGCCATCCCCACCGCCACGTGCCCGAGGCTCGCCATCAGGGCCCCAACCGCCGGCGCAGGTGCCAGGCTTCCCCGGCCAGGCCGAGGGCCGCGGCCAGGAGCGACGCGTAGGCGAACGCCGGAGCGTAGGTCGACGCGCAGTCGACGCCGAGCGCCCCGACCGCGGGGTCGTCGGCCCACGCGCGGTAGGCCGCGACGAACGCCGGCGCCAGCGGGCCGCCCTCGGGGAGCCGGACATGGGCGAGGAGCGCCCCCGGGAGCTCCACCGCGAAGCCGATCGCCACGAGGCCCGCCCCCGCGAGGGCGAGGTCAGGTCGGCGCGCGGTCGCCCGACCGAAGAGGAGCGCGAGCGCGGGCAGCGCCGGCAGGAGGAACCGCGGGCCGTAGGCGAGCGAGGCCGGCCAGTCGAACCAGCCGCCGTAGATCACGAGGAGCACGAGCGGCGGGCCGACGAGCGCGGGGGCGAGCGGCTCACGGCGCGCGCCGAGCGGCGCGAGGGCGACGAAGGGTGCGTAGACGAGCAAGCCGGTCTGCGGGCTCAGGAGCAGCCCGAGCGCACCCCGCGGGAGCTCGTCGAGGCGCCACCCGCCGCCGGACGCGGGCAGGCCCACCGCGGCGAGGGCGGCCACCGCGAGCGCGAGCGGGGCGAGGATGCGGAGGAGGCCGCGCGAAGGGCTGCGGCGCCACGAGCGGTCGATCCCGTACAGCGCGGCCACGAAGAGCGGGGCGAGGGCGAGCGCGTCGGGCCGCACGAGCGCGGCGAGGCCGAGCGCGATCCCGATCGGCGCGACCGGGCCGCGCCCGCGTCGATCGCGGGCCGCGAGCTCCGACGTCGCATACGCCACCGCCGCGGTCACCGGCAGCTGCGTCCAGTCGGAGCCCGCGAAGGCGAGCATCGGCGAGCCCAGGGCGAACGCGAGGGTCGCCAGCCACCGGGCGCGCGGCGGCAGCTCCAGCGCGACCGCGCCGCGGTACACGAAGGCGCAGGCGAGCGCGGCGAACAGCGGCGCGAGGAGCGCGAAGGCGATCACCCGCGCGTCCGCCTGCGCGCGCCGGATCGCCACGCGCGGCGGCCGCCCCGTGAAGAGCGGGCTCAGCGCGTCGCCGATCGGCCGGCCCTCCACCGCCCGCGCGAGCGCGACGCCCGGGACCGCGAGCCACGCGAGGCCCGGGCTCGCGGCCATCCGCAGGCCCCTGCCGTCGTCGTAGAGGAGCCCGCCCGCGACCCGCGCGGTGGGCACCCAGAGCTCGCCGACGTCGAGCTCGAGCGCGTCGGTGCCCCGCCCCACGATCGCGTCGGCGGTCGCCACGTGGAGCGCCGCGTCGCCGTGGGTCAGCCCGCGCGCGGTGAGGCAGCCGAGCGCGAGCGCGACGAGGAAGACGCGCGTCGCCGTCCACCGGTGCTCGGCCGCCATCGCCGCGCACTCTATCGCGCATGGGCGGCTGCTATCCTGTCGCGGTGAGTCGCGCGCGCTTCGTGGCCGAGGTCACCGCCGAGGGGGCACTGGACCGATGGGATCCGGAGGCGTCGCCCCGCCCCATCGCCGGCCCCGCGCCCGAGGTCGGGGCCTGGGTCGAGGTCACGATCGACGGCGGGGTGGACGGCGGGGTCGCGCGACCGGTCGGTCCGCCGATCGCGCCCGCCGGCTCGGCCCTCGGCCCGCTCCTCGCGATCGCGGCCGCGGAGGGGCTCGATCCCGTCTTCCCCGCCTCGGTCGAGGCCGAGGTGGCCGCGCTCCTCTCCTTGGCCGACGGCTCCGCTCCCGACGCCCCGCCGCCTGGCACCGACGACCCGTCGCTCGTCGACCTGACCGACCGGCCGTTCGTCACGATCGACAACGAGGACTCGCGCGACCTCGACCAGGCGCTGCTCGTCGAGCCCGACGGCGACGGCCACCGCGTCCGCTACGCGCTGGCCGACGCGAGCTTCTACGTGCGCCCCGGCTCCGCGCTCTTCGCCGAGGCCATGCAGCGCTCGGCGAGCTTCTACTTCCCCGGCTGGATGGTCCCGATGCTCCCGCGCGCGCTCAGCGAAGGGATCGTCTCGCTCAACCCACACGTCGATCGTCGCGCGCTGGTGTTCGACATGCGCCTGGACGCGGCCGGCCGCTGCACGCGCACCGAGATCGTCCGCGCCCGGATCCGCTCGCGCGCCAAGCTGTCCTACGCCGGCGTGCAACGCTTCCTCGACGACCCCGCCGCGCACCCGGTCGAGGACGCCGCGGTCGTCGCCTGCCTCCACGCGCTCGCCGAGGTCGGGCGCCGGCGGATCGACGAGGCGAGCAACCGCGACGTGGTCCACCACCGGAGGCGCGCGGTCGAGGTCGGGCTCGAGGGGCGCCGCTCGTTCGTCATCTACGGCGGCATGCGCAACGACGTCGAGCGCTACAACGAGCAGATCTCGCTCCTCTGCAACGTCGAGGGCGCGCGCCTCCTCCTCGCCGGCGAGGCGGACCCGCATGTCCACGCGGTTTATCGTGTCCACCCGTCGCCACCCGACGACCGGGTGGAGGCCTTCGCCGCGATGGTCGATCGCCTCGCGGCGCTGCGCGACGACGACGGCATGCGATGGCGGCGCGCGGAGGGCGAGAGCCTCTCGCAGTACCTGAGGCGGCTGCCCACCGAGGGAGACGCGGGGCGCGTCGCGCAGGCGATCCACCGCCAGGCGATCCTGATGAACGTGCGCTCCACGTTCACCGACGCGCCGGCCGAGCACCACGGCGTGGGGGCGGAGGTCTACGCGCGGTTCTCGTCCCCGATGCGCGAGGTCGTCGGCGTGTTCCTCCACAAGGAGCTCCTCGAGCGCCTCGGGCTCGCCGCGAGCGCGGGGCCGCCCGCGGAGGACGCGGCGCTGCGCGAGCAGGTGATCGAGGCGGCGAACCGCGCCAAGCGCGTGCAGCGGAAGATCACCGCGCTGAGCAACCGCCTCGCGATCGACGCGCTGCTCGCGAAGGACCTCGCGCGGCCGGAGCTGGAGCGCCCGGCGCGCCGCGGGACGGTGATGGGGCTGACCCACGGCAAGCTGCACCTCGCGCTCGACGACCCGCCGATCGACCTGAAGCTCTACCGGCGCGACCTCGAGCGCGCGCGCGGCGAGGAGGTGCGGCTCGGCGACGACGACGTCACCTGGCGCGACGCCGACGGCTCGGTCGTCACGCGGGTCGGCGACCCGATCCGCGTGCGCGTCTCGCACCGCGACGCCGACCGCGATCGCTGGGTCCTCTCGCTCCTCCCGGCGTGAGCCGTCAGCCGGGCGGGTCGAGCCGCGCGCTCACCGAGAACGCACCGAGCGGCCCGCTCGCGTCGTCGTGCACGGTGAGCGTCCCCGCGCCCGAGTCGACGCGGAACGCCGCGTCTCCGTCCGTCGCGGTGACCATGTCCTCGCCGCCACGGACGGCGGCGCCCTGGACCTCGCAGGGGAAGGAGCTCGAGCCGCGGCCATAGACGGTGTGTCGCCCGCACTCCACCCGGCCGTGGCAGGTCTCCCGGCCGCTCACCCAGACCCGGCACTGGCCGCCCGCGGTGACGCCCTCGAGCCCCTCCGCCGAGGTGACCGTCGCGGTGCGCAGCCATCCGCCCTCGCCGAGGAGCTCGCTGAGCGTGCGGCACAGGCCGACGGGCGCGTTGGAGGGATCCTCGTCGCAGCCCCGGGCGCGGGCCGCGCGGGCGCGGGGGAGGTCCTCGAAGGCGAGCGCCTCGGCGAGGCTCGCGCAGGCCACGCGGTCGTCGGCGTCGCACTGCTCCTGCATGAGCTGAAGGCCCTGCGCGCGCTCGACCGGGCCGCCGACGCCGAACCGCAGGTACTCGCCCCAGCGGTTGCAGAGGATCGAGCGGAACCGCGGCTCGCCGTGCCGGCAGGCCCAGGCGACGTAGGCGCGCCCCTGGACCGGGAACATCGTGTCGCACGCGTGGTAGGACCAGCCCGTCTGCTCGCAGCGATCGATCGTGACGTTCGGGTCGGTCGCCGCCACCCCGGTGACCTCGGAGGTGAGGGTCGGGCGCTCGGCCGGGACCTCGGGCATCGCGACCGGCGCGGGTGGGGGGGAAGGCGCGGGTGGCGTGGAAGGCGGCGGGGGCTCCGCTTCGTCGGGGGCGCCGAAGCCGCAGGCTCCGACGAGGACGAGGAGGGCGCCGTAGGCGACGGCGCGCGCGGGGGCAGAGCGCGGCATGACCGTCCCTACGGCCGGCCTACGCGCGCTCTCCCCCGGCGCCTTCGATCAGTCGACCACCTCGAAGGGCCGACGCGCGATCACCCGGCCGTCGGGGCCGCGGACCACCACCTCCCAGGCGCCGGGCGCGTAGACGTGGCGCGTGTAGGCCCAGGTCCGCCAGCGCCGCGCGTGGGCCGGCACCTCGAGGGACACGTGCCCCGTGCTCTCGCCCTCGGCGGGCTCGAAGGTCACCGCGAGGGCCACGTCGTCCCCGGTCGCGTTGACGGCCTCCACGAACGCGTAGACGCGGGCCTGCGCGCCGACCTCGACGACGTCGGTCGCGCCGGTGGGCTCGTGTCCGCGGACGCCGGTCGCGACCACGAGGCGGCGCAGGCGGATCGGACCGTCGGCGAGCGTGGGGGCGTAGGACGGCGCGGGCGGGGCGGCCTCCGCGGGCGCCTCCGCGGGGCGCGGCGCCGGCGCCCGCGTGTTGGTGAGCGCGTCGTGCAGCGCGGGGACCGGCACGGTCGGCTCGGCCTCTGCGGCGGGCGAGGCGGCGGGCGAGGCGGCGGGCGACGCAGGTGGCGCGTCGGCCTGGCCGGCCCAGACGAGCAGGCCGACCATCAGGCCGACGGCGGTGAGGAGCCCGGCGACGCCGCCGGCCACGAGGGTGAGATTGGTCTTCATCGGGACCTCCTTCTTCATGCCTCGGAGCTACGCAGCCTCCGTGCCAGCCACCCCAACATCCCGAGATCCTTGAGATCTGCTGGGCACGCGGGCCCCGGCGCGTCCTCGGGGAGACACGGGCCTGCGTCGCCCCTTCCGCGGAAGAAAGCCGTACCCTTCGCGTAGGGAGACTGCGTGATGAGGTGGTTCCTCAACCGGACCGGACAGGCGGAAGGCCCGCTCGACGAAGGCGCCGTCGTGGCGGCGATCCGAGCCGGGGAGGTCCCGCCAACCGCGCAGGTGTGCGCCGAAGGGGGGGCGGCCTGGCAGCCGCTGCTCGCCCACGCTCCGTTCGCTCAGGCGTCGGCCGAGGCCGCGCGGCCGGTGAGCAGCGTCGCCCCGACGATGGCGATCGACGTGTCGGCGACTCCTGGCCCGGTCCCCGGCATGCTCGGCTCGCTCTCGGGGGCCCCGCCCTCGGGAACCGCCGCGCCGCCGGCCCGCATGCCGCCCGCGTCGACCCCGCCGCCGCCCGGGCCGAGCCCCGCGCCGATCGGCGCCCCGTCCCACGTCGGGACTCCCACGCCGGCGCTCGCCGCCCCTCTCGCCGGCACCCCGCCGCCCGCCCACGCGGCCACGCCGACCCCACCCCCGGCGGCGATGGCTCCGGCCCCGATGGCCCCGATGGCCCCGATGGCCCCGATGGCCCCGATGGCTCCCACCGCGCCGGCCGCCGCGCCCGCCTACGCCCCGGCCGGGCCGGCCGCCGAGCCTCCGGGCCAGCCGTCGCCCTTCCCCACCCCGGCCGAGGAGGCCCGCAAGGGGAAGCGCCTGCCGCTGCTGCTTGGCGCGGGCTGCGGCCTCTTCGCGCTGCTCGCCCTGTGCGGCATCGGCGGCGCGGTGACCTACGTCCAGCTCTCCGCCGACCCGTTCGCGCGCGGGGCCTCCCACCTCGGCGAGATCGTCACCCGCGTCGCCATCGACGGGCAGCACGAGGACGCGTCCGACTGGACGTGCGTGTCCGGCGAGGACCTCATGTCGTCGCCGGGCGAGACGCGCGCGCGCATGGCGCCGCTCGGCGGTCACCCCGACATCCGCCTGACCGCGATCGAGCTCGTGGCGACCCAGGGCAGCTACTCGGTGCGCGCGCTCGCCCTCGTGTTCCCCGACGGCCGCGTCCGCTACTCCAGCGTGCGCGCCCAGCCGCTGTTCGACTACATGGACCAGCCGGTCGGCTGGAGCACCGGGCGCGAGCGCGACCAGGACCTGCTGAGCGGCGTCACGACCCTCCTGACGGAGCTGAGCCCCGACAGCTGCGAGGTCGCGTGGGTCACCGCCGACGACCTCGAGGGGCTGCCCACCGATCTCGTCGGCGAGATCATGGAGGGCGTCTCGATCCCCGCAATGAACGAGGCCTGCGGGGCGGTCCACGGGGAGGACGGCTGGGAGCGCGCCGTCACGTCGGTGAGCGTGATCGTGCAGGGCAACGACCGCACCGCGGTGCTGCGGACCGCGATGGGCCAGGCCCAGGGGACGAGCGTCTGCGTCGGGCCGATCCGGGCGCGCGTGATGGACGCCGAGCCCGAGGGCGCGCCTTGACGGACTACGCGGCCGACCTCGCCGCGATCCGGGCGGCGCACGCGGTGATCGCCCCGCACGTGCACCGCACCCCCGTGATGACGTCGGAGGCGGTCGATCGGCGCGCGGGCAAGCGGCTGTTCTTCAAGTGCGAGAACCTCCAACGCGGCGGTGCGTTCAAGGCGCGCGGCGCGACCCACGCGGTCTTCACGCTGGACGACGAGGTCGCGCGGCGCGGGATCGTCACCCACTCGAGCGGCAACCACGCGCAGGCGATCGCGATCGCCGCGCGCGCCCGCGGCGTCGACGCCCACATCGTGATGCCGTCGGACGCGCCGCGGGTGAAGCGCGCCGCGGTCGAGGGCTACGGCGCGCGGGTGATCGTCTGCGAGCCGACCCAGCGCGCGCGCCACGAGACGGCCGCGCGCGTCGTCGAGGAGACCGGCGGCACCCTCATCCCGCCCTTCGATCACCCGGCCGTGATCGCCGGCCAGGGCACGCTCGCGCTCGAGCTCGTCGCGCAGGTCGAGGAGCTCGACGCGGTGATCGTGCCGGTCGGGGGCGGAGGGCTGATCGCGGGGGTCACCCTCGCGCTGCGCGAGCTCGCGCCCGGGGTGCGGGTGTTCGGCGCGGAGCCGGCTGGGGCAGACGACGCCGCGCGGAGCAAGGCGAGCGGCGCGCGCGTGACGGAGCAGACGCCGGACACGATCGCGGACGGCCTCAAGACGACCCTCGGCGAGCTCACCTGGCCGATCGTCCGCGACCTCGTCGAGGAGATCCTCGTCGTCCCGGACGTCCTCACCATCGGCGCGATGCGGCTGATCTTCGAGCGCATGAAGCTCGTCGTGGAGCCGAGCGGCGCGGTGCCCGCCGCGGCCGCGCTGAGCCGGGCCTTCGCCGCGAAGGACGTCGAGCGCGTCGGGGTCGTTATCTCGGGCGGCAACGTGGACCTCGACCACTTGCCTTGGACCCGCCGTCGGGCGTGAGCCACCGCACGCTTTCGGATCGCGGGACACCCGTCTACACTCTCGAGAGAGCGCCATGCGGCACTCACCGACAGCGCGGGGGGCAGGTTGACCGAGCTCGCGGCCACTCAGGGCGGCGCGCCTCGGGTCGGACGCTACGAGCTCTGCGCCGAGATCGCCTCGGGCGGAATGGGGCGCGTGTACCTCGGCCGCGCACGCGGGCCGGGCGGCTTCGAGAAGCTCGTCGCGGTCAAGACCGTGCACCCGGACCTCACCGAGGAGCCGCAGTTCATCGAGATGTTCCTCGACGAAGCGCGGATCGCGGCCCGGATCGATCACCGCAACGTCTGCCAGGTGTTCGACTTCGGCGAGGCGGACGGCCGCTACTTCATCGCGATGGAGTTCCTGGTCGGCGAGCCCGTCCAGCGCGTCCTGCGCAAGCTCACCCGCCGCGAGCGCGAGCCCGACGACGACCGGATCATCGCCCGCATCGTCGCCGAGGCGGCCGAGGGGCTGCACGCCGCGCACGAGCTCACCGACGAGCTGGGCGAGCCGCTCCACGTCGTGCACCGCGACGTGTCCCCCCAGAACGTCTTCGTGACCTACGACGGCGGGGTCCGCATCGTCGACTTCGGGGTCGCCCGCGCGCGAGGACGCCTCCACCAAACCGAAGCCGACTCGCTCAAGGGCAAGATCTCGTACATGGCGCCGGAGACGATGCTCCGGAACGAGGTCGACCGGCGCGCGGACGTGTGGGGCCTCGGGGTGATCCTCTGGGAGCTCCTCGCGGGCAGCCGGCTGGTGCGTGGCGCCAACGAAGTCGACATCATCCTCAACGTCACGCGCGAGCCTGCGCCCCGAGTGGTCGACCGGCGGCCGGACATCGACCCGGAGCTCGAGTCGATCGCGTGGCGCGCCCTGCAGCTCGACCCGGAGGACCGCTTCGCGAGCGCACGCGAGATGGCCGAGGCGCTCGAGCGCTGGATCGCCCGCCAAGGCGAGCCGGTCGGCATGAGCCAGCTCGCCGAGTACATGCGCCGCCACTTCGCCGAGGAGCGCGCGGCGGCGTTCGAGCTGGTCGACTCGGTGCGCCAGTCGTCGAGCGGGATCACCCGGGCCCGGCTCGACCCGACGCGCCCGATCCGGAACCAGCCGCCGCCGCTCCCGGCGCCCGGAGCGGACGACGACGACGACGTGTGGCCGACGCTCGAGCTCGAGGTCGACGTCGAGCCGCCGGCCCGACCCGCGCGGCCAGCGTGGATGCTGCCCGCCTTCGCCGCCCTCGGAGGCGGCCTGGTGGTCGGAGCCGTGGTGCTCGGGCTCGCGCTCCTCCGTTCGGACCCGCCGCCGGTCCACGCCTCGCCGCTTCCGATCGAGGCGGCGGCCGGGGTGGCTCCCGCCGCCGGGGATCGGGACGCGCCGGGGGGCAGCGGCGAGGCTCTCCCGTCGGAGACGTCCGCCACCTCGGGGGTCGACGCGGACGAGCACGTCGAGGCCGAGGCCCGTCCGTCCGAAGTCCCGCCCTCCGAGGCCAACCCGCCCGAGGCCGAGCCTGAGCCGCGTGAGGCAGATGCGCCGGGACCGAGCCGGCGCGAGGCGAGGCGCCGGGTCGCGACGCCGCGGACCGGCGAGCTGCGGGTGGACACCCCGGGCGGCTGGGCGGACGTCTACGTCGACGGTCGCCGAGTGGGCCGGACGCCGCTCCGCACCCAGCTCCCGTCCGGCTCGGCGCGGGTGGAGCTGCGGCCGTACGGGCTGCCGCCGCCGGCGAGCGCGTCCTCCATGCGACGACGCGTGACGATCGGCGCCGACCCTGCGATCGTCCGGGTACCCCTGTGAACCGCGCCCTCGCCCTCGCCGCCCTCGGCCTCGCCCTGACCGCCTCGCCCGCCCTCGCGCAGAGCGACGACGATCCGGACGCGCTCTTTCTCGCGGCCGCGCGCGCCTACGGCGACGAGGACTACGAGCGGGCGGCCGAGCTCTTCGCGCGGGTCTACGCGCTGCGGCCCGAGACCTCGCTCCTGCTCAACCGCGGTCGCGCGTGCGAGCGAGCCGGGATGGCCGCCGAGGCGGTCGAGGCCTACGAGGCCTACCTCGAGGCCGCGCCGGACGCCGATGATCGGCCGGACGTCGAGCGCAGCCTCGAGACGCTCCGGCGCCAGGTCGAGCTCGAGGCCGAGGTCGCCGAGCGCGAGGCCGCTACGCGCGAAGCCGCCACGGCCGTGGCCCAGACGCCTCCCGCGCCCCCGCCGGACGGCGACGCGGGGCCGCCGAGCGGGCCCGTACCCTGGATCGTGCTGGGCGCGGGCGGGGCTGCGCTGGTCACCGGCATCATCCTCGGCGCGCTGGCCTCCGGCCGCTACGGCGAGGCGACCGACTCGCCCACCCTCTCGGGCGCCCGCACCGCGGACCTGGTGGCCGAGGCCCAGGGGCTGGGCACGGCCGCCAACGTCTTGTTCGGCGTGGGCGCGGGCCTCGCGCTCGTCGGGCTGACGTGGGGCCTGATCGAGCTGCTGGTGAGCGGCTCGAGCGACGACGAGGCCGCGGTCAGCCTCGGGCCCTGGCGCTGGAGCCTGCAGTGACGGCGCGGTCGGATCGGCTGGGGATCGCGCCGCTGCTCGCGGTCGCCCTCGTGGGCTGCGCCTTCGATCCGATCGACGTCGACGGCCGACCCTGCCCCTGCCCCGAGGGCTACGTCTGCGAGATGCCCGCCCAGGTGTGTCGCGCGGGCGCGGCGCGCGACGCGGGCGGACGCGACGCGGGGCGCGGGATGGACGGGGGCGGCGGGATGGACGCGGGCGGGGGCACGGACGCCGGCCCGCCGGACTGCCCGGCCGACGCCTTCTGCGAGGACTTCGAGGGCACGAATCCGTCAGGCAACGGGTGGCGCGAGTACCCCGATCGCTCGCGGGTCGCGTACCTCGGCACGGGCAACGCCGACCCCAACGTGACCGCGCACCGCGGCGCGGGGATGCTCCGGGTGACCACCGTCACCCCGGGCGGAGCGGCCGAGATCGAGATCTGCCCGTTCACCGGCTTCACCTGCCCGCCCATCGACGAGATGTTCGACGCGGGGGCGCCGCGCGACGGCGGGGTGGCGGATCTGCCGGGGATCACCGGCGGCGACATCTACATCCGGGCGCACCTCTACGTGCCGACAGACCTGCCCGACGGAAGGCCGCTCGTCATGGGCCACGCGAGCGTGTTCCACCTCGGAGTCCACCGCGGCACCTACTTCGAGGAGCGCGCGCTCGGGTTCAACCTCGACGTCGACCGGGTCGCCATGTACGTCGGCACCGACAGCTCGGTCTTGCGGATCGATCCGCGCCCCCCCGCCGGCGACCCGGACCCCCGCCCCATGTTCCCGCGGGACGAGTGGGTCTGCATCCGCACCCACGTCGCGGTCGACGCGACCAACGGCTCGGTCGCGACCTACGTGGGCGACAGCGCCACGCCGGCCGTTCGCAGGGTCGGGATCGACACCCTCTCACTCCTCCCCTGGCGCCACTTCGGGATCGGCCTCGGCTACACCGACAACATGGTCAACGGCGCGGTGCTCTACGTCGACGACGTCGCGATCGGTCGGAGCCCCATCGCTTGCGCCGAATAACCGCGCGATCTCCGCACCTTGGGGGAGACGTCAGGTCAGGCCTCGCCGCGAGCCCCGCTCGACCCCAGACCCCCTTTTGACCCCGGTCGGGGGCGTGCTATCAGTCGCGCGCTGCGCCCAGGAGCCACGCACGTCGCGGGCCATGCCAGCTCGAAGGGCCCACGCCCGGGTCCGCGAGGGAGAAGAGAATGTCCGTCGGTCAGATCACGCAGGTCATCGGTCCCGTCGTCGACGTGGAGTTCCCCCCCGGGCAGCTCCCCGAGCTGCTCACCGCGCTGACGGTGACCAACCCGTCGATCTCCGACGAGGAGGCCAACCTCGTGCTCGAGGTCGCCCAGCACCTCGGCGAGGGCACCGTCCGCACCATCGCGATGGACGCCACCGAGGGCCTGGTCCGCGGCCAGGACGTGACCTCGACCGGCTCGCCGATCTCGATGCCGGTCGGTGAGGAGTGCCTCGGGCGCATCCTCAACGTCGTCGGCGCGCCGGTGGACGGCAAGGGCCCGGTCGAGGCGAAGCGCCACGACCCGATCCACCGCTCCGCCCCGCAGTTCGTCGACCAGTCGACCACGGTCGAGGTCTTCGAGACGGGCATCAAGGTCCTCGATCTGATCGCTCCTTACCGGAAGGGCGGCAAGATCGGCCTCTTCGGCGGCGCGGGCGTCGGCAAGACGGTCACGATCCTCGAGCTCATCAACAACGTCGCGAAGGGCCACGGCGGCGTGTCCTGCTTCGCCGGCGTCGGCGAGCGGACCCGCGAGGGCACCGACCTGATGATCGAGATGAGCGAGTCGTTCCTCGACTCGGGCGAGCCCGTCATCAGCAAGGCGGCGCTCGTGTTCGGCCAGATGAACGAGCCCCCCGGCGCGCGCGCCCGCGTGGCCCTCAGCGCGCTGACCGTCGCCGAGCACTTCCGCGACCGCGAGGGCCAGGACGTCCTCCTGTTCATCGACAACATCTTCCGCTTCACCCAGGCGGGCTCCGAGGTCTCGGCGCTCCTCGGCCGCATCCCGAGCGCGGTCGGCTACCAGCCCACGCTGGGCACCGAGATGGGCGCGCTCCAGGAGCGCATCACCTCGACGACCAAGGGCTCCATCACGTCGGTGCAGGCGATCTACGTCCCCGCCGACGACCTCACCGACCCGGCGCCCGCGACGACCTTCGCCCACCTCGACGCCACCACGGTGCTCAGCCGCTCCATCGCGGAGCTCGGCATCTACCCGGCGGTCGACCCGCTCGACTCCACCTCGACCCTGCTCGACCCGGCGGTCGTCGGCGAGCGTCACTACCGCGTGGCCCGCGGCGTCCAGGAGACGCTCCAGCGCTACAAGGACCTGCAGGACATCATCGCCATCCTCGGCATGGACGAGCTGAGCGAGGACGACCGCCGCACGGTCGACCGCGCCCGCAAGGTCCAGAAGTTCCTGTCGCAGCCCTTCTTCGTCGCGCAGCAGTTCACCGGCACCCCTGGCAAGTACGTCACCATCGAGGAGACGATCACGGGGTTCGAGGAGATCCTCAGCGGCGCGCTCGACGACGTCCCCGAGCAGGCGTTCATCTACAAGGGGAACATCGACGAGGTGAAGGAAGCCGGCGCCAAGATGGCGAAGGGCGGCTGACGTGGCCGAAGAGCTGCTCACCCTCGAGGTCGCGACCCCCGTCGGTCTGGCGCTGAAGCTGGACTGCGAGTCGGTCGCGGCGCCGAGCGTGCAGGGCGAGTTCGGCGTGCTGCCGGGCCACCTCCCGCTCCTCGCCGCGCTGCGCTCGGGGATCGTGAAGTACCGCGTGGCCGGCGAGGATCGCTTCGCGGCGGTCGGCCCTGGCTTCGTCGAGGCGGGCCCGGACAAGGTCCTGCTCCTGACCGACGTGTTCGTGCGCCCCGAGGACGTGGACGCCGAGTCGGTGCGGGAGGAGCTCGAGGAGGCCGAGTCGCGGCTCCAGGCGCTCGAGGGCGCCTATGTCGGGCACGACTACGAGGAGGTCGCGCGCGACATCGAGTGGGCCAACGCCCGCCTCGAGCTGCTCGCGGCCGCCGCCGAACGCTGACAGACTGGCCGCGTGCTGAGAAACCACGTCGGCCCGCTGATCCTCGGAGCCGCCGTCGGCGCGATGCTCGCCCTCCCGGCCTGCGTCGGGCGGGGCGGGCCTGATCTGCCGCCGAACATCGGCCTCACCCACCGCAGCGAGGGCGGCTCGTCCCGCGAGCGCGCCTCCGAGCTCAGCGCCGAGCCGGTGCCCGTGGGCACGGTGGTCTGGTCGAACTTCCGCAACACGGGTTTCTTCTTCTATGGCGTCGTGGTCGAGCGCCGCGAGGACCAGCACCGCGTGGTCTACGCCGACGGCGCGAGCGAGTGGGTCGGCGCCGACGCCCTCCGCCCCGACGCGCTCGGTGAGGAGGCCGAGGTCCACGTGCGCGCGCAGGTCGACGGCGAGTACGCCTCGGCTCAGGTCGGGCGCCGCCTCGGCGAGGCGCTCTACGTTCACCGCCACGGGGGCGAGGACGGCTGGACGGCGCTCCCCCACGTCCGCTTCGCGCGCACGGCCGACGGGAGCCCCGCCCCCGACGCGACCCCCACGCCGCCGCCCGCGGTGGTGGCGCCGGCGGTGGGCTCGCGGGTGCTCGTGAACTACCAGTCGCAGCGGCTCCTGTTCGCGGGCGTGGTGACGGCCGAGGACGAGCAGGGCCGGCTCCACGTGGTCTACCTCGACGGCGAGTCGGCTTGGGTGGACCGAAGCCTGGTCCAGGCCGACGACCTCCGCGAGGGCGACGAGGTCCACGTGCGCCGCACCTGGGAGCCCCCCGAGTGGGTGCCGGGGCGCGTGCGACGGCGGGTCGCCCACGCGTTCGAGGTCGAGCTGCGCGACGGGGGTCGGACGTGGACGTCGCTGTTCCGGATCCGCGCGCCGGTGCGGCGGTCGGGGTCGGGAGACTCGGGGTCGGCAGGCGCGGAGGGCCCGGACTCGGAGCCCGGGGAGCCGGGCTCGGACGAGCCGGACGGAGAGCCGCAAGAAGAGTAGCAGAGCCTGGCCGGTCTGAGCCGGCACGGGCGCGCGCTAGAGATCGATCGCCGCCACGTCCTCTCGGCTCAGCTCCTGGCCGAGGAAGCGGCTCGCGACCTCGGCGAATCGGTCGGGCAGATCGGTCACCATCAGGTCGAGCCCGCCCTCGCCCTCACGCGCGAGGCCTCGCTCCTCGAGGACGGCCGCCAGCTCCTCGGCCGTCGCCTCGGCGCTGTCGACGATCGCCACGGGAGCGCCGGCCAGCGCGGCCGCCTCGCGCTCGATGAGCGGGGCCAGCAGGGGGTAGTGCGTGCAGCCGAGGACGATGGTGTCGACGTCCTGCGCGATCAGATCGGCGAGGTAGCGGCGCACCACCAGCGGGGGCACCTCACCGTCGAGCCAGCCCTCCTCGACGAGCGGGACGAGGAGGGGGGCCGCGCGCTGGACGACCTCGCAGCGGGTGCTCGTCGCCGCGATCATCCGGGGGTACGCGCCCGAGCCGACCGTGCCGGCGGTCGCGAGGATCCCGACGCGGTGCGAGCGCGTCGCGGCTACCCCGGCTCGCGCCCCCGGGCCGATCACGCCCAGAACCGGCACGTCGAGCTCCACGCGCAGCATCGGCAGCGCGACCGCGCTCACGGTGTTGCACGCGACGACCAGCATCTTGACCCCGCGCGCCGCGAGGTGGGACGCGCAGGTGCGCGCGTAGCGGATCACGGTGTGCGCGCTCCGCGTCCCGTAGGGCACGCGGGCCGTGTCGCCCAGGTAGATCAAACGCTCCGAGGGGAGCCGGGCGCGGATCGCCCGCGCCACCGTCAGGCCGCCGAGGCCCGAGTCGAACACCCCGATCGGGGCCTCTCGTCGTTGGTCCGTCATGCTCGCGTCCGTCCGCTCGCGTCCTTCATGGTGGCTCCGCGCGTGACCTCCCGGGGGCTGACCTCACGGCGGCTCGGAGCAGAACGCGCGACACACCGCGATCCCCTCCCCGACCGGGCAGCAGATCCCGGAGAGGCACTCGTCGTTGACCGCGCAGCGCGAGCCGTCGCGGCGGCGGCGCCGGCAGAGCCCACCCACGCACCGGTACTCCGCCTCGACGCCACCCGTGCCCGCGACGCAGTCCGCGCTCGAATCGCAAGCCCGCACGCAGGCGCGCGTGTCGATGTCGCCGAGGGTGACCGCGGCGCACGGCGCGTCGGCGACGCAGTCGAGCTGCGCGTCGCAGAGGGACCCCAGGTCGAAGCGCGGCACGCAGGTCTCGACCCCGCCCACGTCCTCGCAGGTGAGGCGGCTGAACACGAAGAGCCCCTCGCCCAGGCCGTCGAGGCCCTGGCAGCCACCGAGCCCCTCGGCGCCTGCGCAGGTCTCCGTACAGGCGCGGCGCCCTTCGCCCACCGGCAGGCAGCGGCCGATCAGGCAGTGGGTGTCGTCCTCGCAAGGCAGGCCCCAGAACCCCGGGAAGCACGGCGGCCGCTCGGGGCTGCCGGTGAAGATGTCGCCGAACGGACCGAAGCAGGTCGTCGCCGGTGGGCAGAGGGTCGAGCCGTCGACCGCGCACGGCGGGTAGCACACGCGCACGGTGCCGCGCAGGTCGGTCGGGCTCGGGGCGTCGAAGGTGAGGTAGCCCTCGGGGCAGCGCTGCTCCTCGTCGGGACGTGCCGTGCAATAGAGGTTGTCGAAACTGAGGCTCGACGTCATCGCGGGCAGGCCGAGGGCCTCGTTGATGCACTGCTCGGTCTCGTCGTCGCACTCGTCGCTGCGCGTGCAGCCGTCGACCGGCCAACACACCCCGTCGTCCCGGAGCGCGTCGATGCGGACGCAGGTGAACTCCTCGGCGCAGCCCGTGTCGCTGCCGTCGGCGAGGATCGTGCAGCCCGCGAGGCAGGCGCCGCGCGCGGTGCAGACCCCTCCCGGGCACGAGCTCGGATCGTCGGGGTCGCAGGCCGGGCGGCAGAAGTCGGGCGAGTAGACGTTGCCCTCCGCGCAGCCCTGGCCGGGCCCGCAGTCCTCGGCCGGGTCGGTGCACGCGAAGAGCCCATCGTCGATCACCGCCGGCGGGGTGACCGCGCACCCGACGAGCGCGGCCGCGACCGCCAGCGCCCAGAGGCCGCGCGCGGATTGGGCTTCGCGCATCAGAACCAGCCCTCGATGCCGAGCCCGGTCGCGCGCACCCCGCCGCGCTCGGGCAGGCCGCGTCGCGTGCGCTCCGGGAAGAACAGGGCGACTGCCGCCGCCACCGCGGCCGCGCCTCCGAGCACGTAGAGGACGTCCGCGGCGATCGCCTCGCGCTCGCGCGCCTCGTAGAAGGCGAGGGCCTCGGCCCGCCGGGGCGTGCCCTGACGTCGCGCCTCGAGCGGGAGCGCGAGCGTCTCCTGCGATGAGACCCCGAGCGGGATCGCGGTCGCGAGCGACGCGGCCGCGACCGCGCCGGCGATCCAGACCAGGGGGTGCACGTGCTCGTCGAACGCCTCGCGGAGCCTCGCGTCGAGGTGGAGGGTCGCGCCCGGATCCACGCGCACGGTGCGCGCCCAGAGCGCGTAGCCCGCCGCCACGACCTCGACCTCGTGCGACCCCGGCTCGATCCCCGCCCGCTCGAGGCGGCCGCCCTCGATCGCGCCGAGCACCGCGCCGTCGAGGAACACCTCCGCCCCGTCGGCGGGGGCGGCCAGGCTCAGGACCCCGCTCGGCGGCGCGGCCGGCGGCGGCGGCTCGACGGGCGGCGGCTCGGGCGGCGGCGCGTAGACCTCCTCGACCGCGGCGTGGAGCGCGTCGGCGACCGCGCCGAGGTCTCCCGCGATCTCCCGAAACACCCGCCCCACGACCTCCCCGCGGGCTACCTCGACGCGGTTGAGGTTGAAGACCCAGACGCCCTCGCGCCGGGCGATCGTGCCCGCGATCACCTCGTCCACCCCGAGCTGCACCCCGACGCGCCCGAGGCAGGCGAGCGAGGTCACGCAGCTCAGGGTGTCGGTCTCGCCCGCGTCGAGCTGGGCCTCGAACTCCTCGCGCCCGAGGATCGTCATGCCCCCGCGGGCCGCGACCGCACCGATGAGGACCTCGCTGAGCGAGTCCGCGACCTCCGGGTCCACCTCGGCGACGCTGAGGAGCAGGACCGCGATCCGGCGGCGCGCCCCCGGCTCGGAGTCGTCCTGGGCCCGGGCACGCCTCGCGCCGGGTCCCGCCCAGGGCCCCGCGAGGAGCCCCAGGGCGAGGGCGACCAGGGCGGCGAGCGGGCCCCGCCGCGGGGGTGTGGGCGTGGCCGCGGTCGCAGGGCGTGGGGCGGAGGACGGCATGGTCGGAGGGCGCCGGACATCATAGCGGCGCCCCCCCAGGGCCCGCCCAGATTCCGCGAAATCTCCCGCGCTGCCGCGCGCCCGCGATCGTCCTCCGCCCGGCCGGGGACCGGTTCTCGAACGCCGGGCGGTCATGTAGGCTCGGAGGGCGTTGACATCTCGGTACACACCCCTGCCGGAGCCGCCGCGGACGCTCCTGGTCGTGGACTCGGAGCTCGACAAGCTCGAGGGGGTCCGTCGCACGCTTCACGAGGCGGGGTTCGTCACGCTCACGGCGACCAGCGTCGACGAGGTGCTCGACCGGCTCGAGCAGGAGGAGATCAGCGCGATCGTCGTCGCCGACTCGATGGGCATCCCGGTCCTCGAGGAGGTCCGCGCGCGGTCCGACGTCCAGCCGAGCGTGGTGCTCACCGGGCTGACGGACGAGGCCGCGGTCGCGGAGGCCTACGAGGCGGGCGCCGACGACTTCGTCTCGGACAGCGCGCCCCCGGTCGAGCTGGTGGGGCGGCTGCGCGGCCTGCTGCGGATGCGGGTCGACCTCGAGCGCATCGCCAAGAAGCAGCGCGACGCCCAGGCGATGCTGGAGCTCACCCAGGCGCTCGCGTCGTCGCTCGACTTCTCCGAGATCCTCCACACCGTGGTCCGGCGGATCGCCGACGTCGTCAACGTGGATCGCGCGTCGATCGTCCTGGTGCCGGACTCCGAGGTGCACGACGTCGGCTTCGTGGTGGCGACGAGCGACGACCGCGAGATCGCCGATCTCCAGATCTCGCTCGAGAAGTACCCCGAGATTCAGCAGGTCCTGAAGACGCGTGAGCCGCTCACGATCTCGGACGCCGCGACCCACCCGCTGCTCGACGGGGTGCGCGAGAGCGTGCCCGACCACGCGGTGGTGGCGCTGACGCTCCTGCCGATCGTGTGGCGCGACGAGGCGATGGGGGTGCTCTTCCTGCGCAGCGCGCAGAAGCGCGCGCTCGGCGGGCGCGAGGTCGACTTCTGCCGCAGCGTGGCCAACGCGACCGCGATCGCGCTCCGCAACGCGCGCGTGATGCAGTCGCTGCGCGACCAGACCCAGAAGGTGAACTTCGCCCGGTTCGAGGCCGAGCGGCGGCTGCGCTCGCTCAAGCGCTACGCCAACCTCTTCACCTCGGCCGCCGACGGGCTCCTCGCCGTCGATCGCGAGGGTTGCATGCTCTTCGCCAACCCGCGCGCCTACGCGCTCGGCGGGGTCGCCGAAGAGGAGATGCGCGGCCGCAAGCTCAAGTCGCTCGTCCATGAAGACGATCACGAAGAGCTGACACGGGTTTGGAGCCGGCTCCTCCAGGGTGACTTCTCCACCGGGCTGGACCTCCGGATCCGCCGCCCCGACGGGTCGACGCGCGTCGTGAGCTGCGCGTTCAGCGCCCTGCTCGACAGCGAAGGCGCGATCCTCGTCTCCTTCCGCGACGTCACCGCGGAGCGCGAGATGGCGGCCGAGCTGGTCGAGACGAAGGAGTTCCTCGAGTCGCTGATCGACGCGAGCGTCGACGGGATCGTCGCCGCCAACATGCGCGGCCGGATCCTCCTCTACAACCAGGGCGCCGAGCGCCTCTACGGCTTCCCGCAGCGCGACGTGATCGGCAAGAAGAACGTCACCGAGCTCTACCCGCCGGGCCAGGCCAAGGAGGTCATGCGGATGATCCGGGCCGAGCAGCACGGCGGCCCGGGCCGGCTCGAGAGCGTACGCTTCGACGCGTTGAACGTCCGCGGCGAGATCGTGCCCATCATGCTGAGCGCGGCGATGATCTACGACGAGGCCGGCAAGCCGTCGGCGACGGTGGGGATCTTCACCGATCTGCGCGATCGGCTGAGGGTCGAGGAGCGGCTCGCCCAGGCCCAGCAGAAGCTCGCGGTGACCGAGAAGCAGGCGCTCATCGCGGAGCTCGCGGGCACCGCCGCGCACGAGCTCAACCAGCCGCTGACGAGCGTGATCGGCTACGGCGAGCTGCTGCAGCGCAAGCTGGCGCGCGACAGCGCCGAGCACCACGCCGCCGACGTGATCGTGCGCGAGGCGGAGCGCATGGCCGACATCGTCCGCAAGATCGGCAAGATCACGCGCTACGAGACCAAGAGCTACGTCGGCACCCAGAAGATCCTCGACCTCGACCGCGCGGTGGACGAGCCGGGCGCGGAGCCGGAGGAACGCCGTGAGCAGTAACGACGCGGCCGACCGCAGCTCGCCGGAGATCCGCGTCAGCCGGGTCACCGCGCGGCCCTCGCCGTTCGCCGACACCGGCAAGCGCGAGCGCTTCGACAGCTACTCGGCCGACCGGGCCGCGAAGGCCCAGGCCGGGATCCTCGAGCCGCCCTCGTCGGAGGAGCTGCTCCACACCGTCCTCGAGCTCAACCGCTCCGTCGGGGTGGAGATGCAGGACGAGGCCATCGTCCATCGCTACGTCGAGCTGTTCGGTGCGCTCTTCCCGCGGCGCCGCTTCGCGGTGCGCCTCCTCGATCCCGAGGGCCCCGAGCGTCTCGAGCTCGTCTACGCCACCGGCCGCCTGGCGCCCGAGGGCCGCGAGCGGGTCGCGCTGAGCGACGACGCGCTCGAGCGGCACGAGCTCGAGCCCGAGTCGGTCCGCGCGGCCGGGTTCGACATCACCGAGACCTACCGCTCGATCTTCGACGCGCCGGGCGTCGGCTTCGACGTCCCGCTGCTCCAGGGCGACATCCTCGTCGGCGTGATGTGCGTGGAGTACGAGCCGGAGGTCGCGGAGCCGGCCTTCGATCGCTCGCTGATCGTCCCGATCGCGGTGCAGCTCGCGGCCGCGCTCCGCAACTCGCGCCTCTTGCGCGAGTCCAACTACCTCCGCGACAACCTCAGCAAGCTCCTCGATCACGCCAACGCGCCCATCGTGGTGATCGGCCGCGAGCGCGAGCTGAGGGTGGTGAACCGCGCCTTCCTCGCGCTGACCGGCGCGGCCCGCGACACTCTCCTCGGGCGCGACTTCCTCCACCTGCTGCCGGAGACGGAGCGCGGGCGGATCCTCCCGGTGTTCATCCGGGCGCTCCGCGGCGAGCCCACGAGCAACTTCGAGGTGCGCGTCCCGCGGCGCGCCGGCGGGCACTCGCGCATCGTGATCAACACCGCGTCGATCCTCTCGACCGACGGCGAGATCGAGGGCGTGATCGCGATCGGCCGTGACCTCACGGAGCTCCGTGAGCTCGAGGGTCAGGTCATCCAGGCCGAGAAGCTCGCGACCCTCGGCCAGCTCGCGGCCGGCGTGGTCCATGAGCTCAACAACCCGCTCACCAGCATCTCGGTGTACGGCGAGTACCTGCTGCGCAAGGGCCAGCGCGCGGAGTGGGAGGAGGGCGACCTCGAGAAGCTCCGGCGGATCGTGGAGAGCGCCGACCGCATCCTCCGCTTCACGCGCGACCTCGTGACCTACGCGCGGCCGTCTACCGAGGAGCCGAACTTCGTCCAGCTCCGCAACGTGCTCGAGCAGTCGCTGCTCTTCTGCGAGCACGTGGTGCGCGAGGCCAACGCCAAGGTCGACCGCCGCTACGCGGTGGAGGGCGCGGCCGTCTACGCGGTCAAGGGGCAGCTCCACCAGGTGTTCATCAACCTGATCACCAACGCGTGCCACGCGATCGACGGAGGCGGCGGCGACATCCGCCTCGCGATCGAGGACCACGGCGACGACCACGTGAAGGTCGTCGTCGAGGACAGCGGGCCCGGCATCCCCGAGCCGCAGCGCGGCCAGATCTTCGAGCCGTTCTTCAGCACCAAGGGCGAAGGCAAGGGCACCGGCCTCGGCCTCTCGATCGTGAAGAACATCGTGCAGCAGCACGGCGGCACGATCGCGGTCACCGAGGCCGAGCTCGGCGGCGCCCGGTTCGAGATCGTCCTCCCCGCCCGCCCATGATCCGCGCGGGCCGTGGTATGGACCGGCCATGAACCCGCGCCCGACCCTCCTCCTCGTCGTCCTCGGTCTGCTCGGCTGCGGCGGCTCCTCGCCGCCCGCGCAGGAGCCGGGCTCGCCGCCTCCGGAGGCGCGCCCCGACGCGCCGAGCGGCCCGCCAGTCGCGGAGCTGCGCCCGGTGACCGACCGCTACCACGGCGAGGACGTCGTCGACGCCTACCAGTGGCTCGAGGACCCGGAGGACCCGCAGGTCCAGGCGTGGAGCGACGGCCAGAACACGGTCGCGCGCGCTTACCTCGCCCAGCTGCCGCACCGCGACCGGATCAGCGCCCGCGTCCGCGAGATCCTCTCCGCGCCGACCCGGTCGCACCGCCACCTCTCGGCGCGCGGCGGCAAGCTCTTCGCGATCGAGCGCCGCCCGCCGCGCGAGCAGCCGATGCTCGTGGTGATGGACTCGCCCGACGCGCCCGACGAGGCGCGCGTGCTCGTCGACCCGGCCGCGCTCGACGGCGAGGGCCACGTCGCGATCGACTGGTACGTGCCGTCGCACGACGGGCGGCTCGTCGCGGTCTCGCTCTCCGAGGGCGGCAGCGAGCGCGGCGACGTCCACGTCTACGACGTCGCGAGCGGTGAGCGGGTGCACGAGGTCGTCGAGCACGTCCAGAACGGCACGGCGGGCGGCGACCTCGAGTGGCTCCCCGACAACTCCGGCTTCTTCTACACCCGCTACCCGCGCGACGGCGACGAGCACGCGGACGACGACGACTTCTACCAGCAGCTCTGGTTCCACCAGCTCGGCACCGAGGCGTCGGAGGACCGCTACGAGCTGGGGCGTGATCTGCCGCGCATCGCCGAGATCCAGCTCGAGATGCACGTCCGGAGCGGGCGCCTCCTCGCGACGGTTCAGAACGGCGACGGCGGCGAGTTCGCGATGTACCTGCGCGAGCGCAACGGCCGGTGGCAGCAGTTCAGCACCTTCGAGGACGGCGTCGTCCAGGCCGCGTTCGGGCCGCGCGACGACCTCTACGTGGTGAGCCGCCACGAGCACCCGCGCGGGCGGATCCTGCGCGCGCCGATCCGGCGGCTCGACCTGTCGCGCGCGACCGAGGTGATTCCCGAGGGCGAGGA
This sequence comes from Polyangia bacterium, assembly GCA_030426845.1. Lineage (GTDB taxonomy): Bacteria > Myxococcota_A > Polyangia > Polyangiales > Sandaracinaceae > JAUHXR01. Next base: position 23,282 of record JAUHXR010000015.1, on the reverse strand, counting down.
CAGCGTGGTCACCGACTTCTGGGACTCGCCCACCGTCTGGCCGACCCGCGACCGGCTCTATGTCCTGTACCAGACCGGCGGCCCGAGCGAGCTCCGGGTGTTCGACCTGCGCGGCCGGCCGCGCGACGCCGTCGAGCAGCCCGAGGTCTCGGCGGTGCGCCGGCTCGTCCCGCTCGAGGACGGCTCGCTGCTCTACCGCGTGGAGTCGTTCGTCACCCCGAGCGTGTGGATGCGCGTGAACGCCGCCGGCGAGGCGACCGAGACCGCGCTCCGCGAGACGAGCCCGGTCGACGTGAGCGGCTGGGAGGTGCGGCGCGAGATGGCGCGCTCGCGCGACGGCACGGAGGTGCCGGTCAACATCCTCCTGCCGCGCGGCCTCGAGCTGGACGGGACGCACCCCTGCGTGGTGAACGCCTACGGCGGCTACGGCGTCAACATCGAGCCCCGCTTCAGCCCGATGCGCGCGCTCTACCTCGACAACGGGGTCATCTACGCGATCGCGAACATCCGCGGCGGGGCCGAGTTCGGCGAGGAGTGGCACGAGCAAGGGAGACTGACGCACAAGCAGAACGTCTTCGACGACTTCGCCGGCGCCATCCAGCACCTGATCGGGCGGCGCTACACCGCGAGCGAGCACGTCGGGATCATCGGTGGCAGCAACGGCGGCCTGCTGATGGGCGCGACGCTGGTGCAGCACCCGGAGCTCGTCCACGCGGTGGTCTCGTTCGTCGGGATCTACGACATGCTCCGCGTCGAGCGCTCGCCGAACGGCGCGTTCAACGTGACGGAGTTCGGCACGGTGGCCGACGAGGCGCAGTACCGGGCGCTCCGCGCCTACTCGCCGTACCACAACGTCCAGGACGGGACGGCCTACCCGGCGACCCTGTTCCTCACCGGCGCCAACGACCCGCGGGTCGAGCCGTGGCACTCGCGCAAGATGACCGCGCGGCTCCAGGCGGCGAACGGTGCCGACACCCCCATCCTCCTGCGCACCTCGAACACCAGCGGCCACGGCCTCGACACCTCGCTGAGCGAAGAGATCGAGGAGGCGACCGACTACCTCTCGTTCCTCTTCGCGCAGCTCGGCGTCGAGCCGGTCGCCCGCCCGTAGGGGAAGCCCCTGACCCCGTCCATGGAGCTTGCATGCCCTGGGTGGGGGACGCAGTGTCGCCCCACGTGGGCAGACCACGCGGGGGGAGAGCGTGCCGGACCGCCAGCACCGTTCGAAGTTCGAGACGCGGGACACCGAGAAGATGACGCCGGTCGACCCGATCGTGCGCGCGCGCCCGCGCTCGAGCCCGCCGTGCCCCATCCAGGATCGCTTCCTCCAGTCGCTCGCGTCGAAGGTCGAGCGGGACGCGACCCCGCGGCTCGGCGACGACGAGAGCGAGTAGCGACCGGCGAGGTCAGAGGTCACGGCGCGGGATCACAGCGCGAGATCACAGCGCGAGATCACAGCGCGAGATCACAGCGCGAGATCACAGCGCGAACGCCTCGTCGCGAAGGAAGTCCCACACCGCGGCGACTCGCGGGACGTCGCGGAGGGCGCGGTGGCCGACGAGGTAGACCGCGCCGCGCGGGAGCGCGGGCAGACGGCGACGTAGACCCGCCGTCATCCGCAGCCGCGTGAGCCCGGGCGGTGCGAGCGCGGCCGCGCCGAGCAGCGCGCCCAGGCCCGCCTGGGCGGCGAGGACCATCGGCTCGAAGCTGCTGCAGCGCAGCGCGATCTGCGCCTCGTCGGCGACCTCCGCGATCCAGCGCGCGTCGGGGAGGTGGGCCAGCGAGTCGCTCCACTGGAGCCAGGAGACGCGCGCGAGGCTCCTTACCGCGCCGAGCTCCGCGTCGAGCGCTTCGGACACCAGCGGCTCCAGCTCCGCCTCCCCGACGCGCGTGGAGACGAGGTCGCCGCTCGCCGGGAGCTGCGCGCGCAGCGCGATGTCCGCCTCGCGCCGGGTGAGGTCGGCGTAGCCGATCGACGGCAGCAGCTCCACGCGGAGCCCGGGGTAGCGGGCGTAGAGTGCGGGCAGCCGCGGCGCGATCGCGAAGGTCGCGACCCCGGGCGGCGCGGTCACGCGGACCCACCCGCGCGGCTCCGTCTCGCGCCCCTCCACCGCCCGGCGCACGTCGGCGGCCCGCGCCTCCATCGCCTCGGCGATCGGGAGCAGCGACTCGGCGAGCTCGGTCGCCACGAGGCCCGAGGCGGTCCGATCGAAGAGGTGCGCGCCGAGGTCCGCCTCGAGCGCGTCGAGCCGCCGGCCGATCGTCGAGGCGTGGGTGTCGAGCGCGGCGGCGGCCCCGAGCAGCGTCCCGGCGCGGTGCGCCGCGAGCAGCACCCTCATGTCGTCCCATCGCACGATCTGCGTTTTAGCAAAGCCAACCCGCGAATTCACGTGATGACGCACATCCGCGCAAAACCAACAATGAGCCCCAGGAGGACGCGATGACGAAGACGACGCACACGGTGTTCGGGGCAGGGCAGGTCGGCCGGAAGCTGGCCGCGGAGCTGCTGGCGCGGGGCCACGAGGTCCGGCTGGTCCGGCGGGGCGCGCCCGGGGAGAGCCGGCCGGGGCTCACCTGGGTGCAGGGGGACGTAACCGACCCGGCGGTGGCCGACGCGGCCTGCGCCGGCGCCGAGGTGGTCTACAACTGCGTGAACCCGAGCGACTACACGCGCTGGGGCGAGGTGCTCTTGCCGCTCTACCGGGCCGTGCGGGACGGCGCGGCGCGGTCCGGGGCGCGGCTCGTCGGGCTCGACTGCCTCTACATGCTCGGCGTCCCCGAGGGCCCGATCGACGAGGACACGCCCCTGGCGCCGTGCAGCCATAAGGGCGAGCTGCGGGCTCAGCTGGTGGAGGAGACCCTCGCGGCGCACGCGCGCGGGGACGTCCACGTCACCTTCGGCCGTTCGCCCGACTACGTGGGGCCCGAGACCCCGAGCAGCGTCGTCTTCCACGACCGGTTCCTGTCGCGAGTCCGCGGGGGAAAGGCGGTGGAGGTCTTCGGCGATCCGGACCTCCCGCGGAGCTACGCCTTCACGCCGGACGTCGCGCGCGGGCTCGCGATCCTCGGCACGGAGCCACGCGCGCTCGAGCGGCGGGTGTGGATGCTCCCGGTGATCGCGGCGCCGACCACGCGCGCGCTCGTCGAGTCGTTCTTCGAGGTCGCGGGCCACCCCGCGCGGCTGCGGCGCGTGCCGACGTGGCTGGTCGGCGGGCTCGGGGTCTTCTCGCCGCTCATGCGCAACGTGCACGAGATGCTCTACCAGTGGGAGCACCCCTACCGCGTCGACGACCGGCGGTTCCGAGAGGCCTTCGGGGTCATGGCCACCGACGCGCGCGAGGTCGCCCGCGTGACGCTCGCGGGGGGTGACGCGAGCGGCGCGGTGGACGCCCAGGCGGCGTGAGCGATGGGCGCCCACCCCGTCAACCTGGCCCTCCGCTTCGCGCTCGAACTCGCGGCGCTCGCCGCGATGGGCTACGGCGGCTATCACCTCGACCCGCGCGTCGGCGTGCGGTGGGGGCTCGCGATCGGACTACCGCTCGTCGCGGCCGTGCTCTGGGGCGTCTTCGCGGTGCCCGGTGACCCGAGCCGCTCGGGAGACACGGTCGTGGCGACGCCGGGCTGGCTCCGCCTCGTCCTCGAGCTGGCGATCTTCGGGGCCGCGACCTGGGCCCTCGCCCACACCGGCGCGCGCGGCTCGTCCGCGGCCCTCGGCGGCCTCACCTTGCTCCACTACGCCGCGTCCTACGACCGCGTGTGGTGGCTGCTGACGGGCTGATCGCCTCGAGTCGCCTCGAGAGGTCAGCGCTCGGGCGCGCGCACCTCGCGGCCGGCGCGGACGAGGCCGACGAGGACGACGACGCTGCCGACCGAGCAGAGCACATCTCAAGACCCCGGACCGAGGATCGGTGAGCGCGACGGCGTGTCCCGCGCGCCGGGCCGACGACGAAATGCTGCCGCATTTCGGAGGAGCGACTGGCGTGCGGGGCGCGTCGTCCCGCCGCCGAGGCGACGGGAGGGGTCTTGAGATGTGCTCGAATTCAGTGCGCGACGTAGACGGGGACCGAGAGGATGCGACGCAGCATGGGACCAGGCTGAGGGGGCGTTGTTTCGAGCGAGTTTCGGTCGAGTAAGAACGCGGTGCGGGCCGGTGACACCTGCGCGACGCGGCCTCGCCGGGCGCCGCGCAGGCATCTTGAGCGGACGCTGCTACGGTTGCGCCGCCGTGGCCTCCCGCACCGACGACTCACCGCCCCCCGCCGACGCCCCCGAGCGGGTCGCCCCCTCGCACTTCGGGGGCCCCGTGGGGACCTTCGCGCTGACCTTCCTCGTCCCCGCGATCACGTTCTACCTCTGGGCGTGCGTCGCGCTGGCCGACGGCAGCCTGTGGCTTCCCGGCTCGGTCGGGGAGCTGCTGCAGATGTTCCCCGCGCCGACCCTCAAGGCGACGCTGATCTTCGGCGCCTGGCTCGGGCTGCAGGTGGTGCTCGGGCTGGTCGCGCCCGGGAAGGTCGTCACCGGCGCGCCCCTGCCCCACGGCGGCGGCCGGCTCGAGTACAAGCTCAACGGCCTGAGCGCGTTCCTCGTGTCGATGGCGCTCCTCGTCGCCGGCCTCGCGGCGGGGGTGATCTCGGCGCGCGAGATCCTCGCGGAGCTCGGGCCGCTGCTCACCATCAGCACCGTCGCGGCCGCGCTCCTCGCGGGCTGGTTCTACGTCTGGGGACGACGGCGCGGCGACCTCGAGCGATCGAGTGGCAACGTCCCTTACGACTTCTTCATGGGCACGGTGCTGAACCCGCGCTTCGGCCTGTTCGACTTGAAGTTCTTCTTCGAGTCGCACATCGGGATGGGCACCTGGGGCGCGCTCGCGATCCTGATGCCGGCCGCGGAGCTCGAGCAGACCGGCTCGATCTCGCTCGCGATGGGCGTCGTGACGCTCTGCCAGATGATCTACATCCTCGACTTCTTCGTCTTCGAGTCGAACCTCCTGTCGATGCTCGACATCATCTACGAGAACTACGGGTTCATGCTGACCCACGCGTTCCTCGTGTGGATGCCGTTCAACTTCACGCTACAGCAACAGTACTTGCTGGCGTCGCCCCACGAGCTGCCGGCGTGGGCCGCCGCGCTGCTCGTCGCGCTCAACCTCGCGGGCTACGTCGTCTTCCGCGACTCGAACCTCCAGAAGCAGCGCTTCCGGCGCGATCCGTCGCGGAACGTCTGGGGCAAGCCGCCCAAGGTGCTCAAGACCAAGCGCGGCACATCCCTGCTCGTCTCGGGGTGGTGGGGCCTCGCGCGGCACACCAACTACCTGGGCGACCTGATGATGGCCTACGCGTGGTGCCTGGCGTGCGGCTTCGGGAGCATCGTCCCGTACTTCTACGTGCTCTACTTCACCCCGCTGCTCATCAACCGGGAGCGTCGCGACCACGCGCTGTGCCACGACAAGTACGGTGACGACTGGGACGAGTACTGCCGCCGCGTGCCCTACCGCATCGTCCCGTTCCTCTACTGAGACCCAGGCGAGGCGCCTCTCCGACGCGCGACGGTGAGCCTCAAACGGGGACCCGGGGAGTTTCCCCGGTAGCGTCGCGGGACCACGCCCACTAAAGCTCGGTCGGGGACAGATGGAGGGACCGACGAGAACGCGCGCCTCGCGCGACCCGATCGACCCGCGCGCTGCGCGCCGCACGTCCCCGTCCGCGGCGGCCCTTTCCCTCGGCCCAACCCAGGGAGCCTGAGTGCCGCCGCGTCTCTGCTACGCCGGGAGCGAGCTGGATCTGCGCGACGGCGCCTTCGTGATCGGCCGCGGCTCGAGCTGCGATCTCGCGCTGCACGACCCGCTGATCAGCCGCCGGCATGCGCAGATCGTCGTCACGGGCGACGTCGCTCGCCTCGAGGACCTCGACAGCTCCAATGGCGTCTTCGTCAACGAGGAGCGGATCGAGGGCCCGGTCGTGCTCCGGCCGGGCGACAAGATCTCTATCGGTCGGGTCGAGCTCAGCGTGGTCAGCGACGCGTGCATCGAGGCGCGCAGCCAGCACCCGACCAGCCCCGTGCTCGTCCCGCCCCGCGAGACGAAGCCCGGCCGGAAGCGCGGGGCGACGGACAGCACCCGGCTCATCTCGCCGATGCTCGCCCGGCTCAGCCCGCGCGAGCACGAGGTCTTCGTCGCGGTGGCCTATGGCCTGACCCACCGCGAGGCGGCCGAGCAGATGGGGATCAGCGTCAAGACGGTCGACGCCTACCGCGCGAACATCGCGGCCAAGCTCGAGCTGAAGTCGAGGGCCGAGATCGTGCGCTTCGCCCTCGAGGCCGGCGTCCTCAGCGCGACCCGCGGTCCGCCGCTCCCCGAGGCCTGACGTCCCGAGCCGGACGCCCCGCGCTTCGAGCCGGCGCGCCGCGATCACGCCAGCTCCCGTGACCCGTGGTTACCGGTCGCGCCAGAATCGTTGCCTCGCTCGCGCGAGAGGGTACGGCTCGAGGCATGCGGCACCGCACCGAGCTGGCCCTCGTGGGCTTCGTTCTCTCTCTGAGCGCCTGCGTCCCTGACGGCGTCGGCGTGACTGGGCCCCGCAGGCGCGATCGCGTCGCACCGGCAGACGCGGCCGGCCTCGACGACGGCGGCGCGGTCGCGGTCGCGCCCGACGCGGGGCTGGCCGCCGACGCGGGGCCTGCGTCCACCTGCGACCAGCTCGGCTTCGCCGACCTCTCGCCCGTGCTCGGCCGGTGCACCGGCTGCCACGACGCGGGCGGTGAAGCGGGCCTCGACCTGACCAGCTACGCGGGCATCACCCGCGGCGGCGCCTCCGGCCCCGTGCTCACGCCCGGCGACTGCGCGAACAGCGTCGTCTGGCAGAAGACCGGCGACGCGCCGCCCTTCGGCGACCGGATGCCACGCGGGCGAGCGCCCCTGTCGGCGGCCGAGCGCGACCTGATCTGCCGCTGGATCGAGCAGGGCGCGCGCGCGACGGCGGACTGCGGAGGCGGGCCCGCCGACTGCGGCGACGGTGTGTGCGGCGCGGGCGAGAGCTGCGGCAGCTGCCCGGCCGACTGCGCGTGCGACGACACCACCCCGCCGGTCTTCGGCGGGATCGACGACGCGGACGGCGCGCCCTGCGTCCTCCAGTGGACCGCGGCGACCGACGACGTGACCCCGAGCGCGTCGATCGTCTACCGGGTCTACAGGCTCGGCGCCGGCGGCGGGCTCACCCCCGCCCAGGAGACCGCGCCGGGCGCGACGAGCGCCACGCTCTCGGTGACGGCGCGCACCGACTTCGTCGTCCGCGCGGTCGACCAGGCCGGGAACGAGGACGCGAACCTCCGTGAGCGGGACTGCCGGCCGTGACGCGTGCGCTGTGGATCGCCGCCGCCCTCGGCGCGCTCGCCGGGTGCTACCCCGAGCTCGAGACCTGCACCCCGGAGGAGCTCGAGGCCGCCCGCGCGCTCGTCTACCGCGCCGACGCCACCGGGCTCCCCGCCTACGAGGGCCAGGCGCTCGTCCACCAGGGTTGCGCAGGTGGAGGCGCGTTCTGCCACTCGTCGGCCGCCGAGGGCGACGCGCGCCACGGCGCGCCGAGCGGCCTCGACTTCGACCTCCCCGTGACCACCGCGGGCGACGACCGCGCGGCCGCGCTCCGGATCGGCCAGCAGAACGTCTACGGCTGGCGGCACGCGATCGTCGGCGCGGTCGAGCTCGAGCAGATGCCGCCCGGCGACGCGGGCCGCGCGATCGCGGCGGACGGGGTCTACGCCCACGCCGACGGCAGCCCGCTCCCCCCGCTCGATCAGCCGCGCGGCCAGGCGATCCTCCGCAACTGGCTCTCGTGCGGATCGCCGGTGGTCGAGCGGACCGAGGGCGAGGGCGACGTCGGCGACACCGTGTCCGCGCGCGGGAGCGGGCCGGCGAACGACTGGGACTCGTTGCACGCGGCGGTCTTCGCGCCGACCTGCGCCGTGTCCAACTGCCACGTCGGAGGCGCGGACGCAGCGGGCGGCCTCGACCTCACCGACGTCGACGCGGCCCACGCGCGGCTGGTCGGCGGGGCGTCCGCGGACTTCGGGGACTGCGCGGGCCGGACCTACGTAGTCCCCGGCGACCCGGGCGCGTCGCTGCTCTACCAGAAGCTCACCGGCGCGGCCTGCGGCGAACGGATGCCCCTCGATCAGCCGCCCCTGCCCGAGGCCACCCTCGCCGACGTGCGCGCGTGGATCGAGGCCGGCGCGCCGCGGCGGTAGGGGGTTCGAGCTCTCCGCCGCGGGCGAGCCCGCGACCGCAGCGCGGGTCGGCGCGGCTCCGATCCCTCGGTCCGCACGTCAGATCTCCCGGCCTGGCCGCGAACCCCTGCTGCGGGAGCTCGGCCTCGTCCCGCGCGGGCGCCCCGACCTCGAGGCCAAAGAGGACTCACGCCGTGCCGCGACGTAGCTGCGACGCGACCCCTGGCCGCCGCCGCGCCGCTCGAACCAAGAGCGGCAAGCAGATCGTGGAGGCGGTGGTCGCCGGCGCCGAGGACGTGCTCGCGCGCGACGGACAGGGCGCGTTCACCATCACGCGCATCGCCGAGCGGAGCGGTGTCGGCCCTGGCTCGATCTACCAGTACTTCGACTCGAAGCTCGGCGTGCTCGGCGAGGTGGCCCGGCGGATCGAGCAGCGCGCGCTGCAGATGGCGCGCGAGCGGATGGCAGAGACCCCCGGGCCGCCGTCAGTCCGCCACGCGATCCGCGTCTTTGTCGACACCCTCCTGCGACCCGAGCTCGGCGATCCCGCGGTCCGTCGAGCGGTGCACCTCGAGGTTCCGCCCGGCTGGTTTCAGCGAACGGCCGACGAGGTGGACGCCAAGGTGCACTCGGTCGTGGGCGAGCTGCTCGAGCGGGCCGGCTCCGAGGTCCGCGAGGGAGACCGCGCGCTCATGGCCTTCGTCGTGTCGCACGCGGTCGAGGCGGTGGTCGAGGCCGCGGTGGCCTCGCGCCCCGAGCTCCTCGCGGACCCAGAGTTCCGCGAGGAGCTATGCCGGCTCGCGACCGCGTACCTCGGCCGGATGGACGCGGAACCGTAGCTCGGGATCAGAGACCCATGGCTGGCGCGGTCTGATGGGCGCCAGACCAATCCAGTCCGAGCTGCACATCGACCCCCAGCCCCAGCGCCCACATCGCCGCGACTCCGGTGGACAGTCCAACGCCGTCCACACCGACGCTACCGAAGCTGTACGCGCGCCCCTCGGCGCCGGCGCCGATGGATACGTTGGACCCACCATAGAAGCGCACACCGAACAGGGTGAGCTCGAAGCTCGGACTCCCCCCACTCAGCGTGCCCGCGTTACCCCCACCACCCAGTCTGACGCCCGACGTGATCCACCCGGAGTCGATGCGCGACGTCAGGGCGCCTTCCAGATCGAACGCTGCGAACGAACCGGCAAGGCGATTGCTGCCCTGGTAGCCGAACGCGCGAGAGAGCAGCAGCGGGTGGCCCACGCCCACGGCGTGATGCTCGGTGGCCGAGACATCCAGGACGCTTATCCGACCGTTCGCCCGCGCCTCGAACCCCCAGAAGCGCGACGAAGGTCCGCGCCACGCCGCCAGGCCTCTCCACGTCCCGACGCGCCCATCGACGGCAATCGTGCTCGAAGCGTTCACCGCGGGCGCCCGATACGTCGCGTTGGATGAAGCATCACCGCGGAGCGCCTCGCCCTCGACCGTCCCACCGCCCGGGATGGTGGTAGTGCGTTGCTGGTTGGAGCACGTCCCGCCGCTCAACGTCCCGGTTACTCCTCCTCCGGACGCGGTGGCGGTCGTCTGGTTCGGGCAGCCCGCGTTGCCATCGGGATCGGTGAGGTTGCCCGGGTCGCTCCGCACGAACGCGTAGCGGTTGAGCCCGTCCACCTCGAGCGCGTCGAGGCTCAGCCAGCGGCCCGTGCTCGCGACGTAGACGCGCGCGCCGAAGTCGTAGGCGTCGGCCGCGCCGTAGAGGCCCTCGCGGACGTGGCCGTTGAACAGCTCATCGGTCGCGTCGGGGGTGACACCGTCGGTGGGGTCGGGGTCGAAGCGGTCGTCGGCGAGCGTCTGCCCCCACGCAGAGTAGCTTACGTGCTGCACTAGCCTTCCGTGCGCGTCCATGACCGCGCCGTTCGAGGCGACGAGGTCGGGGCGCGTGTAGTAGCGCTCGATCGCCCCGCCGGTGGCGCTGCGGTCCAGCCGGTAGCCGCCGCTCGCCTCGGCCGTCTCGGTGGTTCCGTCCGGGTTGACCCGGTAGCCGTGCCCGACGAAGAGGGTGTCGCCCGAGGCGTCGCGCCTGAGGACGCGCACGCCCTCGGCGTCGTACAGGTTCTCCTGGACCAGCGCGCCGTGATCGCGCACCGCGACGATGCGACCGGTCGCGCTGCGGGCGAAGCCGTAGTCCGCCCCCGTGGTGGTCTCCCAGCGCTCGACGCTGCCGGCCGGGTCGTAGTGGAACGAGTCCCCGCCCGTCGTCTGCACGAGCGCGTGGGGCCCGGCGTTGCGCACGCTCCGCGCCGGGTCGCCGTAACCCTGGAGCTGGGCGCCGATCGACAGCAGGTTGTCGCGCGTGTCGTAGGTGAACGCGGTCGGCGCGCTCGCGCCAGGGGTCTCCTCGGTCAGGCGACCGAGGTCGTCGTACACGTAGGAGCGCGTCTCCGTCACCGAGGCGAGGCTCAGAGGGATGGTGAAGGACTCCTCACGGCTCGTGACCCGCGCGCCGGCCGAGAAGCCGTAGCGCAGCTCGTGCGTCGCGGTCCCGCTCACCACGTCGCCGGACTCACTGGCCCCGCACTCGATCTCGTACCCGGCAGGGCCGGCGCCGATCCGCCGCGCGCGCCGCCCGGTCGCGGTGACCGCGAAGCACGTGCTCTCGGAGATGCGACCGTCCGACAGCTCGCGGCGCGTCGGCGTCCCCTCGGCGTCGTAGGCGACGTCGGAGAGGAAGACGTCGCTGCCCTCGGCGCCGCTCACGAGGTGCCCGCCCGCGTCGTAGCTCAGCGCGACCGAGTGCCCGTCCGGGTAGGTGACCCGGGTGGGGTTGCCGCGGAGGTCGTAGGTCCACGAGAAGCGGAACGGCCGCCCGTCGATCGTGTGCTCCTCGACGGTGCGGTGGCCGCGCGAGTCGTAGCAGAAGTCACGCAGTGAGACGGTCGTCAGCGCGCCGCTCACGCTCTGGAGGCGCTCCACCCGGCTCAGATGGCCGACGGAGGAGCCGGTGCAGGCGGTGCCGCCCAGGGTCGACGGATCGACGTCGTAGGACCATCGGGTCTCCGCCGTCACCATGCCGCCGCTCAGGCTCAGGCCGCTTCGGGTCGCGCCCTCGAGCTCGCGCTGGCGCACCGGTCGGCCGAGCTCGTCGTACTGCATCTCGATCCCGACCCCGGTGGTCGCGAACCGAGCGTCGAGCGAGAGTCGGAGCAGCCCGTCGTCGTCGTAGAGGCGGACGCTCTCGCCGCCATCGGGATCCGTCCGGCGCACCTCTCGCCCGAGCAAGTCGTACTCCCGCTCCCAGACGTCACCCGCGTCGTCCTCGATGCGCAGCACCTGACCGTCGGGGCGCCGCTCGTAGCGCGTCTCGCGGTAGAGCGTCGCGCCGGAGCCGAGGTAGTCGAAGCGCTCGAGGAGGTGACCGCGCGCGTCGACGCGCTCGACGGAGACCTCACCGTCCGGGCCGACCGTCGTCGCCTGCTCGCGATCGTAGGCGACCTCCGTGGTCGCGCCGTTCGGGCCGACGACGGACGTCTGACGACCGAGGAGATCGTAGGTGGTCTCGGTGCGGCGGACGTCGGTCGGCTCGTTGGAGAAGTAGGGCGCGCGGGCGGAGGTGACCCTTCCGTCGGCGTCGTATGTGCTCTCCGCCGCGACCACGAAGCACCCGGCGCCGCAGGAGGCGTCGTTGGGCGGCGCGACGGCCTGGACCTCGAGGACCCGACCGAAGCCGTCGTAGCGCTCGAGTCGCTCGAACGAGGTCCCGAACCAGGCGCCGCCGAACGAGGTCTCACGCTCGCGCTGCGGGAGGCGCTGGCCGGTGGAGGCGTCGAAGTCCCGGTACACGTACTCCGTGAGGCTCGCCAGGAACCCGCCCGGAGACCGCTCGCTCGCGAGCCGGCCGAGGCCGTCGTAGGTCCAGGTCGTGGTCGCGCCGTCCACCGCGACCTGCTCGTGCGGGAGGCCGAACTTGCGCCGCTCGGTGTCGTGGACTCCGTGATAGCGGTGCGATCGCGTCAGCGTGGTGAGGCCGGCCGGGTTGGTGACGTCCGCGCTCTCCTCGACCACGAGCCAGGGGAAGAGGGGGTCGTAGCTCCGCGACCGGGTGTGACCCGACGGCGAGGTCTCGCTCTCGAGGAGCCCTTCGGGCGTGAACAGCCGCGCCGTCGTGACGCTGCGACCGGGCTCCACCTCGACGCGCGTCTCGGTCGGGTCACCGGTGAGGGCCGGCGGGCAGCTTCCGTCGGCCGGGGCGCCGTCGTAGCCGATCCACTCCTCCGCGAGGGGGACGGTCCCCACGCCGGCGCGGCTGGCGGTCCGTCGCACGTGACACGGGAGCGCGCGGATGCCGCCTCCGGACGGGTCGGTGTAGTCGGTCTCGGTGACCACCTCGTCGCCGGTGACCGCGAGGTCGCCCTCGTCGACGGTGCGAACCTCGTTGCCGTTCGCGTCGTGCTGGAACCGCTCGCTCGTCACGCGCGGATTGCCGCCCGAGGCGTCGTACAGGAGGCTGAACGTTCGAGTCAGGCGCGGCGTGTAGACCCCCGGCTCGCCCGACAGGTTCTCGTAGATCCAGTACTCCCGCTCCACCAGCTGCCCCGAGTCCGACGGGTTGCCGCAGTCGAGCGCCGCGGGGTCGACCGCGTCGGCGCTCGGATAGAGGTCGATCGTGCCGTACTGCGTGACCGCCGCGACCGGCACGGGCGTGTAGAGGGGCAGCGTGTCCGCGCCGTGCTCCTCGCCGTGCGAGGGATCGCCGGGGGCGCCGAAGTCCGTGTCCGACGGGAGATCCGCCGAGGAGAAGAGGCCGGTCGCGTCGCTCGCGTCCTCGGTGTAGTCGATGGGCGCCGTCTCCGGCGGCGCGGTGTCGTCGGCCTCCGCCTCGTCGATCGCCGCGTCCTCGCCCCCGCCTCCGCCCGGCGACCCGTAGACCGAGGTCGCGTCGGCGACGGCGCCGCCGGAGGACTCGAGCGGCTCAGGCACGCTGCCGTCATCCGCGCTGACCACAGGCGTGCCGCTCGGCCGGTGCAGGGTCGCGGGGTTTCCGACCGCCGCGGCGGCGGAGTAGTCGGTGGGGCGCGGGGCGCCGGAGAGCCAGCCAGCCTCGTGCGACCCCACGAGCGCTCCGAGCTCGTCGGACAGCGCCATCACCGAGGCGACGGGCTGACGCCGCACCTCGCGACAGTAGAGCACGCCCTCGAAGCCGCGCTCCTGGTAGTAGCGCGAGACCGTGTAGCCCTCGGCGCCGTCCCGGTAGGTGTACACGCGCTCGAAGCCCCAGAACGCGCGATGCTCTCGGCTGTAGAGGCCTCCCTCGTACCGGTAGCGCGTCCGGACGCGTGAGCTCAGGTGAGCCGGCACGCCGTCCCACAGCTCGACGCTCTCGACCACCCACTGGCCCTGGCCCATCCGACCGGTCGGGTCGACGTGGTAGCGGTAGTCGACCTGCGCGAGGGCGCCCTGCGGCGTGGTCACGCCGACGAGCACGTCCGGCTGCGCGAAGCCGATCGGGAGGAGATCGTACTCGCTCGACGACGACGAGCCGCTGTCGTGGATCTCCGAGCGGCGGACCGCGATCTCGGCCACGCCGTCCTGGTTGTAGTCGGCGACCGAGGTCACGCCCCAGGACAGACTGTGCGCGCGCGACTCGAGGACGACCTCGCCGTGGTCGTCGCTGCCCTCTCGGCCCGGGAAGTACTGGACCTCCGAGCCGCTCAGGGCCACGCCTCCGGCGCCCACCCACTCGACGGGGGCCGCGAACCCGCGGCCCGTGTTGAGGTGCACGCGGATCGGCGCGTTCAGGACGTAGGGCGAGCTCCGCTCGACGAGCTCGGTGTCCGTCCGCACCCGCATGCCCTGGACGTAGCCACACCCCGAGCCTCGGATGGGAGCGGGCTCCACCGCCACGAGATCCAGCAGTCCATCCTGGTTGACGTCCAGCAGCGACTGGGTCTGGCGGCTGAACGACCACCCGAGGCTGTCGTGCTGCACGAAGGCGTTGCTCGAGAGGTGGGGCGCCGTCCCCGGGAGCAGGTGCGAGCACCCGGACGGCGGGTCGTTCCACCCCTGGACCTGCCAAGCGACGGGCGCCGCGAATCCGTCCCCCTGGTTGAAGTGGACGACCCAGATGTTCTCCCTGCCGCCGGAGGTTGACTCCTGGCGCACGTGGGTGTCGACGAAGTCCTGCAGACCGTCGCCGTTCAGGTCGACGAACCCGTGCCGCTGCTCGGTCGTGCCGTACGGGACATCGGTGACGATGCGACCCACGTCGCGGAACCAGTCGCTCTTCGTGTCGCTGAAGACCGTCGACTCGGACATGCTGCTCACCGTGCGGGTGAGGCCCGTGCTGTCCTCGTAGGTCGGCGCGTCGGTGAAGCGGAAGTAGACCGGAGGCTCGAAGCCGGTCCCCTGGTTGCGGTAGAGGAGCCAGTCGGTCGGCGCGTTGCGATCGCTGCCCGCGTCGAATCGCGCCGAGACGTAGTCCGGGCGGCCGTCGGCGTTCAGATCGAGCGGCCCCTGGTACTGACGGTTCACGTCGGTGTTCGGCTTCTGGTTGGCCCAGCGCAGCACGTCACCGACGAACGGGAGGTTGAGGTGCGGAACGAGACCTGCGGTCGTGATTTCCAGGCCGACTCCCACCGACGGGATCGCGTTCCGACCCTGGGTCGCGAGCGTGGAGGCCACGCCGCCCATGAGCGCCGCGTTGTGCGGGTCGACGCTCGAGAGGCCCTGTCGGATGGCGCCGAGGGCCGCCGAGGCGAGGCCCCGGCCCGACGTCGGCAACCCCACCGAGCCGCCCGGGAACAGCACCGAGGACGACACCGGGAACCCCATCGGCGTCACGGAGGCGTTGATCCCGATCCCGACCGCGCGAGGGGTCTGGACGTCGGACGTGGTGGTCGAGGTCGAGAGCAGCCCGGTGCTGTGGACGATGTCGACGCCCGGTAGCCCCTCGCCGTCCTTGCTCGGCATCGGCCACGGCCGCAGGGTGTCGAAGCCGTCACCGGTGCCTGGCGCCCAGTACCAGTCGTTCGCGCCGCGCGCGAGGTCTCGGCTGCGGCCGTCGGCGGTCCGCTGGATCACGTTCGCCGCGTACACGAGGTCGAGCAGGCCGTCGCCGTTCAGGTCGGTCGCGTCGAAGAGGCTCGAGGAGTAGCCGGTGTAGTGGCTCCCGGCGGTGAACCAGCGGCTGCCCGCGTAGTCGAGGCAGCCGAGGTCCGCGCCCGCCACGCCGCGCCCGCCGGTCCCGACGTCCCAGCAGTAGTCCACGGAGAGCCAATCGCGATGGTCCTGGCAGTCACTGGTGCTGCGCGCGAACGCGCCGGGGCTGCGGGAGCTCTCGCCGTAGCGGACGAGCTGGTCGATCGTGAGGGCGGCGCCGGCCATGCCCGCGCCACGCGAGATCTGCGGCGGAGGCCCGTTGACGGTGTAGTCGAGGTATTGGGACGCGCCGAGGCTCAGCGGCGAGTTGTCCAGGATGTCATCGACGTAGTAGCTCGGTGGCGCCGAGGTCAGCGGCTCGCTGTAGCCGAGGCCCGAGCTGGACGACGCGGACCAGCGGACGTCGATCTGGAAGTTGTACCAGCAGTCGGAGTCGGTCGTGTCGGGCCCGACGTCGATCTCGGTCGATGTCAGCGTCATGGGCGAGGCGTCTCGCCGCAGCGGGTTCTCGTAGCTGTCCGCGACGTAGCCCGAGCCCGTGTCGATCTCGACGTCGTAGTCCCCCGACGCCGATCCGCGGAGCATGTCCAGCCGGCCGTCGCCGTTCAGGTCCGTCAGACGCTGTCGGGAGCCGCGATCCGAGACGCTCAGGTGCGCCCCGCTGGGCAGGGTCATCCTCTCGGGTGTGCTGTCGGCGAGCGCGTCGCGGTACGCCTGGTCGAACGTCATGTTCGTGCCGCGGTACCGCATCTCCCACGGCGGCTCGCGCGTTCCGTCCGAGCCGATGCGCTGCACCTCCCGCAAGGTCGGTCGACCGGTCAGCGAGGAGCCGAACCGGGACGGATCCTGGAAGTCGTAGGTCAGGTGCTGGCACCCCATTACCGGCGCCTCGCTGATCTCCGGGCTGCCGTTGGTGAGCGCGAAGCCCGGGACGTCGTAGCGCGGCGTACCCGCGGCGGAGGTGCTCTCGCGGACGTGGTTGCGGGGAAGCACGCAGACGTCGGAGAGGAGGAACGCGCTGTCGATGCGGGTGCCTGTGGTGAACGAGAACGACTTCCAGGGACTCTCCACGTACTCGAGAAGCACCACCATGCGCTCGGTCGCGAGGGGCGCGCTCGCCGGGATGCCGTACTCGATCGCGCGGAGGATCGGCTGGCGATAGCGCGTCTGATCGTTGGGGAACTCCTCGTAGTAGTACTCCATCCGGTTGCCGTGCGCGTCCTCCACGCGGTCGAGCATCCAGGCGATCTTGCGCTCCGACGCGGTGCCCGCGCGCGCGAACGTGGAGGCCGCGTCGCGGTAGCCGTAGCGATAGACGACCCCGCTGGGGGTGGTCACCTCCCAGGCCGCGATCTCGCCGCCGTGGTACCGCCGACCACGTTCGTCGCGGATGGGCCGCACGACGTTGTCGTTGTTCGGGTTGGACGTGAACGTGTAGGCCGAGTGGTAGGCGGCGCTCTCGCGGCGAACCGCGATGGGCGCGTCGGTGCCGGTGTAGCGGTCGATCCAGGTCCTCGGGGAGAAGCGCGAAAGATCGTCGCGCAGCGTCCCCGGTCGCACGCCCTCGCGGGTGCTCAGCCGGATCATCGGGATGGGCATGTCCCAGCCCACCCCGGCCACGCCGAGCCCGCCCTGGCTCGAGTAGGCGATGCCGAGCTCCGGCGACATGCCGGCGATCGCGCCGGGAACCGGGAACGGGATCGCCTGGGTGAAGGCGCCCGTGTTGGTCACCGGGTCGTCGAACGCGCTCTGGCCTTCGTCGGCCGCGCTGGCCGAGGCCGAGACCGGAGGGGGACCGAGCGGGCTCCCGCTCGCCGAGGACGAGGCGGCGGGCGCGGCTCCGACTCCCGCACCGAAGCCCGCGAGGCTACAGCCGGTCATGATCGGAATGAGAGCGGCCGCAAGCAGCCGTCCGGCGTAGGTCTCCCTCAGTGCGCGCACGTGTCCCTCCGCCCGAGCTCGTGGCTCGGCGCCATCGAATCGCGCGCGGCGGCCCCGTCGTCGCGGCCGCGTCGGTGCGCGCTAGGAGCTTGATTCACCACCGTCGCGGGGCGCTCCTAGGGGACAGTCTAGGAGAGCCCGTCGCCAGGTCCACTCGCGCCGAGGCGCGGGTTCAAACCATGGGAATCGTTAATAAAACGAGCCTAGCCAGGATCTGACCTCGCGACGACGCGCCCCCTGCGACCGCGGCCCGAACGCAACCGCGCCCGGCCTCGACGGACGGATGGCGCTCCCACGCGACTCCACCGGACGCACGCAGCAGGCGGGAGCTCTCGCGTGGCGGCAGAGCCGGCCGAGCGAACGAAACCAAAGCGCGCCGAGCAGCCGGCGCGCCCGAGCTCAGCGGAACTCGTCCATCAACTTCGAGAGCTTCTCGCGGCCGGGGCAGAGGTCCTCGAAGGGGAGCTCGACGAGCGGGGTCTCGACCGTGCTCTCGAGCGCGTGCATGTCGTCGTGGCCCTCCTCGAGGTAGAGGATGCCCGTCGGCACGTGACCCTCGGCGCTGAGCTTCGCGACGTGCGCGAAGGCCGCCGCGCGGTCCGTAGGGTCGTAGCCCTCGTCGACGCTCTTGAGGGTGACGACGCTGCCGTCGTGGAGGCGCACCGGGGTGACCTCGCCGCGCTTCTGCTCGGCGGTGATCTCGGTGCGCAGCGGCACGAGGCTCGCCTCGGTGACCTCGTGGTAGTGCTGCCGCGTCCAGACGTAGCTCTTGGTCGAGCCCTTGTGGTCGTTGAACGTGACGCAGGGGCTGATCACGTCGATGAGCGCGAAGCCCTTGTGGCGCAGCGCGGCCTCGAGGATCGGCACGAGCTGGTCCTTGTCGCCGCTGAACGAGCGGGCCACGAAGGTCGCCCCGAGGGTGATCCCGAGGAGCACCGGGTCGATCGGGCGGACGCGGTTCACCTGGCCCTTCTTGGCCTTGGTTCCGAGGTCGGCGCTCGCGCTGAACTGACCCTTGGTGAGCCCGTAGACGCCGTTGTTCTCGAGCACGTAGGTGAGGTTCAGGTTGCGTCGGATGCCGTGGCACAGCTGGCCGAGCCCGATCGAGAGCGAGTCGCCGTCGCCGCTGATCCCGATGTAGACGAGGTCACGGTTGGCCGCGTTGGCGCCGGTCGCCACCGAAGGCATCCGGCCGTGGACCGAGTTGAAGCCGTGCGCCTCGTTGAGGAAGTAGGTCGGCGTCTTCGAGCTGCAGCCGATGCCGGAGAGCTTCACGGCGCGGTGCGGCGGGATCGCGAGGCGCCAGAAGGCACGCACGACCGCGGTGGTGATCGAGTCGTGGCCGCACCCCGCGCAGAGCGTGGAGAGCCTGCCCTCGTAGTCGCGGAAGGTGAGCCCGAGCGCGTTCTTCGGCAGGCTCGGGTGTCGGACGGCGGGCTTGGCGATGTAGGTCATGCCGGCGCTCCTTCGATCTTCGGGTGGACCCCGGTGCCCTGCTCCGCGCGCTGCTGCGCGGCCTGGATACCCTCGATGACGTCGTCGGCGCTGAGCGGGATGCCGCCCCACACCGGCACGCTGCGCAGACGCTCGCGCTCGATCTCGGTCTCGAGCAGCAGAAGCCGGCGGAGCTGGCCGTCGCGGTTCTGCTCGACGACGTAGTTGTGCTCGTGGGAGCGGAGGAACGCCTCGACCGACTCGGGGAAGGGGAAGGCGCGGACCCGCATGTAGTCCGCCTTGATGCCGGCCTTGGCGAGCCGCGCGATCGCCTCGCGGCAGCCGCCGTCGCAGCCGCCGAGCGTCACGATTCCGAGCTCGGCGCCCTCGACCGTCTCGAGGATCGGCTGCGGCACGGCGTCGCCCGCGCTGAGGACCTTGTCGCGCAGGCGCGAGACCACCTCGCGGAACGGCTCGTCGTCCTCGGTGTAGCGCCCGTACTTGTCGTGCCCCGAGCCGCGCGTGAAGTAGGCGCCCTTCGGGTGCACGCCCGGCAGCGTGCGGTAGGGGATGTGGTCGCCGTCGGTGTCGAGGTAGCGGTAGAAGGCCTCCATCTCCTCGAGATCCTTCGCGCCCAGCACCTTGCCGCGATCGGGGCGGTAGGCGTCGTCCCACTCGAAGCGGTCGACGACCCAGTCGTTCATCCCGATGTCGAGATCGCTCACCACGAAGACCGGCGTCTGGAACCGCTCGGCGACGTCGAACGCGTCGCGGGCCATCTCGAAGCACTCGCGCGGGTCGCTCGGGAACAGCGCGATGTGCGTCGTGTCGCCGTGCGATGCGTAGACGTTGCTGAGGATGTCGCCCTGCTGGGTTCGCGTCGGCATCCCGGTCGAGGGGCCGACGCGCTGGACGTCGAAGAAGACGGCGGGGATCTCCGCGTAGTAGGCGAGCCCGAGGAACTCGTTCATCAGGCTGATGCCCGCGCCCGAGGTGCTCGTGAACGCGCGGGCCCCGGCCCAGGCCGCGCCGATCGTGATGCCGGCGGCGGAGAGCTCGTCCTCCGCCTGCAGGAAGATGTAACGACCCTTGCCTTCCTCATCCGTACGGAAGCGCTTGGCGAAGCGGGCGAAGGCGTCCATCAGCGACGTGGACGGAGTGATCGGGTACCAGGCCGCGACCGTGGCGCCGGCGTAGACGCAGCCGAGCGCGGCCGCGGTGTTGCCGTCGATGATGATCTTGTTGTCGTTCTCCTTCATCGCGCGGATGCGGATGGGGAGCGGGCAGTCGAAGTGCTCCTTGGCGTAGTCGTAGCCGAGCCTGATCGCGAGGTCGTTCGCGTCCTGCAAGTGCTTCTTCGCCGAGAACTTCTCCTCGAGCATCTCCTTGACGACCTCCATGTCGAGGTCGAGCAGCGCGCCCAGCGCGCCGACGTAGCAGATGTTCTTCATCAGGATGCGCGTGCGCGATCCCTCGAAGTGCTCGGTGCACATCTGGGCGAGCGGGACGCCGAGGAAGTGGATGCCGTCGCGGTGCAGCTCGTCCGCGAGCGGCCAGGTGCTGTCGTAGAGGATCCAGCCGCCGTCGACCACGCTGTCGACGTCCTTGCGGTAGGTCTGCGGGTTCATCGCGACCGCGAGGTCGAAGCGCGGGGTGCGCGCGCAGTGGCCCTCGCCGTTGACCCGGATCTCGTACCAGGTCGGCAGGCCCTGGATGTTCGAGGGGAAGACGTTCTTGCCCGAGACGGGCACGCCCATCCGGAAGATCGCCTGCATCAGCATGCCGTTCGCGCTCGCCGAGCCGGTCCCGTTGACCGTCGCGATGCGGAAGGCGCAGTCGTTGACGCGCACGCTGTCGGGGCCGGCCCCGTTCGTCCGCGAGCCCTGGTCGCTCATGGTGTACCTCGTCGACGCCTACTCGGCGGCGTCCTCTGATCCCGCGTCCGCGGTCCCCGCCCCGTCCACCCCGGCGTCGGGCGCGTGGGGGATGAACAGATCCATCTTGGCCATGTCCCAGGCCGCCGTCGGGCAGCGCTCGGCGCAGAGCCCGCAGTGCACGCAGAGGTCCTCGTCCTTCACCATGACGCGGCCGGTCTGCGGCAGGTCGGGCGAGACGTAGAGCGCCTGGTCCTTGTTCTCCGCCGGGGCGGTGAGTCGCACGCGGAGCTCGCCCTCCTCCCCGTTGGGGGTGATCGTCAGGCAGCTCACCGGGCAGATGTCGATGCAGGCGTCGCACTCGATGCAGGCGTTCGCGAGGAACTCGGTCTGCACGTCGCAGTTGAGGCAGCGCTGGACCTCGCGCGCGGTCTGCTCGGCGTTGAAGCCGAGCTCCACCTCGAGCGAGAGCGCCTCGAACCGCGCCTTGAGGTCGGCGTGGTTCATCTTGGCGCGCTTCTTCGGGTTGTAGTCGTTGGCGTAGCTCCACTCGTGGAGCCCCATCTTCGAGCTCGTCAGCTCGATCCCGCGAGGCGGGCGCGCGTCGGTGAGGGACTGGCCCTGGCAGTGGAGGTGGATCGAGAGCGCCGCCTGGTGGCCGTGCTCGACCGCCCAGATGATGTTCTCCGGGCCCCACGCGGCGTCGCCGCCGACGAAGACGCCCTCGCGCGTCGTCATGAACGTCGTCTTGTCGACGACCGGCATGTCCCACTTGCCGAACTCGATGCCGATGTCGCGCTCGATCCAAGGGAACGCGTTGTCCTGGCCGATCGCGAGGATCACGTCGTCGCAGGGGATCAGCTTCTCGCCGACCTTGGTGGACTTGAGCCGCCCGGACTCCGGGTCCTCGTGCCACTCGACGATGTCGAAGCGCATCCCGACGAGCTTGCCGTCCTCCACCACGTACTCGGCGGGGGAGTGGTTCTCGAGGATCTCGACGAGCTCCTCCTCCGCGTCCTCGAGCTCCCAGGGGGACGCCTTGAAGTACGGCCGGCTCTTGCGGGCCATGACCTTGACGTCGGTGCCGCCGAGGCGCTTGCTCGTGCGGCAGCAGTCCATCGCGGTGTTGCCGACGCCGATCACGAGGACGCGCTCACCGATCGCGTCGATGTGGCCGAAGTGGACCGACTCGAGCCACTCGATGCCGATGTGGACGTTCGCGTCGGCCTCTTTGCGGCCGGGCAGGTCGAGCTCCTTGCCCTTGGGCGCGCCGGTGCCGATGAACACCGCGTCGAAGGCGTGCTCGTCGAGGAACGCCTTGAGCGACTCGACGCGCGCGTCGTAGCGGACCTCGCAGAGGCCCATGTCCGTCACGTAGCCGATCTCGGTGTCGAGGACCTCGGGCGGCAGGCGGAACGCGGGGATGTTGATCCGCATCAGGCCGCCCGCGTGGGGCAGCGCCTCGAAGATCGTGCAGTGGTAGCCGAGCGGCTGCAGGTCGTTGGCGACCGTGAGCGAGGCCGGGCCCGCGCCGATCAGGCCGACGCGCTTGCCGTTGGGCGCGCCCGCCACGGGCAGGCGGCCGGTGACGTCGCCGCGCAGGTCGGCCGCGACGCGCTTGAGCCGGCAGATCGCGACCGGCTCCTCCTCGACCCGGCCGCGGCGGCAGGCGGGCTCGCACGGCCGGTCGCAGGTGCGCCCGAGGATCCCGGGGAACACGTTCGACTTCCGGTTGAGGAGGTACGAGTCCGTGTAGCGCCCCTGGGCGATCAGGCGGATGTACTCGGGGACGTTGGTGTGGGCCGGGCAGGCCCACTGGCAGTCGACCACCTTGTGGTAGTAGTCGGGGTCGCGCGTGTCGGTGGGTCGCATCCGGGCTCCCTGCGCCCCAAGCGAGGGACGGCGCCGTAGACTAGCAGCCTCCGGCAAAGATGCGCGCGATGGATCGCTGAGCGCGACGGCGTGTCCAGAGCGCCGGGCCGACGACGAGATGCTGAAGCATTTCGGAGGAGCGACTGGCGCTCTGGGCGCGTCGTCCCGCCAGCGAGGCGCGCGCAGTCATCTTTGCCGGAGGCTGCTAGAGCGCGAATCGCCGGGAAACCACTGGAAATCACCCGTTCGCGCGTCGGCGGACGGGCCGACGACGACGACGGTGGCGCCCGGCTCAGCGCCCGATCACGACCTCGATCGCCCGGCCGCGGGCGACCACCCGGTAGGCGGGCGAGCGGCCGGTGACGAAGCGCACCGTGAGGACCGCGTGATCGCCCCGGTTGAGGATCACGGCCCGCTCGACCGACGGGTTGGCGGAGGCGATGGGCGCGGCGCGGTCGAGCGCGAGCGCGCCGGGGACGGTGACGGCGAAGCCACCCTCCTGGGCCTGGCCCTGCAGGACGGTCACGGGCTGACTCATCCGCAGGGTCGCGGTCCGCCCCTCGGGGACGGTATCGGCGCCGAAGGCGAGGCCCTCGCTGACCGGGCCGCTCGAAGGGTTCGCGTCGCGCAGGGTCGGGTAGCTCGGCTCGGCGAGCGGGCCGCCGGCCGGCTCGGGGGCCGCCTCGGGCGCGGCGGTCTCCTCGGCGACGGGCGACTCCTCGACCGCCGCGGGGGCGGGCTCGGCGAAGGGAGCCGGCGCGGGCTCGGGCGCGGCCACCGGGGGCGGCGCGGCGGCCG
>JAUHXR010000337.1 GCA_030426845.1 Polyangia bacterium | reverse complement strand
CCCCCCCCCCCCCCCCTAAGAATGGGGTCGGGGTGTCCCCCGCAACGCGCACCGACCTCCCGATCGCTTCGTCGACGCCATCATGCGCATGCCGGGCGACCAGAGCCTCGATGGGTGGAGCGCCGACACGGCGCTGCTGCGGGGTCCCTCCCGCGCGCGCGTTCGCGTGCGGATCCGTACGGCTCGCCCTGGGGTGGAGCGGCGGTCATTCGCGCGTGACAACGTGGCAACCGATGGTCGAGGCTCTGCCTCCCTGACTTGAGCGTCTCGCCCGCCGGCCGCGAGGGACGCGAACAGCCGTCCGTCCGAAGACCGCACCACGTCCAACACCCGTCGCGCCGTCTCCTCCGTGCTCTCGGCAACGAGCTCCGGGAAACGCGCCTCGATTTCTTGCCGAACAGGCAGTCGAACACCACGCCGTCCTTCCGACGAGCCGAGAGTAGCGCAGGTCCACGTGCGGGCGTCCATGGTCCGCCTGCGGGCACGCCACTGGCGTCATCGAGTCGAATCAACGAAGAGCGCTGCCGTCCGGTACCTCGAAGCTCGAGGTGCCGTCGATCCGGCGTGATGAATCCACCGGCGAGGGTGGAGGGCGCCAGCTCGAGCGCCCGCCGCAATCGCTCCGGCCGAGGCTCCTGGCGCGCATCGCCAACCGAACGAGCTCGTCGCCCAACACAGCGTCCACCAGCGCGTCAAAGTACCTGGCCTCCGTACATTCATCCGCCGCAGCTCGAAGCAACTCGGCGGCCGCCTCCTGGATCCGGGACGCAACTGCGTCGCGGGCCTCTCCCGAAATTGCCGCAAGCTCCGGAGATCCATCTGCCATGGCCCAACTCCGGAGCCAGAGGTCAAGGGTTCGAATCGTTAGGGTCCGATAGCGATTCCGGCGTCCTCGTCCCTCCGTTCCGACGGGTGCGGGACGCGACCGCGGGCGCACCCTTCTTCCGGGCAGTCGGGAGCGGTAGCCTCGCGGCGATGCCCAAGGCCTACGATCACTGGAAGGTGCTGCCGCACCTCGGGCTCGAGGCGGTCGCCGACAACCTCTGGCGGCTGCAGGGGAGCCTCGAGGGGATGGGGCTCAAGCGCGTGATGACGGTCGCGCGCCGGGCGGACGGCGACCTCGTCGTGCACAACCCCATCGCGGTGGACGACTCGACGCGCGAGCAGCTCGAGGCGCTCGGCCCGGTGGCCTATCTGGTAGTGCCCAACGGCTACCACCGGCTCGACACGCCCGCGTTCAAGCAGCGCTACCCCGACGCGCGGGTCGTCTGCCCGCCCGCCGCCCGGAAGAAGGTCGAGGAGGTGGTGCCGGTCGACCTGACCTACCCGGACGTCCCCCCCGACGGCTCGGTGTCGTTCGATGACGTCGCGGGCGTCGGCGGGCTCGAGGGCGTGATGCGGGTCCGCTCGTCCGACGGCGTGACGCTCGTCTTCAACGACCTGCTGTTCAACCAGCCGCACGGGCACGGCCTGACGGGCTTCATCTTCAAGCACATCACCGACTCGACCGGCGGACCCCGGGTGTCGCGCGTGGTGCGGTGGTTCGTCATGAAGGACCGCGCCGCCTTCAAGCGCGAGCTCGAGCGCTTCGCCGACACGCCCGCGCTGCGGCGTGTGATCGTCTCGCACCATCGGATGATCGACGACGACGCTGCGCGGGTGCTCCGCGAGGTGGCGGCCAAGCTGTGAGGCTGCGCTCGGCTCGGCGCGCCGGTGAGGGTGGCGCGGGCCGCGAGTCGCGAGGACGGACGGCATCCTCTGGCCTCACCACGTCCCTGCCGTACGCCGCACGACTGCGCCGTGGCAGAGCCCGGCCCGTCGGAGTACCTTCGCGGCATGCAGCAAATGGCGCGGGGGCTGGTCTGCGGGGTCGCCTTGATGACGATCCTGGCGGCCTGTGACGACGACCCGGTGGCTGACGCGGGGATCGACGGCGGCGTCGCGCGCGACGCCGCGGTCACGGACGGCGGCGGGCCGGACGGCGGCGGGCCGGAGGACGACGCTGGGGCGCCCGACGATGACGCGGGGCCGGGTGGCGATGCGGGTCCCGGAGGCTCCACGGTGATGGCCTGTGAGGCCGTGATCGATGGGCTGATCTCCATCTGCGAGAGCGAGGGATCTACCGCGCGCCTGTGCGCGTGGCGTGCGTTGCGCGAGCGCTGCGCCTCCGGAAGGCCCGAGGCTCTGCGCGCCGCCGCGGACTGCTTCTCGGGTGACACGACCAGCTGCAGGGCCTTCGGCGATCCCGGCACGGACGCCAACATCACGTGCACGGTCAATGCGCGGGCGGCGAACGAGACGCCGGCGTCGCGGGCGAGCGAGGCGGCCTATTGCGCGCTGTGTGGCAGCACGTCACTTTGCTCCGGCGACCGCGCGTTCGGGGCTCCCTTCGAGTTCCTCTCCGACGCGGACAACGCGAGCCTCACGACCTGCCTCGAGGCCGCGGCGGACTGCGACGCCACCAATCCGTGCCTCGGGGCGGCGTTCCCTTCGCTGATCGCGTGCTTCTGAGCGGAGCGTGCCGTCAGCAGGGTAGTAGGCTCCTCGCGGGCATGCCCGGCATCGTCGGGGCAGCAGCCGAAGCCGAGCTCGGGTGAGACGAGGCTGCCGACGAAGGTCTCGAGGTAGGCCACGGGTCCGTCTTACCAACGCCACGGCGACATTCGAGGTGAGCCACGGGGAATGGCGCCGCGCCGTGGTTGCCCTACAACGCTGAGCATGGACCGTCGCCGCGTCGGAGTGGTCGTCGCCGCCGCGCTCGCACTCGGCGCGCTGCTCTGGTGGCTAACCCCGGCCGGCGGCGACGGCGTGGAGCGGGCCCGGCGCTGGCTCGGGGGAGACGACGGCGCGGCGTTGGCCAATGGCGCTGCCGCGGCGGGCGAGGACGCGGGCGTCGCGGGCGGGGGCCCGGCCGCTGACCCGGACGCGGGCGTCGCGCTGCTCACCGGGCCCTGGTTGCCGTTCGCGACGGTTCACCCGGATCCCTCGTATCCGCACGGCGCGTTGACGGGTCGCGTCGTGTCGAGCGGTGACGGAACCCCGGTGGCGGGCGCGGACCTGGTGTTCCTCCACGGAGAGGTCTCGCTCGCCGCCACGTCCGCGGGGGACGGTGGCTTCCTCCTCGCGGTGCCGGAGCCCGGTCGCTACGAGCTGTCGATCGCGACGGCCGAGGGGTTTCTGCCGTACGCGCCCGAGCTGGGGCACAGCGCGATCGCGTTCGAGGCTCGGTCCGACCAGCGCATCGAGGGGGTCGAGGTGCGCCTGCGGCCCGAGCGACGCTTCGTGGTGCAGGTCGTGGGTGAGGACGGCGCGCCCGTGCCCGGGGCGACGGTCCGGCTCGTCGGCGCGGGCGACGGAGAGCGCGCGATGGCGCCGGTCCAGAGCGACTACACCACCGACGCTGGCGGCCTCGCGGAGGTGGTGGGCTGGGGCGGGGCGCTCGTCGAGGCCCGACACGTAGAGCGCGGAGTGGGCCGCGGGCGCATCGGGTGGCGTGGGCAGCCGGGCGACCGCGTGACCATCACGCTCCGCGAGGCGTCGGAGGACGAGACGTCGAGCGAGTCGATCGCCGGGCTCGTCCTCGACGCGAGCCGCGCGCCGGTCGAGGGCGCGCTCGTCACCGCGTACCGGCAGGCGCGCGGGCTGCATCCCTCCGCGCAGGCCACCACCGACGCGGACGGCCGCTTCCAGCTCGACGGCCTCGACGTCGGGCCTCACATGCTGGTGACGCGCCACGCCGAGCACCCGAGCGAGCGCGCGCCGTCGGTGCAGACGGGGCGAGACGACGTCGAGATCACGCTCGCGTCCGGCAACGCGATCCGCGGACGGGTCGTGAACGACGAGGGAGAGCCGGTGCCCGCGTTCCACGTCGTCGCCCGGCGCGCGCGGGGCGCGCTGATGCGGTTCAACGTCGGGACCCAGGCGAGCTTCGACGCGGATGGTCGCTTCCTGCTCACCGGCCTGCCCGAGGGTGAGCTCGAGCTGATCGCGACCGCGCGCGGCTTCCCACCGTCGGCGCCCGTCTCCGCCACGGCGAGCGCCGACCCGCCCGAGGTGACCCTCACGCTCCAGCGCGGCGGGCGGCTCGAGGGCACGGTCCACGACCCCGAGGGCGCGCCGATCGCCGGGGCGCGCGTCGAGATCGAGTCACACCTCGGGCGCGGCAGCTCCGCGGCTCCGGTGCTCGCGCCGAGCGTCACCGGCGAAGGCGGCGCGTTCGCGCTCGACGGCGTGGGCGCCGAGCCCTCCTCGGTGCGCGTGACCGCCGACGGCTACCACGGCCGCGTGCTCTCGGGGGTCACGGTGTCGGCGGGAGGCACCCAACGCTTCGACGTGGAGCTGAGCCCCGTCGCCGACGGCGAGGAGAGCCGCATGGAGCTCACGGGCATCGGGGTGAACGTGTTCCCCCGCCGCGAGGCCGTCGTCGTGGGCCGAGTCCACGAAGGTGGCGGCGCGGAGGCGGCGGGGCTGCAGCGGGGCGACCAGATCCTTGCAGTCGACGGCGTCCCCGTCACCACGCTCGGCTTCAGTGGGACGCTCGAGCGCATCCGAGGCGCGGAGGGCAGCACGGTGGTCCTGCACATCGTCCGCGGCGACGCCGAGCCCACCGACGTCCCCGTCGTGCGCACGCGCATCCGGACTTGACCTACCCCCGCTCCGAGATGTGTTCCGGTTTGCGGCGGCCCTCACGCTCGATCGCGAGCGGCGTGCTCCGCGGGATGGCGATGTCGTCCCAGCGTCGCCCGCCGCACGACCTCGAACCCGATGCCTCGCCGGCTCCTCCGAAAATGCTGCTCCGGGGCGGCGTGTTCGGTCCGCGGCGCTCTTCAGCCGGCCCGCAGCAGGAACCACGCCGGGATCGCGGCGACCAGGAGCGCGATGACGACCCACTGCCACACCGGGATGGGCGGCTCGTCCAGCTCGGGGGTGAGCGCGACGATCTCGCGGTACTCGGCCCGGCTGAGCTCGCGGTAGCGAACCGTCACGTACAGCGCCTCCAGGCCGAGGAGGGTCCCGAGCGGGAAGGCGAAGAGCAGCAGGACGCCGATCACCCGGGCCCCCACGACGCTCCAGGGGCGAAGCCGGGCGACGCCGTGACCGAGCGCGAACACCGCGACGCAGACGGCCACGCCGACGCCGAGCGCGACGTAGCCGGTCCGAGTGGCGGACACCGCGAGCCCGCCGAACACGCTCGCGAACGCTCCGAGCATCCCCAGCAAGTAGAAGTGTCCCGAGAGCCGACGCAGGGCGAGCTCACCCTGGAGGTTCTCGCGCCGCGTCGCGCGGGCGCGTTCGAGGCACTCGGGACAGACGCCGCCGCCGTCAACGTAGTCGCCGCACCGTGGGCAGGTCACTCGCTCGCTCATCGCCGATCTCCCGTCGACCCCGGGTCGCGAGCGTCCCGCCACCAGCTCAGCGGCGTGACGCCGTCGTCCGCGTAGGCGTTCGCGAAGTACCACTCGACGCCTTCGTGTGCGGAGGTGACGCCGTCCATGATTCGCTCGACCTCGGCGAAGGGGGGCGGCCCCGGGATCGTGAACACGGCGGCGCGCTCGATCGATCCGTCGCACACGCCACCGAGCGGCGCGAGGTCGGTCGCGACGCGGTCCTGTACCGCGGCGACCGGCCCGAGGCAGAACACCTTCAGGCAGAGGTTGCCCCCTCGCGCGACCACCTCGAATGCGCCGACGCCGCCCTCGAGCAGGCGGATCGTGTCGCCGGCCGCGATGCCCTCCACGATGCCCTCCACAAAGCCCGGCGAACGCAGGACGCGCAGGAGCCCGCCGTCCAGACGCTCCACCGCGACCGGCTGCGTGCTCCCGGGCGTGGCGCCGAGGATCGTCAGGTCGACGTGGAGGTGGGCCATGCGGAGCACTGTAGTCGCGACCAGGCGCGTCCGGGGCCCCTCCGGTGCGTAGCCTCTCGGAGCCTCGCCGCGGTGTCGCCGGCCTGGTGCACAATGGCAAGCATGGGCGACGCGCGGCGGGAGGGGACCGCTGAATCGAGCGCGGGCCCGGCCGTGGGGGCTCGTCGGTGGTGGCTTCCGCTGAGCGTCGCGTCCGCGGGGCTGCTCGCGGCGACGCTGGTCACCCTGACCCTGGCGATAGGGTGGGCGACCTGGCGAGTCGTCGACGCCCTGCGCCCGCCGGAGCCGCCGCTCTGGACCGAGGCGGACCTGCCCGGGCCGCCGCCGCCGGACAACGGGTGGCTCCTCCTCCGCGACGAGATCCCGGAACACATCTTCACGCCGCCCGAGCTGGAGCTGCTCGACGAGCTCCGCGACCGCGAGTCCCCGCTGGCCGAGCGAGTCGCGCTGTGGAGAGCCCACCATGAGCGGCTGCTCTGGATCCAGGGCGCGTACGCGGAGCAGCTTGGGGCCGCCGACCGGATCCTCGGGCTGCCGCACCTCGCTGACGAGTGCGAGATCGCGATGGACCGCGAGGAGTGCCCCGGCCTTCAGGTGCTCACGCTCACGCGTTGGTGGGCGTTCGAGCAGCTCGCCTTTGCGCACCGCGGAGCGCTGCGGCTCGCGCTCCGTCGCGCGCGACGGGGGCTGGAGGCTCTGCTCGAGCTGCGCGACTCCGCTCACAACCCCGTCACGCACCTCATCGCGCACATGGCCGTGGAGGAGATGTTGGCCGATATCGAGCTGCTGATCGCCACCGCGCCGGAGGGCGCCGCCGTCCCGGACGCAGAAGCGCTGCGCCATCGGTTGGCGCACCTCCCCGCGTTTGATCCGGGACCGGCGTACCGCGCTCAGTACGTCGCCGAGCGGCGAGCCTTGGACGACATGCTCGAGACCAGCCGGGGCCGCGCCACTCAGCTCTCGATCCACCCGCGCGCATGCACGGCCGCGCACAACGCGTTCAACCGACAGCTCGCGTCGCACATCCGGGACCCGAGCTCGCCTCCACCCGAGACCCCGGAGATCGGGGAAGCGACGCCCTGGTACATCAACAACCGCTTCTGCGACTTGCTCCTCGACACGCTCCTGCACAACCAGCCGCTCCGCGTGCAGCATGGGCGAGAGGTCGACGCGCGCCTGCGCGCCACCGCGCAGAGCGTCGTGGCCGCGCTGGACGAGCGCCGCGGGGACGGAGCGGAGGCGGGGGCTCGAGGGGCTGTCAGCTCGCCTTGATGCGATGGCGGGCGCGGTCGCTGAGTGGCCGAAGGCGCCATCCGGTCGCTCGAAGCCGCAGCGCGCGGCGGGATGCGGCGCGGGCCGGCGATGCGACCGTTGCTTCCGCCGTGCGCGGACCTCCGCCATCGTCACGGGACGTTGTGCTGCTCGAGGACCGGCAGCGCGGTGCCGTCGCCGCGGCGGTAGTCGAAGGCGACGCGCGCCGCGCCGACGAACAGCGCGCACGCCGACCTGCGCCGCGCCATCACGCTGGACCCGCACTGCCGCTACCTGACGAGCGCGGCGCTGATGGCGACGGGCCGCGAGGCCGCGGCGCTCCACGACCGCGCGGTCGCGGCCATCCCGGTCCCCGAGGAGGTGGGCGACGGCATCGAGGTCTGGCCCGACCTGGAGCGGCCCGAGCAGCGCGACCGCGACGCCGCGCGGACGCTCCTGGCCCGCGCCGTCCAGCTCGTCCGCGACGGACGCCGGCCCCAAGCCCGCGCGGATCTCGAGGCCTCGCTCGCGCGCCAGGAGAGCGAGGTCGCGCGACGCTGGCTGCGAAAGCTCGGGTAGGGCGAGCGACGTCCTCGGCCCATGCGTCGGTGGGCCAGCGCGTCGTCCGGTAGACTGGCGCCATGTCCCACGGCCCGCTCCGTCTCCTCGTTCGACTCACGCTCGCCGGGCTCGTCGCGACCCTCGTCGCCTGCGACGGCGACGACGGGGGAGGGGACGACGCAGGCGGCGGCGACGCGGGCCGGCGCACCGACGGGGGCTCGGTGGTCGGCGACGCGGGGGAGCGCGGCGACGGCGGCGAGTCCGACGCAGGCGGCGGGGGAGGCACGCTCGCCGCGCGCTACCCGGGCGACGTCGGGATCGGCGCCGACCCGTCGGTGCTGTTCCACGACGACTTCGAGGCGGGCTGGGGTCGCTGGGACGCGCCGACGAGCGACACGGCGTACCTCTTCGTCGAGTCCGACGGGGCGACCGCGGCGTCGGGCGACGGGTACCTGCGCTCGACGGTGACGGTCGACCAGCTCGCGGCCGATCAGTACATCTCCGCGAGCCCGCGCTACGCGTTCGACCGCCGGGTCGACGTGGTCTACTGGCGCTTCTACGCGCGCTTCCCGGACGTCGCGCCCAACCCGCACCACTGGGTCCGCCTGAGCGCGGGCACCGAGAGCTGGGAGCGCAGCGGGCTCGCCAACACCGTGCCGCCCGGCGACGAGGGGTTCTGGTTCGACTTCGACATCGACAACGACGATGTCTTCAACTTCTACGCGTACTGGCACGAGATGCGCTCGGGGCGCTGCAACGACGGCAGCGCGACGCCGGGGTGCGCGGGCGACCAGGGGAGCACCTACTACTACGGCAACGTGTTCCGGCCCGCAGCCCAGACGCCATTCGCCCGGGACACCTGGGTGTGCATCGAGATGCGCGCCGAGGCCAACACGGTCGGGGCTCACGACGGGGCGCTCGCGTTCTGGATCGACGACGCGCCGGTCGGCGACTACGGCCCCGGTCGGCCCGACGGGACCTGGCTGCGTTCGACGTTCCACGAGGGCGGCTGCGAGTTCAGCGCGTGCACGCCGCCCGCGCCGTTCGAGGGCTTCGACTTCCGCACCAGCCCCGAGGTGCGCTTCAAGGGGATCTTCCTCGACGCGTACTACGAGCGAGACACCACCGCGCGCCGGACCGCGGTGCTCGAGGGACGCGGGCTCACCGTGTCCGAGGAGCAGACGATCCTCTACGACGACGTCGTGGTGGCGACCGAGCGCATCGGCTGCCGACGCTGAGCGCGAGAGCGCCGATCGGTTTGGAGAGCCGAGAAAGCTCGGAGCGCGACGGCCGTTCGGCGTGGTCAGACGCGACGAGGCGATGCTCAGGCATCGTCGAGGAGCGACTGGCCGCGCCGGACGGCGGTCCCGCCCGTGATTTCCGGCGGTTTCAAACCGATTGGCGCTACCCGTCGACGAAGACCGGCACGTCGAGCGCGACCGCGATCGCCATCGCGGTGATGAACCCCGCGAGCTCCTCGATCTGCGGGGACGCGCCGGGCGGCGGCTGGAGCGGGCGCGCGCGGAGCGAGGCGAGCAGGGCGCGGCGGTCGGTGGCCTCGGGGCGGCGGGTGAGCGGGGCCTGGTGGTCGGGGTAGCCAAGGAAGAGGCAGAGCATCTCCATGTGCCCCGGCTGGAGCGGGCCGAGGCCGAACATCATCTGCCAGAGCTGGTCCGAGCTGAGCCGGAAGCGGCGGAAGAGGCCACCCCAGGTGCGCGTGACGGGCTCGCGCGCGGTGAAGAACGTGTCGCCCTGGCGGCGGAGCGCGGCGCCGTAGCCGCCGTCCCAGCCGAAGTCGCGGACCGCGGCCTGGAGCAAGTGGC
>JAUHXR010000336.1 GCA_030426845.1 Polyangia bacterium | reverse complement strand
CGAGCGCGACCGACGCGCGGTCCGCCGCCTCGCACGACGGACGCGGCCGGCGCGGGACGGGCGGCAGCGCGCCCAGGCTCATCGCGACCTCGCGGCCGCGCCGGCTGACCCGCGCGTTGGCGAGCCGCGCGAGCACCTCGATCGCGCGGCTCGATCGCGCCTCGCGCATGTGCACCGTGATCGCGCCGATCGGCGCGCCGCGCACCGACACCCGCGAGCGCGCCGCGAGGGTGCCGACCAGCTCGGCCGCCTCGACCGAGTCGTGGTCGAGGTCCAACCGCCGGCCTCCCGAGAGGCCCCGCACGCTCGCCGACTCGGCGCGCAGCAGCCGGTGCTCCTCAGCGATCCAGAACACCGCGCGCGCTCGCTGGTCGTGGCGTCGCACCGCGAGGCCGGCCGCCCGCGCGAGCGCCTCGAACGACTCCTCCGCCGCGCCGTCGACGTCGAGATCGATCGACGCGCCGGTCGGGGCCACCACCCACGCCCCCGCGTCGTGAGCCGCCGCGAGGAGCCGAGCGGCCTCGTGCACGCTCGCGCCGCGGAGCCGGACGCGCCGCGTGACGTCCTCATCGTCCTGCGCGTGAGCGCGCGGGGAGAGGGTGAGCGCCAGGGCGAACGCGGCGGCGACGGCGGCCCTCACAGCGCGGCCTCCAGCGAGAGCGTCATCTCGGCGAACCGCGGCAGCCATCGCTCGGCGTCGGCCGTGGCGACGCTGCCCCGCACGAGCACCACCGCGTCATCCGTCTCGAGGTAGGCGCCGTAGAGGGTGAGCTCGACGCCCTCGACCGGCGTCGTGGTCACGATCGCGAACCCCTGCATCCGCCCCGCGATCGCGGTGACCTGTGGCATGCCCAGCTCGAGCCCCGCGAAGCGCGAGCCGAGCAGCCGCCCCCGGGTCACGTCGTTCGGCGGCCGCCCGCCGTCGGGGTATGGCACCACCGCGACGTCGACCACCGGCTCGGGGTGCGGGAAACCGACCGCGTGCGCCGCGCGGCCCGCTTCGTCGACCACGCGCAAGAGGAGCTGCTCGTTGGTCACCGGGACGACGCCCATGCCCTCGGGCACCGCGAGCGCGAGCTGGAGCGCGGGCCGCGGGTCCACCGCGCGCGACGGCTCGAAGCGCACCGACTCGAGGAGGCGCTCGACCTCGAGGGCCCGCGTCGGGTCGTGGATCACGGTGACCCGCGAGATCGCGCCCTCGGCCCACACCATCATCGTGCGGACGCGCGTCTCTCCTCGGATGGTCGCCTCGTAGCCGCGCGCGCCGGCGAGCGCGACCGGCCGGTGCGAGACCTCGCCCGCGTGGCGGCGGGCGAGCTGCGCGAGGTACGCCTCCGCGATCGCGCGCTCCTCTCCGGGTTGCACCTGCGCGTCCGCCACCACGACCTGGAGGCCCTCGCCGCGCCAGCGGAGGGCGTGCCGGACCCGGGTGAGCCCCGCGGGGACGTCGAGGGTCAGGCGGCTGCCCTCGGGGGCGAGGCGCTCGGTCGCGATGGGCGCCGGCGCCTCCTCGGCAGGGACCGGGGGCGCCTCGACGGGCGCCGCCGCGCCGCAGCCCGCGAGCGCGAGCGCGAGCATCACGCGCGCCATGCCGGGTTCGTCAACGCGGTCAGGACGTGGTCGCGCCACTGGCCGTCGATGCGGAGGTAGTCGCGGGCGTAGCCCTGCGGCGCGAAGCCGAGGCGCTTGAGGAGCAGGCCGCTGCGGACGTTCTCCGGCCGGTGGTTGGCCTCGATGCGGTGCAGGCCGAGGCGCCCGAAGGCCAGCTCGACGGCCGCCTCGAGCGCCTCGCGCATCAGCCCCTCGCCCTCGTGGGCCTGGTCGACGCCGAACCCGACGTGGCAGGCCTGGAACGCGCCCCGCACGACGTTGGCGAAGTGGACGTGACCCACGACGCGGTCAGGCTCGGAGGAGGGCCGCACCCACAGACGGTAGCGCTCGTCGCGCGACGCCGCCTCCTGGTCCTGCGCGAGCTGCTCGGCCCAGAACGCCTCGGTGAAGAACGCCTCGGGGCGCACCGGATCCCAGCGCGCGAAGTGCGCTCGGTTGCGCGCCTGATAGTCGGCCACCGCGGCCGCGTCGCCGGGCCCGCCGAGCGCGAGGCGCAGCCGGGGCCGGCGCACCTCGAGGCCTGCGTCGCCCGCGCTCACTGGAGCTCGTCGGGGAGCTCCTCTTCCTCTTCTTCGGGGGCCGGGGCGCTCGCGGCCTCGCCCTCGACGAGGGTGAGCGAGTCGGCGGGAACCAGCCCGCGGATCGCCGCGCCGTCGTCGGCCGCCAGGAACACGTCGACGAGGTCGCCGTCCTGCCGGCCGAGCTCGCGCGCCCAGCCCTCGCCGCGGAGGCGAGCGATCGTGCGGCCGTGGAAGCGGACCCGGGTGCCCGCGGCGACGCGGTGCAGGTTGCCTTGCTCCTGCGACATCCAGAACGGGCGCTCGCCGCCCGCCGGGCGGACCGGCTCGGGGGCGGGCATCTCGCCGTCGCACGCCGTCAGCGCGCCTTGCACGTATCCGGTGAGGTAGGGGCCGAAGCCGATGCGCGCGCCGTACCAGCCGCCGCGCTCGCGCAGGACCGTCACCGCGAGCGGCGGGTCGGTGGCCGGGAGGCTCGCGATCGCCTCGCCGTTGGGGCGCTCGTAGACCGTGACCGTCTGGCCGGCGGGGAGGCGGTAGCACTCGCCCGGGCTCAGCCCCTCGACCTCGCCCTCGGGCGGGTCCGAGGCGAGCTGCGCGGCCGCGAAGGTGCCGACGAACGGCCCGAGGAAGCGTTCGCCGCCGAGCCACGGCCGGGACTCGATGCGCCAGGTGTCCCCCTCGGGGGCCGCGAGGCTGACGAGGTCGCCGGCCGCGAGGTAGGCGCGCGTGCCCTCGACCCGGCCCCGCTCCTGCGCGTAGGCGCCGAGGCGGCTGAGCGGGACCCAACCCTTGGTGGCGAGCGCGCCGCCGACGAGGACCTCGACCCGGTCGTTGGTCGGGGCGCTCTCCATGCGCACCCGGGTGCCCGCGGCGAGGTAGCCGACCGCGGGGGCGTTGCTCTCGTGGCCGAGGTAGAGCGCGGGCCCGGTGCCCGGCGTCACGACCAGCACGCGGGGCCAGCTCTCGGGGCGCGGCGCGGGGGCGGCCGCGGTGTCCGAGCCGGCCGTGTCCTCACCGGCACCGGCGCCGTCGTCCGCCGGCTCGCCGCGACGGCAGCCCGGGGCCGCCAGCGCGAGCACCAGCGCGATCCCGACAAGCGAAGCTCCACCCTGACTCAGCAAACGCATGGGCCCCGCCATAGCAGCCTTTGCGACGCCAGGCCACGACCGGGCCCGCGCGCGCGGCCGCCCGCCTCAGGAGCGGGCGGCTCAGCGGTAGCGGAGCCGGAGCTTGATCCCGAGGAAGTCGGCGATCTTCTGGGCGTGGACCTTCGGGATGCGCCCGAGCCGGCCCTCCACCGTCGCCCGCGCCCGCGCGTGCGGCTCGCCCTTGAGCGCCGGGAGCACCACCTCGCTCCAGGTGATGAGCGTCTTGGCGTCCGCCTCCGACAGCGCCTGGTTGAGCACGTCCTCGAGGCGCTTCTGGTAGGCGACCGACGCGGTGCAGAGGCCGGCGAAGGTGCGCACGAGCCCGTCACGGCCCGGGGCGGTCGCCCCGGTGAAGGCCTCCTTGAGCCGCGGCAGGTGGCGGGCGACGCGCGCCGGCGCGATGCGCGCCATGAGCGGGAGCGCCTTGGCCGCCGACTGGGCCGGGCGGCGATCGGAGCCGCCGATCACCACCGCGTAGCGATCGATGATCGGCACGACCGCCTCCGGCTTGGTCGCCACGATCTCGTCGAGCACCCGAGCCGCGCTCGCGGCGACCGACTTCTTGCCGCTCGCGAGATCGTCGCCGAGCTCCGCGACCGTGCGCGGGGCCTCGCCGGAGAGGACCTTGCTCGCCTCCTTCGCCGCTCCCGAGAGCTTCGGCTCGGCGGCCTTCGGCTCCGCGCCCTTCTCGGCCGCGCTCGACTCGGCGTTCGGCTCGGCCTCGGTCTCAGGCGCGTCCTCGACGCGGCTCGCGCGGGACGCGCTGCGGGCGGCGACCTTCTTGGTCCCCGACTTGGCGCTGGCCTTCTTCGCCGGCGCCTTCTTGGCGGCCTTCTTGGTGGTCTTCTTCGTGGTCTTCTTTTTGGCCACCGGATGTCGCTCCCTCAGAGAGGCGGTGAGGCGGGCAGGATACGCAAGCGCAGACGAATTCCCAAGCGTGTCGGGAGCCCGCGCGCGAGGCGATCGGTTTGGCCCGCGGCCGAAGGTCGGCGCGTGGCGGTCGTGAGGCGGATCAGCCCGTCTCCAGCGCGGACAGGACCTTCGGGATCGACACGTCGTAGCGGTAGGCGGTGCCCCGATGCCCGCCCGGGAACTCCTCGTGGTCGTGCCGGACGCCCCGCGCCTCGAGGCGGCGGGCGAGCATCCGCGCGCCGAGCTGCAGCCCGTGCTCGTCGCGATCGCCCGCGTCGAGGAACACGTAGCGCGCCGCGTCCATCGCGTCGGGGCGCGCGTCGAGGATCGCGACCGGGTCGTGCGCGATCCAGCGCGCCCAGACGTCCGGCACCGGCAGCCCGGTCTCGAGGTCGAACGGCAGCGCGCAGTGCGGGAACGGCGCGTCGAGGTCCGGGGCGTAGCAGGCCGCGGTCGCGATCGTCATGATCGCCTCGAAGTCGCCGCCGCTCCGCGGGCCCACCTCGGCGAAGCGTTCGAGGAAGGCCGCCACCCCGCCCGCGCAGCCGAGGGTGATCGCGGCCGACGTGAAGGACGGGCGGATGCTCACCTCGAACGCGCAGTCGCCGGCGTGGCTCCCGTAGACCGCGAAGGCCTCCGGTCGATCGGTCGCGAGCCGCAGCGCGCCGAAGCCGCCGCTGCTCCGCCCGAGCACCGCGCGCGCCTCGCGCTCGGGGACGGTCCGGTAGCGCGCGTCGACGAACGGCACGACCTCGTCGACGAGGTAGCTCTGGTAGGCGCCCGTCGCGGCCGAGTCGAGGAACTGGCTGCCGCCCCACCGCGTCATGCAGTCCGGCGCGACGAGGATCGCGGGCCGCGCCTGACCCGCCGCGAGGAGGCGCTCGTAGCGCTCGAAGAGGTCCGGCTCCCACACCTTGTAATTGGTGAGCGAGCGGTGCCCCGCGGCGTAGGGCGGCAGGATCGTCAGGACCGGGTAGCGGGCGCCGTCGTCGTAGCCCGGCGGCAGGTAGACCAGGACCTCGCGCTCGCTCGGATCCCCGAGCGGGTTGCCCTCGAGGAGGCGCGATTGAACACGCGGCAGCTCGATCCGTCCACGCAGCATGGGCTCTCAGTACACCATCGTTTCGGCGAGCGCGACCGTGACGGGGAGCGTATAGTCCCGCTCCGCCCGCCCGGTTTCCTCATGACCGACCGTCTGAACCGACTGGCCGTCAGCATCTGCGGCGCGGGGCACTCCGGCTCCACGCTGCTGGGCTTGGTGCTCGGCACGAGCCCCGAGGTGTTCTACGCCGGCGAGGCGAAGAAGACGCTCTTCCTCGGCGACGAGGACAAGCCGCTCCGCAAGCGGGTGTGCAAGATCTGCGGCGAGCCCTGCGAGGTCTGGAGCCGGTTCGAAGGACCCGAGCCCGACCTGTACGAGGCGCTCTCACGCCTCACCGGGTGCCCGGTGATCGTCGACTCGACCAAGCGCGTCGACTGGATCCGCGAGCGCGGCGCGGAGGTCCTCGCGGCGGGCGCCGAGCACCGGCTCGTCTTCCTCACGCGCGACGGCCGGGCGGTGGTCAACAGCCGGGCCCGCAAGTACCGCCGGCGCGACCCGGCGGCGATCGTCGACTCCTGGCGCGCGCAGATCGAGGCGACCGAGGCGCTCGTCCGCGAGGCCGGCGAGCGCGCGATCCGCGTGCGCTACGAGGAGCTGGCGACCGCACCCGAGCGGACGATCGCCGCGGTCTGCGCCGCGCTCGGGCTCGGGTACGATCCGGCGATGCTCCGCTACGAGGCCACGCCGCAGCACCCGCTCGGCGGCAACACCGGCACCCAGTCCGTCGTCGCGCGCGCGCACGGCGTCGACTCCGGCTTCGCCGCGGTGCCGGAGCGGAGCAAGGGCTACTACGGAGGCCTCGGGGGGGGCTTCAGGCTGGATCTGCGCTGGCGGACCGAGCTGGATCCGGAGCTGCGTCGCGTGTTCGAGGAGCGCGCCGGCGAGCTCAACGAGCCCTACCGCTGGGAGGCGAGCGCGTGACCAAGGTCGCCCTGGTGTTCCGCACGATCGGCGAGCGCACGAGCGACCTGGCGCTCGCGCTCGCCAAGGAGAACCTCCGCCCCGACGAGGTCTACGTCCTCGAGAACTGCCGCCCCTTCACCGAGGCGGTCCGGCAGATGGTCAACCTCGACTACGACGTCGATCAGGTGGTCGCGGTCGACGCCGACTCGCTGATCCTCGAGGACATGCGGCCGTGGCTCGAGACGAACACCCAGGCCTACGTCGACTGCTACGTGCACGACCGCTTCCGCGGGCGCATCCACTGCGGGGTTCACGTCACGCGGATCGACGTCATGCGCGCCATGGCGACGATCGAGCCGCCGGTCGACGACGAGGCCTACGTGCTCCGCCCGGAGTCGCGGCTGCGCAAGCTCGCGCTCAACGCGCTCGGCCACCAGAAGTGCTTCCACGGCTTCCGCATCCTCCATGATCACTTCCAGTACCTGCGCGACGTCTGGGCCAAGTACGCGCTCCGCGAGCTGCGCAGCCGGACGCCCGAGCAGCGCCGCAAGCTCGACGCGGCCCTCGAGAAGTGGGCGGCGGCCCAGGTCGACGGCACGGCCAAGCTCGAGCTCCAGGTCGCCCAGGCGGCGATCGCGTGGGCCGCGAAGGAGCTCCCCGAGGGCAGCGACCCGGCGACCCTGAGCGCGGCGATCGCGAGGCTCCCCGAGCTCGGGGCGGAGGCGCTGGACGAGCTCGGCCTCGACGAGCTCGGGCCGCTGTCGCGCGCGGACGTCGACCGCTACCTCGCGCAGCACCTCGCGCGGTGGCCGGAGCGGACCGAGCGCTACAAGGTCTTCGGCCTCGGCCTGAGCCGCACGGGCACCCGCAGCTTGACCGCCGCGCTCCACGTCCTCGGAGTCGACACCGTCCACTACCCGATCGACGATGACAGCCTCCGCGCGATGACCTCGGGCAAGCTCGACTTCGAGCTGCTCCAGAGCTTCGACGGGATCACCGACATCACCGTCGCGCCCTACTACGCCGACCTCGAGCGCCGCTTCCCGGACGCGAAGTTCGTCCTCACCGTGCGCGACGAGGAGAGCTGGCTGCGGTCCTGCGAGAACCACTGGACCGGCCGCGACGCCTTCGCCCCCGCCGACACCGACGGCAAGGCGACGCACATGGAGGTCCGGCGGTTTCTCCGCGCCGCGGTCTATGGCTCCTACGAGTTCGAGCCCGAGCGGTTCCGCCACGTCTATCGCAAGCACGTCGACGACGTGCGGCGCTACTTCGCCGACAAGCCCGGCAAGCTCCTCGAGCTCGACGTGGTCGGCGGGGCCGGGTGGGAGCCGCTCTGCGCGTACCTCGGTCGCCCGATCCCGGACCAGCCCTTCCCCCACAAGGGCGGGGTCCTGAGCGCGCGCCTCCTCGCCGAGGTCGACGACCCCGACGACTGACGCCGTCCGACGACCGCGCCCCCGACGACCGCGCCCCCGACGGCGGACCGTCAGACCACGTGGCGCTCGCCCTGCGCAGGCGCGCTCACGTCCGGGAAGCCGCGGGCCTCGAGCTCGCGCGTGAGCACGTCCTGCGCGGCCGGCTCCCCGTGGACGAGGAAGACCTTGCGCAGCTTCCCTTGCTCGCGCACCGCCTCCGCGAAGGCGACCAGGCCGCCCTGATCCGCGTGGGCGCTGAAGCCGTTGAGCACCACCACCTGCGCCGCGCGGTCGCGCTCGACGCCGAAGACGCGGACCTTCGTGCGCCCCTCGACGAGGCGACGGCCGAGGGTGTGCGGCGCCTGCCAGCCGACGATCACGATCGTGTGCTTCGGGCTCTCGATCGTCGCCTTGAGGTGATGGACGACGCGGCCGTTCTCGCACATGCCGCTCGCGCTGATCACCACGCACGGCTCGTCGGACGTGGTGATGCGCTTGCTGTCCTCGACCGCGGCGACGTACTCGAGGCCCGGCAGGTCGAACGGCGAGTCGCCGGCGGTGAGGCGCGCGCGCGCCTCCTCGTCGTAGCACTCCGGGTGCATCCGGAAGACGTCGGTCACGCGCACCGTGAGGGGCGAGTCCACGAACACGCGCCGGTAGGGCATGCGCCCCGCCTCGGCGAGGCGCTTGAGCGCGAAGATCACCTCCTGCGCGCGCTCGAGCGCGAACGAGGGGATGATCACCTTGCCGCCGCGCTCGTGGGTGCGCGAGAGCACCTCCGCGAGCTCGTCGTCGGTGCGCTCGATCGGCGCGTGGGTGCGGTCGCCGTAGGTGCTCTCGCAGATCAGCGCGTGGGCGCCGCCCGGGACCTCCGGGTCACGCAGGATGGGCATCCCAGCGCGGCCGAGATCGCCCGAGAAGACGAGCCGCCGCGTCGCGCCCTCCTCGTCCACGTCGAGCGCGACCACCGCGCTGCCGAGCACGTGACCTGCGTCGTGGAACGTGACGTCCACCCCGTCGGCGACCGTCATGCGGCGGTGGTAGGGCACCGAGATCATCTGCTCGAGCGTCGCGACCACGTCGTCGACGTCGTAGAGCGGCTCGATCGGGTCCGAGTCGAGCTCCCCCGCCTCGATGCGCCGGTTGATGTACCGGGCGTCGTGCATCTGGATGAACGCCGCGTCTTCGAGCATCGCCGCGCAGAGGTCGCGGGTCGCGGGGGTGCAGAAGATCGGCCCCCGGTAGCCGCTCTTCACGAGCATCGGCAAGAGGCCCGAGTGGTCGATGTGGGCGTGGCTCAGGACGACCGCGTCGAGCTCCCGCGGGCGCAGCGGCAGCTCGCGGTTGCGTCGCCAGGCCTCGCTGCGGCGGCCCTGGAAGAGGCCGCACTCGAGCAGGACGCGGGCCCGCGGCGCGTGGACCAGGTGCATGGAGCCCGTAACCGTCCGGGCCCCGCCGAGGAACTCGATCTCCATGAGGAGCGAGGCTACCTCACTCGGACGACTCGGCGCCGTCGTCGTCCGCGCGGAGCTCGAACGGGTAGCGCACGGTCGTCACCCCGTCGCCCTCCGACGGCGGGAACTCCATGCGGCGCGCGACACTGCCGAAGCAGCGCGCCACCGTCTCGTCGCCGACCGTGTCGTCGGCCACCCTGGCTTGGGTCACCCGGCCCTGCGCGTCGATCTCGAGCTCCATCGTGATCCGCCCGCCCAGCTCGGGGTGCTCGTGGAGCTGCCACGCGAAGCAGAAGCCGAGCTGGTCGCGGTTGTCGCGGACCACGTCGCGGATCGAGTCCGCGTTGAGCACGCGCGGGACCCCGCCGTCGGCGCTCGCCTGCGCGCCCTCGCCGGCCCCGTCCGCCTCGGCGCCGTCACCCGCCGCGGCCCCAGACGCGCCCCGACCACTGGCCTCGCCGCCGCCGACGACCGCGACCGTGCCATCAGCGCCGGCCTCGTCGGGCTGGTCGCCGGCGGCGCGGCCGGCGGCCGTCGCCCCGCCGCCCTCG
>JAUHXR010000335.1 GCA_030426845.1 Polyangia bacterium | reverse complement strand
CTCGAGGCGATCCAGGCGATGCGCGAGCACAACGTCGGCTGCCTGCCGGTGGTGGAGGAGGGCAAGCTCGTCGGG
This sequence comes from Polyangia bacterium, assembly GCA_030426845.1. GTDB lineage: Bacteria > Myxococcota_A > Polyangia > Polyangiales > Sandaracinaceae > JAUHXR01. The sequence continues at coordinate 9,573 of JAUHXR010000335.1, read as the reverse complement.
GTGATCACCCAGTCGGATCTGATCCGCGTCTCGTCGTTCCTCCTCGAGCGCTTCATCAAGGGCGAGGGCTGAGCTCGCCCCGCATGACCGCGCCCCGCACGGCCGCGCCCCGCAGAGCCGGGCGCTGGGCGCTCCTCGCGGCCCTCGCGCTCCTCACCAACAACGCCTGCGACGGAGACGGAGCCGCCGACGCGGGCGCCACCCCCGACGCGGGCCCGCCGCCCGACGCGGGCCCGGCCGTGATCGTCCTGCCCGACGACCGCGAGGCCTGCGCGCGGCAGAACCCGCTCCGCGACCCCTACTTCGGCGACCTCCACGTCCACACGTCGATCAGCTTCGACGCCAACGCCTACGGCACGCGCACCCGGCCGGACGACGCCTACCGCTTCGCGCGCGGCGAGGCGATCGACCTGCCGCCCTACGACGCGAGCGGCCGCGCCACGCGCACCCTTCAGCTCGGCCGCCCGCTCGACTTCGCGGCGGTGACCGATCACGCGGAGTTCTTCGGCGAGATCGCGATCTGCACCGACCCGAGCTCCCCGGGCTACGACTCGAGCACCTGCCGGAGCTACCGCGAGGGCGACAGCGCGATGCCGGACTACGGCGAGCTCACCAACCTCCTGTTCATGCCGGGCTCGCCGAAGGCCCGCGTCTGCCGCGGCCTCCCGGGCCTCTGCGAGGGCAAGGCGTCGGAGATCTGGCGCGAGATCCAGGACGCCGCCGAGGCGAGCCAGGACCGCAGCGCGGCGTGCGCGTTCACGACCTTCGTCGGCTACGAGTGGACCGGGTCGGCGGGCGGCACGAACCTCCACCGCAACGTGATCTTCCGCGGCCGCTCGGTCTCGGCGGTGCCGACCAGCTACCTCGACGCGCCGTCGGCGGAGGCGCTCTGGGATCGGCTCGAGGCGACCTGCCTCGACACCGACACGCCGTGCGACCTGATCGCGATCCCGCACAACGGCAACCTCGGCGGCGGCCAGATGTTCGTCCCCGCGGCCGAGGACGGCGCGCCCTACGACGCGGCCCAGGCCCGGCGACGCGCGGCCCTCGAGCCGCTCGTCGAGATCTACCAGCACAAAGGATCGAGCGAGTGCCTGCCGCCCGGGATCGCCGACCCGCTGGTGAGCGAGGACGAGCGGTGCGGCTTCGAGATGTTCCACCCGCGCCTCTGCGAGGGGCGGCCCGACGACCCACCCGACTGCGTCGACGCGTGCGGCGGCGGCGGCATCGGCTTCCTCGGCGACTGCGTCGGACCGGGCGACTTCCTCCGCGGGACGCTGCGGCGCGGGCTCCTCGAGCAGGCTCGGATCGGCGCCAACCCGTTCCAGCTCGGCGTCATCGCGAGCACCGACACTCACGTCTCGACGCCTGGCGCGGTGCGCGAGGAGGGCTGGCCGGGGCACGCGGGCGAGAACGAGGACGACCCGCCCGAGCAGCTCCAGGTGCCGACCGGCGCGCTGGTGCGCGGGCGGACCGCGAGCCCGGGAGGCCTCGCCGTGATCTGGGCCGAGGAGAACAGCCGCGAGGCGCTCTTCGACGCGATGCGGCGGCGCGAGACCTACGCGACGAGCGGCCCACGGATCGTGGTGAGGTTCTTCGGCGGCCGCGGCTACCCCGCGGATCTGTGCGCCCAGATGGACCAGGTCGCGATCGCCGACGCCGGCGGCGTCCCGATGGGCGGCGCGCTGCCGGCCGGCGCGGGGGCGCCGACGTTCTTCGTGAGCGCGCTCCGCGACCCGATGGGCGCGCCGCTCGCGCACGTGCAGATCGTCAAGGCCTGGGTCGAGGGCGGCGAGACGCGCGAGCGCGTCTACGAGGTGGCCGGCGACCCGGACGGCGGCGCGGGCGTGGACGAGGCGACCTGCGCGCCCACCGGGCCGAGCGGCGCCGACGGTCTGTGCGAGACCTGGACGGACCCCGACTTCGATCCCGGCGTCCCCGCGCTCTACTACGCGCGCGTGCTCGAGGACCCGACCTGTCGGTGGAGCCGATACGCGTGCAACGCGCTCGCGGTGGACTGCGGCGCGACCTCGCCCGGCGACCCGCTCTACGCGTGCTGCGATCCGGCGATCTCCCACGTCATCCAGGAGCGCGCCTGGACCTCCCCGATCTGGTACGTGCCCTGACCGCGAACGAACGGTAATGCGGGGGCCTCGACGCCACGGGTAGCATGTCGCGGTGAGCCGTCTTCGTCCGTGGGTGTGCGCGACCCTCTTGCTCTTCGGCTGCCAGGGGGAGGTCGAGGAGCCCCTCCGCCCGACCGGGCCCGGGCCCGACCCCATGGAGCCGCCCGACGAGATCCCTTGCGGGAGCGCCGGCGCCGCGATCACGTTCTTCGAGCGGCGCTGCGCGACCTGCCACCAGGGCTCGCGCGCCTACCCCGACCTGACGCGGGGCGGGCTGGCGGCGCTCGAGGGGCTCGAGAGCCAGGGCATGCCGGGCGAGCGGCTGCTCGTGCCGGGCGATCCGGAGGCGAGCTGGCTCTTCCGGAAGATGGCCCACACCCAGGGCGACGACGGCGGCGCCGGGATGCCGCTCGGCCTCGATCGCCCGGTCGAGCAGCTCGCCGAGATCGAGGCGTGGATCGTCGAGGGCGCGCCCACCGCCTGCGACGAGCTCGCCCCGCCGTCGATCCCCTACGACCCGAACGCGCTCGACCCCGACGCCCTGTTCACGTGCGCGGACCCGACCGCGCCGCGCAGCTCGCCGACTCGGCTCCGCCGGATCGACGCCGCCGAGTTCAACGCGGTCGCGATCGGCAAGGCGTCGACCAACCCGCTCGCGCCGCCCGAGGGCACCCGGTACAGCACCTACGCGAACGACATCACGATCGACGCGCCGACCGTCGGCCTGCTCCTGCCGCAGTTCCCGCGCGCGACGATCGAGTGGGCGGTCGCCGACCCGCAGGGCGCGGGCGCGCGACGCATGTATGGCGTGGGCGTCGTGGGCTGCATGGCCAACAACGCGGACCCCAGCGACGACTGCATCGACACCTACGTCGAGACGCTGCTCCGCCGGGGCGCGCTCTTCCGCGGCCCGACGCCGGAGGAGCACGCGCGGCTCCGCGCCTTCCTCACCGACGCGATGGCGCGCGAGGCGACCGAGTCGATCACCCGCCGGCAGACCCTCGACCTCGTCGCGCAGGCCGCGCGGCTCTCGCCCGGGGCGCTGTTCCGGCCCGAGCTCGGCGAGTCCCCCGACGGCCGGCGCCGGCTCACCGACGACGAGCTCGCGCTCGCGCTCGGCCACGTCATCAGCGCGAATCCGCCCGGGCTGCCGATCCCCAACGACCCGAGCGGCACGATCTCGCCCGAGGACCCCGACGCGGACAACCTCGCCGGCGGTCGCCTCAACCGGGTCGCGGCCGCCGCGGCCGATGGCTCGATCGGGGACCCCGCCGTCCGGGTCGCGCTCCTGCGCCACTACGCGGGCGGCGTGGTCGCCGAGCGGCGGCCTGACCTCTCCACGCGCGGCAACGACAACCCGGCGCGAGGCGAGTACTGGCTGAACAGCAACCTCCTCGGGTTCTTCCGCGAGTGGCTCGACTACGGCGACGCCAACGTCGTCTTCAAGCAGGACCCGGCCGCCACGAGCAGCTTCGAGGACCAGGACATCGGCCCGAGCTTCAGCGAGCTGCGCTCGAGCGAGAACGGCAGCGAAGGAACGCTCGTCAATCAGCTCGACGACCTGATCGCGCGGGTCGTGATCGAGACCGACGCGGGCGGGGGCGACGTCTTCGAGACGCTGATGACCACCACCGAGTGGCACCTGCCCTCGAACCTCGGGGCCGGCAGCACCACGCCGTGCACCACCGACGCCGACTGTGGGAGCGGGCAGACCTGCACCCACACGATGTACTGCACGGGCTCGACGCGCCGGAAGCACTACTGGAAGCAGGCTGTCTTCGGGATCACCGAGAACGTCGGCGTGCTGCGCGAGGACCGCTGGGTGAGCATGGACCCGGCGCGCCGCATGGGCGTCTTGACCCACCCCGCGTGGCTCGCGGCCCACGGCGGCAACTTCGAGGACGACGCGAGCCTCGTCGAGCGCGGCGCGTGGATCCGCACCCACCTCTTCTGCCAGAGCTTCGGCGACCTGAGCGACGTGCAGGGCCTCGTCGCGATGCTGCCGCCGCAGCCCACCGACGGCTCGCCGCTCCTCTCCGCGCGTCAGCGGGTCGTGCAGGCGACCGAGGACCCGGCCACGGAGAACGCGCAGAGCTGCTACGGCTGCCACCAGTACATGAACTCGCTCGGCTACGCCTTCGAGCTCTACAACCACGCCGGCTTCGAGCGGGAGTGGGACCACTCGGGCGCGCCGGACGGGACCACGGTGATCGACAACCTCCCGGATCCCGACCTCAACCGCGCCTACGCGAGCCCGATGGAGCTCGTCCAGGCGATCGCGACGTCGCCCTACGCGCGGCGCGGCTTCGTCCGCCACGCGTTCCGCTACTTCATGGGCCGCGACGAGGTGATGGCCGACGGCTGCACGCTCGCCGAGATGGAGGACGCCCTGAACCGCACCGGCTCGTTCCTGTCGATGCTCGAGGCGCTGATCTCGAGCGAGACCTTCGAGTACCGCCACGAGGGAGGGCAGTGACCATGAGCCGCATCAGCCGACGACGGTTCCTCGGCGGGGTCGCGGCCGGCGCCGCGCTCGCGTCCCTGTCCCCGTTCCGCCCCGCCCGGGCCGCGGGCGGCCGCGCCTGCCGCTTCCTGATCGTGCTCGAGGGCAACTGCTACGAGCCGCGCTGCCTCCTCGCGCCCTCGGCGCGGGCCGCCCTCGACGCAGGCGCCGCGAGCTCGCCGATCGGCGAGTCGCGGTGGTGGTACCGCTCGTACCGTCACGACGCGCCGCTGTCGATCGACGACGGCGACCTCGCGATGGCGCCGGCGCTCGCCGGGCTCGAGGAGCACGGGGTCGCCGACCGGGCGACCGCGATCTTCGGCTTGTCTTCGCGGGTGGTCGGCGGCGGCCACACCGCGTTCCATGGCGCGCTGAGCTCCACCCGTACGCTCAGCGGCCGCGCGGGCGGGCAGACGATCGACGCCTGGCTCGCGAGCCAGGCGACGGTCCGCGGAGAGACCCCGTTCGACGCGGTGCGCCTCAACGTCGGCGGCGGCGCGCTCACCTTCGGCGCCTGCGCCGGCGCGCCCGGCCTCTCGCTCCCGATGATCAACGACCCGGTGGCCGCCCACGGCGTCCTCTACGGGGCGTTCTCCACCGGCGACGCGCAGATTGCCTACAACCAGCAACGTCACTTGCTCGCGTTCCTCCGCGACGAGGTGCAGGAGGCGATCGTCGACGACCGCCTCGACGTGAGCGCAGCGCGCAAGCTCGAGCTCTACGGCGCGTCGATCGACGAGCTGCGCCTGACCCAGACCCGGCTCGAGGCGCTCGCGCTCAGCCCGCGGCCGGTCCCGGAGGCGGGGCTCGCGCCGATCCCGCGCCTCGGCGCCACCCTCGACCTCGCGACGAGCGCGCTCATCGACGGGCTCACCAACGTCGCGGTGGTCGGCTCGGGGGCGGGCGGCTCCTGGCCGCTGACCTACTCGAGCGTGAGCGCGGTCGGCCGCCACGACATGCACCACGGCTCGGCCGGCAACCCGACGCTGCGCCAGAACATCCTCGACATCACGCGCCTGCAGATCCGCGAGATCGCCCGGGTCGCGCGCCGCCTCGCGGACGAGCCCGAGCCGGGCGGCGAGGGCAGCATGCTCGACCACACGATCGTCGTGTTCATCGGCGACAACGGTGAGCAGCACCACTCCACCGCGAGCGAGTTCCCCGTCCTGCTGATCGGCGGCGGCGCGGTGCTCCAGCCCGGCGGCCGCACGCTGATCTACCCGGGCCTCGGCTCGGGCGGGCACCGGCAGGTCTCCAACCTCTGGAACACCCTCGGCTACGCGGCGGGGACCGACCTCGACGACTTCGGCGGCGAGGAGGGCACCCTCCGCCGCGCGTTCGGCCCGCTGGGCGAGCTGCTCGCCTGACGCGGACAGCGCGCGGTTGAGGCGGCGCGGCATCGCGGAGACGCACAGCGCGGTTATGCGCGCGCGGCGCCATCTGGTAAGGGGCGAACACCCCGAACCGCAGGAGGCCTCCGTGTCGAGCAGCGTCGAATCCTTCGTAGCCCGCGTCGTCGCCAAGAACCCGAACGAGCCCGAGTTCCACCAGGCCGTCCAGGAGGTGGTGGAGTCGGTGATGCCGATCATCGAGAGCACGCCGGCCTACCGGAGCGCGAAGATCCTCGAGCGCATGGTGGAGCCAGAGCGTCTGATCCAGTTCCGGGTGCCGTGGGTCGACGACGGCGGCGAGGTGCAGATCAACCGCGGCTACCGCGTGGAGATGTCGAGCTCCATCGGCCCGTACAAGGGCGGCCTGCGCTTCCACCCGAGCGTGCGCGTCGGCGTGCTGAAGTTCCTCGCGTTCGAGCAGGTCTTCAAGAACGCGCTGACGACCCTCCCGCTCGGCGGCGGCAAGGGCGGCTCGGACTTCGACCCCAAGGGCAAGAGCGACGGCGAGGTGATGCGCTTCTGCCAGTCGTTCATGAACGAGCTCTACCGCCACATCGGCGACCGAACCGACGTTCCGGCCGGCGACGTCGGCGTGGGCGGCCGCGAGATCGGCTTCCTCTTCGGGCAGTACAAGAAGCTCACCAACCAGTTCACCGGCGTGCTCACCGGCAAGGGCGTCGGCTGGGGCGGCTCGCTGATCCGCCCGGAGGCCACCGGCTACGGCTGCGTCTACTTCGCGCAGGAGATGCTCGCCGGGCGCGGCGAGGGCTTCGAGGGCAAGAAGGTCGCGATCAGCGGCTCGGGCAACGTCGCGCAGTTCGCGGCGGAGAAGGTCCTCGAGCTCGGCGGCACCGTCGTGTCCCTCAGCGACTCGGCCGGATCGATCCACGACCCCGACGGGATCGACCGCGAGAAGCTCGACTGGGTCATGGCCCTCAAGAACGAGCGCCGCGGCCGCATCAAGGAGTACGTCTCGCAGTACAGCAAGGCGTCTTACCGCGAGGGTCAGCGCCCCTGGGACATCGCCTGCGACGTCGCGCTCCCCTGCGCGATCGAGAACGAGGTCGACCCGGACGAGGCCAAGGCGCTCGTCGCCAACGGCGTGACGTGCGTCGCCGAAGGCGCGAACATGCCCACCACGCCCGGCGCCATCGAGGTGTTCCAGGCGGCGGGCGTGCTCTACGCGCCGGGCAAGGCGTCCAACGCGGGCGGGGTCGCGACGAGCGGCCTCGAGATGGCGCAGAACGCCTACCACATGAGCTGGCCGCGCGAGGAGGTCGACCAGCGCCTCCACCGCATCATGAAGGACATCCACGCGCAGTGCGTGGAGCACGGCAAGTCTGGCGACTCCGTCGACTACGTGCGCGGCGCCAACATCGCGGGCTTCCTCAAGGTCGCCAACGCGATGCTCGATCAGGGCATCGTCTGATCGCGGGCCGCCCCCTCCACCGCGGAGGGGGCCGCCGCCGCGAGCAGCCGGTCGAGCGCCGCGAGCCACGCGTCGTCGTCCGCGCCGAGCGGTAGGCTCTCGGTCGCGACGCAGTCGTTGAGCCAGCAGGCGAGGAGCCGTCCGCGCACGCCCATCCGGTGTCGGCCGCGGCTGTCGCGGCCGGCGCCGACCGTGGTGTGCACGAGCCGAAGCACGAGCACCCGCTCGGCGCGGAGCGCGCGCCGCAACACCGCGCGACACGCCTCCTCGTCGGGAGGACACTCCGCGGCCTCGCCTCGCAGGCTCCGCCGCCGGCGCACGATCACGTCGCGCCCGAGCGCGCGCCGGACCGCGCGCTCCACCTGACGCGTGCGCTGCACCGGGAACACCCGCCGCGCGGACGACGACTCCTCGATGAGCACCGCGACGGGGCGGTCGGCGCGCGCGAGGCGCGGCGTGATCAACGCGAGGACCAGCCACAGGGGCGCGAGGTGAACCGTCCGCATCGGCGTGCGGACCCCCCGCGGTCCGCGCGCCTTGGGTCGTTCACCAGCCGTCGAGGCAGTAGCCAAGCTCGCAGCTCAGGCCCGACTGGCAGGGCGTCCCCGAGTCACAGCACATCTCGTGGCGGGCCCCGCACGGTCCCGAGCTGCCCGACCCGCGGCACGTCCCCGAGGAATCGCACGCCAGGCCCGCGTGGCACGGCGACCACCCGCCGCCGCAGCACGGCTGATCGGTCCCACCGCACGCGCCCGGCCCGCTCGGCTCGCACCACCCGCCGATGCAGGTCAGCCCGGCGTCGCACGCGCTGCCCGCGCAGCACGCCTCGAACGCGCCGCCGCACATGTCGCCGCTCGGCCCGCCGCTGCGGCAGAGCCCGCCCTGACACGAGAGCGTCCCGGCGCAGGGCGCGCCGGCGGGGCAGCAGGCCATCCCCTCGGTGCCGCAGGGCCCGCTCGGCGCCTCGCAGACCCCGGCCGAGGAGCAGCTCAGCCCGGCGTCGCACGCGTCGCCGGAGGTACAGCACGCGCCTCCGATCGCGCCGCAGCTCGGAGCCGGCGCGCAGGTGAACCGGTCGTCGCACGCGAGCCCGTCCTGACACGGCGACCCCACGGTGCAGCAGGCCATGGCGTCGCCTCCACAGACCGGCGTCCCCGCGCAGGCGCCCGACTCGCAGCGGAGCCCCGCCTGGCAGGGCTGTCCGCTCGCGCAACACTCCGCGCCGGGGTCGCCGCACGGGGGCGCGCTCGCCACGCAGACACCCGCCTCGCAGCTCAGCCCGTCCGCGCAGGGCCCCGCCGGATCGCTCGCGTCGCAGCACGCCGCGTCGAGCGCGCCGCAGGTCACGGGCGCGGCCGCGACGCAGAGGCCGAGGTCGCACGTCAGCCCGACGTCGCAGGGCGGGTCGCTGTCGCAGCACCGCTGGGAGGCGAGCCCACAGCTCGGCGGGGCCGCGCCAGGCCCGGCGTCGGAGGCGGCTGGCGGAGGCGCGGAGCCCGGGCCGGCGTCGGAGGTGGCCTCGCCGCCGTTGCACGCGGCGAGGGAGAGGGAGAGCGCGAGGGGGAGAGCGAGCGCGAGGGGGAGTCGGGACATGAGGACCCAAAGAGCGAAAGGCGTGCCGACCGCCGACCGCGCCCCGCCGCTCGCCCCGGCGACGCCTCGGAGACGACCCCGTGGGGTCGACCTCCCCCGCCGGTCGCCGTGACGCCCGCGCCGCGACATCGACGGCAGACCCGAGGCCGTGGTGTGCCCCCGACTCACACCCTCGACGGCCGCTCCGCGGCGGACGCACGCCGGTACGCGACTTGCGGTGGACGCGGGCATGACTTCGCTTCGCTCCCCCGCTCTCCGCCTCGCCGCCGTCGCTCTGTCGGTCGGGGCACTGTCGGTCGGGGCGCTCTCCGCCTGCGTCGCCCCCGAGCCCACCCCGCCCGAGCTCATGTGCCCGGACGCGCGGACCCGCGTCGACCTCTCCGCGCCGCTGGCGTGCGACGCGGCGACCGCGATCGATCCGGACGCGGCCGTCGACCTCGACAGCTTCCGCGCCATCGCGAGCGCGGCGGTCTGCGACCTCAGCCTCCGCTGCGAGGGCAACCTCGGCTGGCTGCTCGCGCAGTCGTTCTG
>JAUHXR010000334.1 GCA_030426845.1 Polyangia bacterium | reverse complement strand
CTTCGTCCTCCGCGCGCAAGCAAACTGCGGCTTGCGCGCGGAGGACGAAGGCGCGGGGGGACGGCATGACCCAACCCTTCCACTCCACCGCGCTCTCGCTCTACATGGAGATCCTTCCCCGGCTCGCCGCCGCCGGGAGGACCATCCGCGGCAAGAGCCGCAACCTCTCTTCCCAACTCGATCGCGCCGCGCAATCGGTCGCCGCCAACCTCGCCGAGGCGGAGACACCCTGCCCGGGCAACTCGCGCAGCCGACTCGAGACGGCCTATGGATCGCTCCGCGAGACGCGGGTCCACCTCGAGGTCGCGCGCATCTACGGCTACCTCGACGCCGCCGATGTCCAGACGATCGACGCCATCCTCGACCGGGTCGGCGCGATGACCTGGCGGCGCATCAAGGTCCGTCAGAGAGGATGACGACTCCGCCGGGGCCGCCGAGGCGGTCCCGGCGGGGCCCCCCTCGTAGGACGCCGCAGCTCACTCGTGCCCGTGCACGTGCACGTCCTCGTGCACGTAACCTTGCACGTTCACGTGCCCGACCCGCCTGACGCCTGCGGTCCGCGCCCGGGTCCGACGTCCGGGTCCGACGTCACCGGTCTAGCGGCCACATGCGTACGTGAACAAGCAAGTGTGCGTGCACATGCACCAGGCCGTACGAGGACGCGCTCGTGCACGAGAGGCGGGGCCTCCTGCCCGCTACGGCGCCTTCGCCTCGCGGGTCCACGCCGCCTCGACGCGGGCACCGCGGGCCGAGGCCGCGACCTCCAGGATCCGACGGTCGCGGTCCCAGCGCGCGCGCGCTTCGTCCGGCCACGGGCACCGTTCGAGCGTCTCGACGAGGCCGCGGGTCGCATCCAGCGCTCCCGCGAGCGCCAGGTGGGTGGTCGGCGCCGCGGGGTCCGCCGCGGCGAGCGAGGCGAGCGCCGCGAGGAGCGCGAGGCCTCGCTCGCGCGCGGGGCGCTCCCATCCCTCGCGTGCGCCGAGCGCCAGGAGGTGGGCGAGCAAGGCGCCGTGCACGTGGACGTCCTCGACCGTGCGGAACGGGCGCGCGTAGTCGCTCCAGCCGTCGCCCTCGAGGCGCGACCCGCGGGCGCCGTCGAGGCGCAGGGTGGCGTGGTCGATCTCGGGGACGAAGGGCGCGCTCGGGCCCGGCGCGACCACGACGCCGTCCGCCGTCGGATCGACTACGTAGAGGCCGAGCCGCGGGCGGCCGTCGGACTCACCCTCGCGCGCGAGCACGTAGAGGTCCTCGGCGAGCGCGCCGAGGGTCACGTAGGTCTTCTCGCCGGTGAGCCGCCCGGCGTCGGCGCGGGCCTCGATCGCGCGCGGGTGCCCGCCGCCGGCTTCCGTCACGCAGAGCGCGGCGAGGCGCGCGCGGTCACGCCCGGGGACGAGCGCCCAGAGCGCGGCCTGGTAGCCGCCGGCGAAGGCGTAGGCCACGCGGTCGGCGCGCGCCCCGAGGGACGCCGCGGCGGCGAACGGATCCGGGGCCTCGGCGAGCGCACCGCGGGCGCGCGCCGCCCAGCCGGCGGCGCCTTCGTCGGGCCAGGGGGGCTGCGCGCTCAGCGTCGGCGCGAGCGCGGCGGCCAGGGACGAGCTCAATCGAGCTCGCCGGCCTTCGCCTTGGCGACCCAGCCCTTGACCTCCTCGTCGATGATCTCCATCGCCTTGCCCTTGAAGATCCGGAGGATGAACGGGACCTCGAGGTCGACGTAGATCTCGGGACCCGAGATCTCGATCTCGCCCTCGACCTTCACGCCCTTGGCCTTGAACGCGAGCCGGCCCTTGTTCTCCGAGACCCAGCTGTAGGTCGGGTTGAACTCGGAGAACCGGGCCGAGTAGGCCTCCATCGCCTTGTCGATGGCCTTCTTCGCCAGCGGCAGCTCGAGGCCGTGGTGGATCTTGTGCTTCATCCCCATGGGGGACGGGCTTACCTCCGATCGGCCGCGGGCTCAACGCCTGCGTGCGTTTCGGCCGCCGCGCGCGGTCATCCGCCGACGACGAGGTCGTCGGGGAGCTGGTCGAGCAGGTCCGCCGGCACGCGCATCGGGCGCCCGGGCTCGTCGTCGCAGGCGATGCGCGTGTCCTCGCGCACGCGCGTGATGGTGAGCGTCGGAGTCGGGAAGCTCCACAGCGCGGGATCGGTCTCGGCGATGGTCGCGCGAACCGTGGCGGTCGCCTCCAGCCGGACGTCCTCACCGCAGTGGGCGCTCAGCGCTTCGCGCGCGCTCGCGTCGTGCGTGGCGACGATCCACTCGATCGGCGAGGACTGGCCAGGGGCGAAGCGGGTCTGGGTGACCGCGACCGCCGGGAGCCGTTGACCCCCGACCTGGATCGCCACGTCCTCCAGGGTCACGTCGAGGCGCAGGCCGTCGTGCGCCGGGGTCCAGCCGTCGCGCGTCGCAGAGAGCGGGCGCAGCTCGGCCTCGAAGCGACCGGTGATCGCGTCGTCTCCGTTGAGCTGGAGCATCCCGCGCGAGATCTCACCGGCGCTCCCGAGCGGACCCTGGGCGAGGGTCAGGGGCACGGGCTGCTCGGAGGCCTCGCCGGAGCAGGCCGCGGCCAGCCCCAGCAGGAGGACGAGCGAGATCGTCATCCGGTTCGGCTGCATCGGCCCTCCTCTCGCGTGAGCCGTCGACTCACCCCTCGCCCTTGGCCTTCTTCGGGCCGTCGCGGCGGGGGCGGCGGTTGCACTCGAGCATCTTCTTGCGGAGCCGGAGCGCGGTCGGCGTGACCTCGAGGAGCTCGTCGCCGTCGATCCACTCGAGCGCGCTCTCGATCGTGACCTCGCGCGGGGTGCTGAGGATCACGTTCTCGTCGCGGCCCGCGGCGCGGACGTTCGTGAGCTTCTTCTCGCGCGTGACGTTCACGTCGAGGTCGTTCTCGCGGCTGTGCTCGCCGATAATCATGCCCTCGTAGACCGCGGTGCCCGCCTCGATGAAGAGCACGCCGCGCGGCTGCAGGTTGAACAGCGCGTAGGGCGTCGCGGTGCCCTTGCGGTCGGCCACGATCGCGCCGTTCTTGCGGCGGAGCATCGGGCCCGCGTAGGGCTCCCAGCCGTCGAACAGCGTGTTCAGGAGGCCGGTGCCCCGCGTGAGGGTGAGGAAGTGGGTGCGGAAGCCCATCAGGCCGCGCGACGGGACGCGGAACTCGATGCGCGCCCGGCCGAAGCCGAGGTTGGTGAGCTTGGTCATCTGCCCGCGCCGGGCGCCGAGCGTCGTGGTGATCGCGCCGACGTGCTCCTCGGGGACGTCGATGACCGCGAGCTCGACCGGCTCGCAGAGCTGGCCGTCGATCTCGCGGGTGACCACCTCGGGCATCCCGACGGAGACCTCGTAGCCTTCGCGCCGCATGTTCTCGAGGAGCACCGCGATCATGAGCTCGCCACGCCCGTAGACGACGAAGCGGTCCGGCTCGTCGGTCGGCTCGAAGCGCATCGCGAGGTTGCGGTTGGCCTCCTTCTCGAGGCGCTCGCGGATGTGACGCGAGGTGACCCACTTGCCGCTGAGCCCGGCCATCGGCGAGGTGCTCACGTGGATCGAGACCTTGACCGTGGGCTCCTCGACCTCGATGCGGGGGAGCGCCTCGGGGTGCGCGGGGTCGCAGAGGGTGTCGCCGATCTGGACGTCCTCGACGCCCGCGATCGCGCAGATGTCGCCGGCCGCGACCTCCTGCCGCTCGACCCGCTCGAGGCCCTCGAAGCCGTAGATGCGCGCGACCTTGGCGCGGGTCTGGGCCTCGGCGCCGATGCAGAGCACGTTGGCGGTGCGCGTGAGCGAGCCGCGCTCGATGCGGCCGATCGCGAGGCGGCCGACGTACTCGTCGTGCTGCACGTCGTGCACGAGCATCGACAGCGGGCCCTCGATCTCGGCCTTGGGCGGCGGGACCTTGCCGATCAGCGTCTCGAAGAGCGGCGCCAGGTCCTCGTTGGTGTCCTCGAGCGAGTGGCGCGCGATGCCCTCCTTGCCGATCGCGTAGAGGGTCGGGAAGTCCGCCTGGGCGTCGGACGCCTCGAGCTCGCAGAACAGGTCGAACACCTCGTCGAGCACCTCGCCGGGCCGGGCGTCGGCGCGGTCGATCTTGTTGATCACCACCACGATCACCAGGCCGAGCTCGATCGCCTTGCCGAGCACGAAGCGGGTCTGCGGCAGCGGGCCCTCGGCCGCGTCCACCAGCAGGACCGCGCCGTCGGCCATGCGCAGGGTGCGCTCCACCTCGCCGCCGAAGTCGGCGTGGCCGGGCGTGTCGATGATGTTGACCCGGACGTCGCCCACCTGGACCGACGCCTGCTTGGCGAAGATCGTGATGCCGCGCTCGCGCTCGAGATCGTCCGTGTCCATCACGCGATCGGTGAGCTGCGCCTTTTCGTGGAAGACGCCGGTCTGCCGGAGCATCGCGTCCACGAGGGTGGTCTTGCCGTGGTCGACGTGCGCGATGATCGCGACGTTCCTCAGATCGGTTCGGGCTTGGGTCACTTCGGGGCGGGGTCTGCCACGCCGAGGGGGGTGAATCCAGTGGTATGCTCGCGCCGTGCAAGACGCCCCGGGGAGGGTCCTGGCCTCTCGCTACCAGCTCGTGGAGCCCTCGGGGGAGGGCGGCATGGCGGTCGTATGGCGGGCGATCACCCGCGGGGCCCACGGCTTTGTCCGCGCGGTAGCGGTCAAACGCATCAAGGCGTCGCTCTCGCACAACCAGGAGTTCGTCCAGATGTTCGTCGAGGAGGCGCGCGTCGGGGCGACCCTCGACCACCCGAACGTGGTGCAGCTCCACGACTTCGGGATCGACGAGTGGGGGAGCCACTTCCTGGTGATGGAGTGGGTCGAGGGGGTGGACCTGCGCCGCTGGTCGAGCTCCTACCGCGACGCGGGGTGGCACGCGCCCTGGCACCTCACGGCCGCGATCGGCATCGAGGCGCTGCGGGGGCTCCACGCGGCTCACACCCGGACCGACCCCTTTGGCCAGGCGGCGCCCGCGTTCCACCGCGACGTGACGCCGGGCAACGTGCTGATCGGGCTCAACGGCATCGTGAAGCTCGCCGACTTCGGGCTCGCCCGGGCGATGGACCGCGCGAAGGTCACCCGGCCCGAGATGGTGAAGGGCAAGGTCGCCTACGTGGCCCCGGAGGTGGCCGAGCACGGCGCAGAGCCGACCGCGCAGTCCGACCTCTTCATGGTCGGCATCGTGCTCTGGGAAGTCCTCGCGGGCCGGCGGTTGTTCAAGGGCGACAACGACCTCGAGAGCCTCAAGCTCGTGATGCAGTGCGACGTGCCCGACCTCAGCGAGACGCGCCCCGACCTCCCCAGCGACCTCGTCCGCGCCGTGCACCGCGCGCTCGAGCGCGACCCGGGGCGGCGCTTCGGCTCCGCCCAGCAGATGGCGCGGGCCCTCGCGCGGGTGCTGCGCCGGGTCGCCGAGCCGACCGACGCGGAGCCCCTCGGCCAGAGCGTGGCCACCGCGCGCGAGCGGCTCGGGCTGCCCCCGCGGGACCTGCCGCCGCGCAAGCTCGCGCCGCTGAAGCGAGCGACGAGCGCGCAGCGGCTCGAGGCGATGGACTCGGAGGACAGCCTCGAGATCCCGCTCGTGGAGACGCGAGACTGAGCCCGAGCCGCTCGAGTCGACGAGGGACGCTCAGGCATCGTCGAGGAGCGGCTGGCCGCGCCGGACGGCTGTCCCGCCCGTGATTTGCGGCGGTTTCAAACCGATTGGCGCTCTAGCGCCCGAGCAGCGCGAAGAGGGCGACCAGACCGATCAAGCCCCATTGAACCGCGCGGAAGCCCGTCGCGGTCTTGCGCAGCTCGAACCACAGCTTGCCCAGCAGGACCATCGCGGCGAGGAACGCGAGCGAGACGAGGCTCGCGACGAGCAGGCCGTGGGAGTGGGCCGAGATGAAGCCCGAGTGCTTGATGCCGGGCGCGATCACCGAGCCGTGCAGCACCAGCAGGTGCGCGACGTAGATCACGAGGCTCTCGGCGCCCACGATCTTCACCCACGGCAGGATCCGCTGCGCGAAGCGGCCGAGGCGCCCGGTCGGCTCCTCGTCGAGCCAGCCGCGGTCGCTCAGCCAGCGCTCGACGAAGCAGAGCACCGCGAGCACGAACATGATGTTGCCGAGCCGCCAGAAGAAGAACAGCGGGTTCGTCTTCCAGAAGTTGTGCGGCGGCCACGGGAGCGGGCCGAGGCGGTCGATCGCGATGGGCGCGATCATGCACACGAGCGAGAGGACGAGGAGGGGCCAGGCGACGCGCTCGCTGATCGTCCGGGCCGAGCCGGACACGCCCACCACCGCGGCGACGAGGATGCCGAGGTAGGTGAAGCCGGACCACGGCACGAGCGGGAAGATCGAGCCGGTGCTCGAGTTCACGTAGGCCGCGAGGCCGACCGGCATCGAGGTGGCGCTCAGGTCGACGCCCCAGATCCACGGGGCGGCGAAGATCGAGGTCGCGGCGAGCGCGCCGACGATCGCGATGAAGACGCGCTTGCGCTTGACCAGGAAGACGAGGAGCTGGACGATCGCGAGGCTCACGCCGATGTGCTGGAGCACGTCGACTTGCAGCAGGCGGGCGATCCGCGCCGGGTCGTCGATCGCGAGCAGCCGGGTGATCGACAGCGTCGGCAGGTGCAGGCCGTAGCCGAGGACGAGGAGCCAGCCGTAGCGCCGATAGCGCTTCCACGCGGCGGGGCCCCAGGCCGCGTGCTCGTCCCACTTGCGGAAGGTCGTGTAGCCGAACGCGAGCCCGGCCCCGAACAGGAACATCGGCGCGGTGTAGCCGTGGACGAAGCTGTGGTGTGGGTACCAGCTCTGGCCCTTGGTGGCTTCGTCCAGCAGCGTGCTGAAGACGTGGCCCTGGACCATGAGGAGCACCGCGCCGAAGCGGAACAGGTCGAGGCCGAGCCAGCGCTTCGCCTTGGCGGGCGCGGCGTCGGAGGGGGCGGCGACCGCGGGGCGCGGGGACGGGTAGGCGCCCACCGGCAGGTCCAGATCGGCAACGGCTCGGCTCATCACGTCGACCCGCGGCCGTCGGGGGGCCGCAGGACGTGCCCAATTCCGCACGGCAAAGGGCCCTCGTCAAGCGACGGGCCGCGAAGAGTCCTGCGCGGGTGATCAGTCGCGGGTGGGGAGGAGGATCATCCCGCCCAGCGTCCGCCGGTCGGCGCTGAGGGGGAGCGTCTCGCTCGACCGGACGGCGCCCTCGGCGGTCAGAAAGTCCAGCCGCAGCCGCGAGCCGTCGAGGATGCGGTAGCGCCCGGCGGGCTCGGGGATCCCGAAGGTGTCGATGGCGAAGGTGCCGTCCGGCGCGAACACCAAGCGCGAGCAGACCTCCTGACGCTGTGCGGTCCCGTAGTGGCCGCCGCGCCCGTCGGGGATGTTGCAGGCGTGGGCCCACGTCTCCTGACAGCGCTGGTAGACGGTGCGGCTCGGGAAGGTGGTCGGGTGAGCCTGGGCCGTCGCCGGGGGCTGGGCGGTCGCGAGGCTCGCGGCGCAGACGAGCGCGAAGGGGATCACGAGGACGAGGTGACGCATGGCTCTTCGGACGCGCGAGCCCCGCGTCGGGTCTGTCAGTCCTCGCCCTGCGCGTCGTCTCGCTCGGGGCCCTCGCCGGCCAGCTTGCGCTCGAGCGCCTCGAAGCGGCGCAGGAGCTCGGCCTTCTCGGGGTCGGTCTCGCGCGCGGACTCGGAGGCGTCGTCGTCGCGCGCGTCGCGATCCTCTTCGTCGTCCGGGTCGCCGCCGAGGCGACGCAGCTCGTCCGAGAGCGAGCCGAACGCCGCGCCGATCCCCTCGGACGCCTTCTTCGCGAGCGGCCCGAGCGATTCGCTGGCCTCGCCGAAGAGCTCGCGCACGTTGGCCGACGCCCGGCGCGCCATCGGGCCGAGGTTTTCGCCCGCGTCGCCGAGCGCTCCGCGCGCGTTCTCCGCCGCGCTCTGCCACGCCGGCCCGAGGGCGTCGGTCGCGCGCTTGGCCGCGCCGCCGACCGACTCGCCCGCGCGCTCGAGGGCGTCCTTCCAGCCGGCCGCGTCCTCCGACGACGGAGGGCCGTGCTCCTCGGTCGCGTAGAGCGTCCCGCACGCGCCGCAGGCCATCACCCGCTGGCGGTCGTAGTCGAAGACGTCGAGGAAGTAGAGGCGCAGCGTCCGCACCGCGCGGCGCTCGTAGAACGTCGCGTGCTCCCCGCACGACGGGCAGTCGCGCTCGACCGCGAGCCCGCCGGGCACGCGCTCCGTCTTGGTCCTCCGACCGATGACGACCCACACCATGGTGTCACTCCCCGAGCGTGATCTTGCCGAAGTGGGCGCCCGCGCGCATCCGGGTCAGCGCGTCGGGCAGCGCGTCGATGCCGAGCCGCGAGTCGTCGAGCGCGGGCCGCAGCGCGTGCGCCTCCAGCGCGGCGAGCATCCGCGTCAGCCCGCCGACTGAGCCGACGAAGACGCCTTGCATCTTCACCTGGCTCATCAGGACGCGCACCAGCGGCAGCTCGCCGCCCACTCCGTCGAGCACGCCGATGACGCTGATCGTCCCGCCCGGCCGCACCGCCGCGAGCGACTGCGCGATCGTGCCCGCGCCGCCGACCTCCACGACGTGGTCGACCCCGCCGCCGGTCATCGCGCGCGCGGTCTTGCCCCACGCCGGGTCCTCGTCGTAGCGGATCGTCCGCCAGGCGCCCAGGCCGCGCGCCCGCTCGAGCTTCTCCTCGGAGCTCGAGGTCACGATCACCCGCGCGCCGGCCATCGTCGCGAGCTGGAGCGCGAAGGTCGAGACGCCGCCCGTCCCCTGGACGAGCACCGTCTGCCCGGGCGCGAGGCGGCCGAGCTCGAACAGCGCGCTCCACGCGGTGACCCCCGCGCAGGGGAGGCACGCGGCCTCGCGGTCGCTCAGGTAGTCGGGCACCTTCACGAGGCCGCGCGCGTCGAACGCGCAGAGCTCCTGCGCGACGCCGTCCCCCGGGCTGCCGAGCGAGCTCGCGAGCGCGTCGCGGCTCACCTCTCCGTCGGGCCAGCGCTGCGCGAAGGCGGCGACCACCCGATCGCCGACCGCGAGCCCGCGCACCCGATCGCCGACCGCCTCGACGACCCCGACCCCGTCGGAGAGCGGCACGAGCGGCAGCGGCTGCCGCGGGTTGTAGCGGCCCTCGACGACCATCAGGTCGCGGTAGTTGAGGCTGAAGGCGCGCATCCGCACCACCGCCTCGGTCGGCCCGGGTCGCGGGGCTTCGCGCTCGGTGCGCGTGAGGTGCTCGAGGCCGAAGCCGCCGTCGATCGTCCAGGCCCACATGCTCGTCAGGTTCCTTTGCTATCTCTGGCGTCTGCTGGCTCGTGTCGGTCGGCGCGCGCGTCAGAGGACGCCGATCGCGCCCACGCCGAGGACGCCGTCGCCCATCAGCGGGTAGAAGGTCATGGTGGGCGCGTCCCCGCCCGACAGCGGCGGCCGGGCGCCGCCCTGGAAGTGGAGGATCCACGGGATGAGGATCCCGCTGAGGCTCCCCACCACCGCGCCGGTCAGCACGTCGGTCACCCACTCGTAGTCGCTCATGATGCGGAACAGGCCGGTCGCGACCGCGGCCGCGATCGAGGTGCCGCAGGCGGTGAAGTCGAGCGCGTCGTCCCCGTAGAGGTCGAGCGCGTCGTGGTAGGTGCACATCAGCGCGGCGGACGCGAAGGCGTTGGAGA
>JAUHXR010000333.1 GCA_030426845.1 Polyangia bacterium | reverse complement strand
CGATCACGGTGACCCGGTAGCCGCGCGCCCCGAGCCGGATCGCGGCCGCGAGGCCGCCGAGCCCGGCGCCGATCACCACCGCGTGGGGCGAGCGCGCGTCGACCGGGATCGGGGCGCCGTCGGTGCGCAGCCGGTCTCGAGGACGGATCAGCCCCTGGATCGCCGCGTCGAGGGCCGCGCGCCAGGCGGGGAGGTCCCCGGGCATGGAGGCGCCCGCGGCCCCCGGGAGGTGGGGAAGCACGCTCATCGGGGCGGAGCCTAGGGACGGCCACCCCCGGGCGCCAGCCCCCGACGTTCGCCTGCTATCCTGGCCCCCGGTGGCGCGGAGACGACACGATCGGGGCTCGCCGGAGCGCGAGCTCGCGCGCACGCTGCAGGTCGACGACGGCGACTCGCTGCGCGCGCGGGCCCTCGCCGCGGCCGAGCAGCGCAAGCGCCGGCCGATGCTCGTGGTGGTGATGGGCGACGACGTCGGCGAGCGCGCCCGCGTCAGCTCTTCGAGCTTCCTCATCGGCCGCGTCCCCGGCGCGGGCCTGGTGCTCCGCGACCCCCGGGTCTCCTCGCGCCACTGCCGCATCGAGGACCGCGGCGACGGCTACGCGCTGATCGATCTCGGCAGCACCAACGGCACCGCCATCAACGGCGAGCTGGTCACGGGCGAGCGCGCGCTCTCGCCCAACGACAAGATCGAGGTCGGCGACACCGTCATCCGCTTCGAGCTCCAGGATCACGCGGACGCGGCCTACGACGACGCGGTCCGCCGGATGATCGACATCGACGACCTGACCGGCCTCTACCAGCGGCGGCGCTTCGACCGCGAGCTCGCCGCGCTGCTCGACGAGTCGCTGCACGACGACGTGCCGCTCGGCCTCCTGGTGATGGACCTCGACGGCCTCAAGGCGATCAACGACACCCACGGCCACCTCTTCGGGGCCTACGTGATCGCCGAGTCGGGGCGGGCGATCGGCGAGACGATCCCGGAGGGCTCGATCGCGGCGCGCTTCGGCGGCGACGAGTACGTGGTCGCCTGCCCGGGGATGGACGTGGCCGGCGCCGAGGCGGTGGGCCGCGCGATCCACGCCGCGATCAACACGCGCGCCTTCGTGAAGGACGGGATCACCCTCAAGCCTGGCATCTCGGTCGGGGTCGCCGCGTTCCCGACCCACGGCGGCGAGCCGGAGCACCTCTTCCAGTGCGCCGACCGCGCGCTCTACGAGGCGAAGCGCAGCGGCAAGAACCGCGTGGCCGTCTGCCCCGGGTGACGCGCGCGCGGACGGGCCCTAAAGATCGCGGGTGACCACGCCGACGGTGGCGATCGCGGGGGCGACCGGGTTCGTGGGCGGCGCGCTGGTGAGCGCGCTGTCCTCGAGCCACCGCGTGATCGGCCTGAGCCGCAGCCCGCGGGACGGCGGCGCGCACGAGTGGCGCACCTGCGACCTCTACTCGCTCCTCGAGGTCGAGCGCGCGCTCGAGGGCTGCGACTACGCGATCTACCTCGTCCACTCGATGCTCCCGTCGGCGCGCCTCACGCAGGCGTCCTTCGACGACCTCGACCTCGTCCTCGCCGACAACTTCGGCCGCGCCGCCGCGCGCCAGGGCGTCAAGCAGATCGTCTACCTCGGCGGCCTGCTCCCGCCGGGAGAGCACCTGTCGCGCCACCTCGAGAGTCGCCGCGAGGTCGAGCGCGCGCTCGGCGCCCATGGCGTACCGGTGACCGCGCTGCGGGCCGGCATGGTCGTCGGCCCCGGCGGCTCGTCTCTGCACATCCTCTTGTCGCTCGTGCGGCGCCTCCCGGTGATGGTCACCCCGAAGTGGACCGCGTCGCCGACCCAGCCGATCGCGCTCGAGGACGTGGTGCGCGCGTTCCTCCGTGTGCTCGGCGACCCCGCGCACTACGGGCAGACCTACGACATCGGCGGGCCGGACGTGATGAGCTACCGCGAGATGATGGCGCGGACCGCCAAGGTGCTCGGCCGGCGCCGGCGCATGCTCGGGGTGCCGCTCTTCAGCCCGCGCCTGTCGACCCTCTGGGTCTCGCTCGTGACCGGCGTGCCCCACGCGCTCGTCGGGCCGCTCGTCGAGAGCCTCGAGCACCCGATGACGGTCGACGACAACCCGCTCCAGCGCTGGCTGCTCCCGGACGCGGTCGGCTTCGAGGACGCGGTGAGCCACTCGATCGACGCGGACGGCCGGCCGCTCGAGGCGCCGCGCGTCGCCCAGCGCCGGCGCGAGCGCGCGCCCCACCGCGCGGCGTCCACCGTCCGTTCCGTCCAGCGCCTCACGTTGCCCGAGGGCCGCGACGCGGCGTGGGCCGCGCGCGAGTACATCCGCTGGCTCCCCGGCGAGGCGGGCTCGCTGCTGTTCGCCGACGTCGACGGGATGCGCATCTCGCTCGGCTGGGCCCTGCCGAAGATCGAGCTGCTGCAGCTCACCTACGCGCCCCACCGCAGCGGCTCCGACCGCGCGCTCTTCTACGTGACCGGCGGGCTCCTCGCGCGGATCGACGCGTCGCACCGCGGCCGCTTCGAGTTCCGCCGGGTGCTCGACCCGCGCACCCTGATCGCCGCGGTGCACGAGTTCCGCCCGACGCTGCCGTGGTGGATCTACAACGCGACCCAGTCGCTCGCGCATCTCTACGTGATGCACCGCTTCCGGCTGCACCTCGAGCGCACCAAGCCCGCCCCCGCCGCGGCGGCTCAGCGCGCGCTCGCCTGATCGGTCCGAGGCCCGAACACCTCGAGCAGCGCGGGCACGAGGACGAGCTCGCACACGAACGCGCTCCCGAGCGCGATCAAGGCCAGCTCGGCGAAGCGCTGGATCGGCTGGAAGCTCGCGAAGAGCAGCACCCCGAACCCGGCGAGCAGGGTGCCCACCCCGATCGTCACCGCCCGGCCGCTGCCCCGCATGGCGCGCGCGATCGGATCGGCCGCGCCGCGCGACAGCTCCTCGCGGTAGCGCGACAGCACGTGGATGGTGCCGTCCACCGCGAGGCCGAGGCTGATCGTGAACACGATCGCGCTCGACGCGTGGAGCGGCCGGTCGAGCAGGCCCATCCACCCGATCGCGAGGGCGAGCGGCAGCACGTTCGGCAGCACGCTGATCAGGCCGAGGCGCGCGCTCCGCAGCGTCACGCCGAGGAGGAGGAACGTGATCGCCAGCGCGAGCAGCAGGCTCCAGCCGAGCTCCACCGTGAGCTGGGTCAGCCCGCGCGCCGACGTCGCCGCCTCGCCGCCCGTGATCACGACCACGTCCCCGAGCCCTCCCTCCAGCTCCCCGCCGAGCCGCGTCTCCACCGCATCCGCGAGGGCCGCGATCGACGCCTCGCCGCGGTCCGCGAGCCGCACCTCGAGCCGCGCGTGCGCGCCGTCCTCGCTCACCCAGCGATCCCCCTCGACCGTCACCGCCGCGAGGTCGAGCAGCGCAGCCACCCGCGCGTCGGTCGCGAGCGCCTCGCCGTCCTGCCCGCGCGCGAGGCGGCCCCAGATCGGCGGCAGACGCGAGGGCGCGCCGTCGACCCGCAGCACCTCGGGTCGCGCGCTCAGCCAGCGCTCGATCGCGCCGAGCCGGGCCATCCCCGCCGCGGTCCGGAAGGCGCCCTCCGGTCCTGCGACCGCCACGTCCATCACCCGGTATCCGTCGAGCTCCTCCTCCACCCAGCGCGCGGTCCGGACTGTCTCGCCGTCCGGGTCGAGCGGATCGAGGAGGCTCGCGTCCACCCGCACGCGCGCCCCGAGCCCGAGCCCCGCCGCGAGCAAGACCAGGCTCACCCCGATCACCGGCCACCGCCGCCGCCGGGCCCAGCCCGCGATCCGCACCGTCAGCCGACCGAGCCCGTCGCCCGGCTCCTCCGCGTCGCGCTCGGCCTCGGGGAGCATGGCCGGGAGCGCTCCGACCGTGACCACGTAGGCGGCCATCACCCCGAGCGCGGCCACGACCCCGAAGCGGACGAGCGCGGGCGAGCCGCCGACCGCGAGGGACCCGAAGCCGACCGCGGTGGTGAGCGACGTCGCGAAGCACGCGCGGCGCATCGCGACGAAGGTGCGCCGCGCGGCCTCGAGCGGCGGCGCGTGGGCCAGCTCCTCGCGGTAGCGCACGAACAGGTGCACCGCGTCACCGAGCCCGAGGGTGATCAAGAGCGGCGGCACCACGTTGGTGAGCAGGTCCACCGGCTGACCGGCGACCGCCATCGCGCCCATCGTCGCCGCGCAGGTCATCCCCGCGGCCGCGAGCGGCAGCCCGACCCCCGCCCGGGTCCGCAGCGTGAGCAGCAGCAGCAGCGCGCTCGCGAGGACCGCGAGGGCTGGGAGCCGCACCTGGTCGTCCGCGAGCTGCGAGAGCAGCGCGAGCCGCGCGATCGGGAGCCCCGCCAGCCGCTGCCGCGCGCCCGCCGGCGCCGGGTTCTCTGCCACCCACTCGGTCAGCTCCTCGGCCGCGTCGAGCTGGGCCTGGGGGTCGAGCCCGTCGCGCGGCGAGATCACGACCACCGCCGTCCGTCCGGCCTCGTCCACCAGCCGCCGGCGCAGCCACGGCGAGGTGACGAGCGCCTGCTGCATCCGCGCGCGGTCGGGCGCGATCACCGTCGGCCCGCCCACCAGCGGACCCCACTCGAGCGGCGGCCGGAGCGAGGCGAGCCCCATCGGGAAGCGGGTCGGGTCGGTCGCGAGGGCCGCGCCGAGGACGTCGGCGAGCCGATCCTCGCGCGCCTGGGCGCCCTCGTCCTCCTCCTCCTGGTCGAGCGCGGCGAGGGTGAGGCCGGAGGTGCCGGCGCCGCCCGGCGTCCGGGGCAGCGGGGTCACGCTCAGCGCGTCGACCGACCGCACCCACGGCCGCGCCTGGAACGCGCGCGCCGCGCGATGGGCGTGATCGAGCGACGGCAGGTCGAGCGGGTCGTGGCCCTCGACGAGCAGCAGCATCGCGGGCGCGGCCTCCGGGAGCGGCCCGAGCGCGTCCTCGAACCGAGCCTGACGGTCGGCCGGCGGCGTCACGATCGATTCGGGGGTCAGCGCCATCTCGAGCCGCGGGAGCTGCGAGGCGAGCCCGGTGGTGACGCCCGCGATCACGGCGAGGGCGAGCCAGCGCCCGCGCATCACGCCACCCGCTCCACCCGGCCGTGCTCCACCGTGAAGTCGACCCGATCGCGGTCCAGCCGGATGAACTCGCGGTGGGTCGTCGTCAGGAACACCTGGGCGCCGAGCTGATCGAGGAGCTCGAAGAGGTTCGCGTTGCGCGTCCGGTCGAGCTCGCTCGAGACGTCGTCGAGGAGCAAGATCGGTACGTGGCCGAGCCGCCGGCTGAGCACCTCGAGCTCGGCCGCCTTCAGAGCGAGGACCATCATGCGGTGCTGGCCCTGGGACGCGTGGTGTCGGGCGCCGCGCTCCTCGACCGAGAGCCGCAGGTCGTCGCCGTGCGGGCCCTCGACCGTGTAGCCGCGGGCCCGATCCTTGGTGAACGACCGGGCGAGCGCGGCTCGTATCGCGTCTGAGGTGGGCTCGACCCTCGGCGCATAGTCGATCGCGAGCGGCAGCGGCTGCGCGGCCACCCGCGCGAAGGCGTCCTCGGCCAGCGGCTTGAGCTCGGCGACCAGCCCGTCGCGCGCCTGACCGAGGATCGAGCCGGCGTCCGCGAGCAGCCCGTCGTAGGCCGTGACCGAGCGCGGGTCCGAGCCCTCCATCTTGAGCAGGCGATTGCGGCTCCTCAGCGCCTTCGTGTAGGCCGCCAGCGTTCTGCCGTAGGTGGGGTCCATCTGCTCGAGGATGCGGTCCAGGAAGCCACGTCGGCCCTCTGGCGAGCCGCTCGCGAGCGAGAGGTCGCCGGGGTGGAACAGGACCACGTGGACGCTCGCGATCCAGGCCGCGGTCGAGCGGGGTCGCTTGCCGTGAAGGGCGAGCTGGCGGGCCTTCTGCCGGTCGAGCCGGACGCGCGCGTCGATCGGGGCCACCGGGCCGTCGAGCTTGGCCGCGAGCACCGCCTGGTTGACGCCGTGCCCGATCAGGTCGCCGGCCGCGGCCTGGCGGAAGCTCCGCAGCGCGCCGAGGTAGTGGATGGCCTCGAGGAGGTTGCTCTTGCCCTGGCCGTTGTCACCGCTGAGGACGTTGAACCGCGGCCCGGGCTCGAGGTCGAGCTCGGCCAGGTTGCGGTAGCCCTTGAGGAAGAGGCGCGAGAGGCGCAGGGGACGACCCCGAGGCTCAGATCCGCATCGGCATGACGACCCCGACGAAGTCGGCCACGTCGCCGCCGGGCTTGATCACGCCGGGATCCAGCTCGCCGCTCAGCTCGAGCGCGACCTGGTCGTCGCTGAGCGCGCCGAGCACGTCCAGCAGATAGCGCGCGTTGAAGCCGATGGTCACCGGCTCACCCGCAAAGTCGATGTCCAGCTCCTCGCTGCCCTCGCCGACGTCCGGGTTCTCGCTGACGATGCGGAGCACGCCCTCCTCCACTGCGAGCCGCACCCCGCCGCTCTTGTCGTTGGAGACGAGGCTGATGCGACGCAGCGAGTCGAGCAGCGGCTGGCGCGGCACGACGACCCGGCGCGACTGCTGCTGCGGGATGACCTTCGAGTAGGGCGGGAACTGCTCGTCGGCGAGCTTCACGCTCAGGAGCACCCCGCGACCGCGGAAGAACGCGTTGCCGCTCGAGGTCGCGACCCCGATGCGCGGCGGCTCCTCGTCGTCGGCCTTCTTCGCGTCGGCGCGGACGTCCTCGACCAGCCGCTTGAGCTCGCCCACGCCCTTGTTCGGCACGAGCATCGAGAAGCTCAGCATCGAGCCGCCGTCGAGCTTGCGCTCGGCCTTGCTCAGGCGGTGGCCGTCGGTGGTCACCATGCGCATGACCTTGCCGTCGCCTTCGAACAGCGCGCCGCTGAGGTGCGGTCGCGTGTCGTCGGTGCTCATCGAGTACTGCGTCTTGCCCACCAGGTCGCCGATGCTCTCGGCGTCGAGCTCGACGAACTCGGTGCTCCCCGGCGTGGGCAGGGGCGGGAAGTCGTCACCCGGCATGCCGGGGATCCGGTACTTCACCTTGCCGCACTTGATCTCGGCCGCGTGGTTCGCGCCGACCGTCCAGGTGACCTCGCCCTCGGGCAGGTTCTTGACGATGTCGAAGAGGGTGCGCGCGGACACCGCGATGGTGCCGCCGCCCTTGACCCGCGCGGGCACGGTCGCGGTCACGCCGAGGTAGAGGTCGGTGGCTGCGAGGCGGAGCGTGTCGTCGCCCTCGGTGCTGAGGAGGACGTTCGACAGGATCGGCATCGAGCTCTTGCGATCCGCCACCCCGTGGGTGCGGGCGAGGCCTCGAAGAAAGTCGCGCTTCTGGATGGTGAGTTCCATGGGGGGCCTTCCACGAGCCCTCAGAGCCTTTCCTCAGGGGTTACGAGAAGATCAGAAGAGATTAATTAGATCTTCTTCACCGTCGTAAGGCCTGTGGACTGGGGATCGTTCTCGCTAACCTACCGATATCGCAGGCATCCCGCCGGATTTCTGCGGGGGATTGATCCGGGGACGGGTTGGGGAAGACTCGATCCCCAGCTCCTCCACCGCTCGATCCCCAGATTTTCCCACGCGCTCTCCACATCATCGCGGCGAGTGCGCAGGCGACTGTAGGAAGCCCTCCCTCCGGGCGCAAGAGAGCGGTGAGCCCGAAGCTGGGCCATCAGAATCATTAAGGAAATGAGAGGCCTCCCGCACGCCCCGAGCCAGGGCCGCGCGGGGGCCGCGGGGGACGAGGCTCAGCGGCCTCGCCGACCCTCTGCTCGGACCTCAGCTCAGATCGAGGGCCGCGGCGAGGCGCTCGATCACCTGCATCTCGTGGGGGCTCACCTTGCCGTCGGCGAGGACCGCCGCCACCAGCCCGTCCATGAAGGCCTGCTTGTCGGCCCGAGGCATCCCCTGGAAGGCCCGCTCGGCCTCCTCCCAGCCCTCGAGGTCCCGCACGCTCGCCCGCTCGTCCTCGGTCAGGTGATGGCTCTCCATCGCCGCCTCGAGGAACGCGCGCTCCGCGTCGGTGAAGATCCCGTCCGCCGCGAGCACCTTCGCGATCAGCGCGCACCGCGCCACCCGGTCGTCCATCGCGCGCAGCGTACCGTGAGCCGCCCCGGCAGCGCGAGCCTAGGAGCTTGACTCACCACCGTCGCGGGGCGCCTCCCGGGCGGCAAGCGTCCGCCTCGCCGCCGGCCGCTCCTCGACGATGCCCAAGCCCGGTCCGAAGCGCGTTCCGGGTTTGCGGCGGCCCTCGCGCCCGATCTCGGGCGGCGAGCTCCTCGGAATGGTGGTGCCATTCCCGCGTCGCCCGCCGCACGACCTCGAACCCGATGACTCACCGGTCTCCCGGATAGGACTTCGGGCCGGGGGTACGAGCGCCGAGCGAAGCCCCCCGCGATCGGGGGTGCTGATCGGGCCGGCCGCCTCCGCTAGGCTGATCTCGATCGCGTCGACCTGGCTGGTGCGATCACCTTACCTTTCCTCTCGCTTACAATAGGTGTTGACATGCACGATCACGGCCGCCCGGGCCGGTGGCTCCGCAAGGCGCGCAAGCTCAAGCGCGTCCCGATGCGGTTCTTCCGCGACTTCTTCGACAACCGGATCGCGTCGCCGCCTCCGTCGCCGGACCTGAACCCGGCGGCCGAAGCGCAGTCGGCCGGCCGGTGGCCTCCGGGTCACTACTACTCGCCCATCCCGTCGCTCCACGACATCGAAGCCCGGAGCGCCCAGGTCTGGGCCCCTGCGCCGGACGGGCTGCCGGGCATCGACCTGAACCTCGACGGCCAGCTCGCCTGGATCGAGCGCCTCCGCGACCTCAGACCCGAATTCCCGGCGTACGGCCCGCGGCCGATCGCGGGTCACCGCTACTACACCGACAACGGCATGTACGGCGTAGGCGACGCGCTCGCGCTCTACACGATGATGCGCGCGCTGCGCCCGCGGCGGATCCTCGAGGCCGGCTCGGGCTTCTCGTCCGCGCTCATGCTCGACGTGAACGAGCGCTTCCTCGGCTCGGAGCTCGAGCTGACCTTCATCGACCCCGAGCCCGCGCGCCTGCGCCGCCTGCTGCGCGACGACGACACCACGCGCGCCACCGTGCACGCGCGCCCGCTCCAGGAGGTCATCGCGCCCCTCGCCGCCGAGCTCGAGGCCCGCGACATCCTCCTCATCGACTCGAGCCACGTCCTGAAGACCGGCAGCGACGTGAACTACCTCCTCTTCGAGGTGCTCCCGGCGCTCCGCGAGGGGGTCTACGTGCACTTCCACGACATCCCCTACCCCTTCGAGTACCCCAGGCGCTGGGTGATGGAGGGCCGCGCCTGGAACGAGGCCTACGCGCTACGCGCCTTCCTCATGTACAACCCGGCGTTCCGCATCGAGCTCTTCATCTCGGCCCTCAAAGCCCTCGAGCGCGCCGCCGTCCACGACATCCCCGGAGGCTCCTACCTCTGGCTTCGCAAGCTCGCCGACTGACCCCGCTGGGCGAGCTCGAAGCCCACAGAGCCTCCACCCGATTCGCGCCGCCCCGCCCCAACGCGAAGCGAGGGGCGCCGGCGCGTCCGAAGCGGTCGAGTCTCCAAGGTACTCGCGACGCCCAGCCAACCGAGCGAGGGGCGCCGGCGTGTCCGAAGCGGTCGAGTCTCCCAGGTACTCGCGCCGCCCAGCCCCGACGCGAAGCGAGGGGCGCCGGCGTGTCCGAAGCGGTCGAGCCTCCCAGGTACTCGCGCCGCCCAGCCCCG
>JAUHXR010000332.1 GCA_030426845.1 Polyangia bacterium | reverse complement strand
CCGAGGGCGTCTTCGGGGTGGCCGCCGCCCCGCGCCGGCGCGCGCCGCCGCCGATCCGCCCCGCGTCTCACGGCGATGGCGAGTACGCGACCGACGAGCCCGTGGTCGCGCGGCGCTACGTGTACCGCGCGCGGATGATCGTGCCGGCGGGGCTGGGCTCCGAGAGCGCGACCCTCACCGTCCCGGCGGCGGAGCTGGTGATCGACGTCTCCCACGAGCGGCTGCGCGCGCGCTTCGCCGGCGACGGCTGGCCGCTCCACCGCGGGGCGGAGGTGAGGCTGCGGCGCGATCGCCCGGGCGTCTACCTGTTCGACGGCGACGGCGGCCGTCCGCTCGAGCCTGGCCAGCTCGCGCGCTGGTTCGAGGGCGGCCCGGTGACCCGCCGCGGCCCGCCGCTCCGCATCTTCTCGAACTACGGCTTCTCGCGGCGGCAGCCGATCCCCGACGACGAGGTGACCCCGGGCGAGCTGGTGTGCGCGTTCCTCGCGGAGTGGGCGGGCGACGACCGCGACGGCCAGATCCGCCGGTGCGAGCGCGGCGCGCCGAACCTCTGGCGGCTCGGCTTCTGGCTGGCCGAGCAGACCGCCGGCGTGCCGATCGAGCTGACGCGCCGGCAGCTCCGAGCGGACGAGCGCGAGCCGCCCCGGCTGCCGCGCGCGACGCGGAGCGGCGCCTTCCTCGAGCCCGAGGCGCTCGGCCGGCTCGAGCCCGCGCCGCTGAGCGGGGAGCCCGTCCCCGACGCGCCGACCGAGGGCCTCCGCGTCAGCAACGAGAGCGCAAACCGCGTGGTCCTGTCGCTGGAGGGCATCGCGCTCGGCTGGGTCGATCGCGGCCAGGTCGGCCACTTCACCGGCCTGACGCCCGGCATGTACGACGTGGGCTCGATCCGACCGCTCGGCGCGGTCGTGCAGCGCGGCCGCCCCGTCCGCGTCCCCGGCGTCCACCGCGTCTGCGACGGCCGCTGCCCGCGGCCGGCGCCGAGCGAGGAGTGAGCCGGCCGAGCGCTAGTTGAGCTGGCGCGCGCGCTCGTGGCGGCCGAGCGCCACCAGGGTCTGCTCGAGGACCTCGTGGCGGACCGCGAGGCGGAAGTAGTCGTCCTCGCGCACCGAGCCCACGCCCTCGAGCGCGCTCGTGACCGCCTCCCGCAGGGCGGGCGCGACCTCGAAGTGTCCGTGCCAGCCCGCGACCTCCTCGCCGTGGATCGCCTCGAGCGCCGCGCCGATGGGGTTGAAGCGCAGCGACCCGTCGGGCCGCTCGAGCCGCCAGGCCTCGTAGTCGTCGTCGACCACCACCCAGCCCAGGCCCGCGAGGCTGCGCCGGCACACCTCGCCGAAGTAGGCGCCGACGCAGGGCGCGACCACCGCGACCGCCTTCTCGTCGAGCTCGCCTCCGTCCTCCGCGCCCAGCTCGCGCAGGAAGTGGTCGAGGACCGGGAGGGTCTCAGGGGTGAAGTCGAGCTCGAAGTCGAGCCGCTCCTTCACCAACCGGAAGGCGCCCAGGGCGAGATCTTCGACGACCTCGGGGGCGCGGGGGGGCTCGGACATGGCGCGGACCATAGCCCGGGTTCGGGGCGGCGCACACACGGGCGACCTTCGATCCTGCCCCGTCGAGGTCCCTGCGCGGAGGTACTTGTGCTAGCACCACCCGATGGCCATCGGGGAGCCGAGCGGCGCGCCGTCCCAGCGCGCGGAGGAACAGGAGCCGATCTACGAGGGCGAGCCCGGGCGGACGCGCCTGAAGCCGATCCACGTGCCGCTCCCCAACGGCTTCGTGCGGACCCTGCAGGTCTACGACGCGGTCAACGTGGGCACCGACCCGCACCTGCGCGAGCCCACCCTCGCGGGCGCGCTCCACCGGTTCGACACCGGCGAGGTGCTCGCGATCCCCTTCGTCTTCCACGACCCCCACGCGCGCAAGCTCGCGCTCGTCGTGCCCGAGGTGCTCCGGCACGAGGAGCTCCGCCTGCGGAGCAAGCTCCTCGCCGAGCTCGCGGACGGAGCGGACGCGGCGGTGCCCCGCTACGTGGCCGAGGCGACGACGGTGGTCGGCGTGGCCGGCCTCGCGGCCTACCTCGAGCGCCCGGCCGACGCAGGCGCAGGCGAGCTGGCGATCCGCGAGGCGGCGACGAAGCAGGCGGCGGCCCAGCTCGAGGCGCGCGCCCACGACCTCGAGGTGCAGGTCGACGCGCTGAGCCAGCGCGAGAGCCGACTGACGACGCGGGCCGAGCAGGTGACGCGGCGCGAGGACGAGCTGCGCGAGCTCGCGGAGGAGCTGGACGCGGCGCGCGCCGACCTCGCGATGCGCGAGACGGAGCTCGAGGCGCGGCTCGAGACGCTGGTGCAGCGCGAGGACGAGCTCGCGCAGCAGCGGGTCGAGCCGGCGCCGCTCGCGGCCGCCGCGGTCGAGCTCGTCGACCCCGCGGCGGTCGAGGCGGTGGTCGACGGGGACGACGTCGAGGACCTCGAGCCGCTCGAGACGTCGCCGGGTCAGACCCCCGGGGCCGACCTGGCGGCCGAGGTCGAGCTGGTGGCGGAGCCTGCGCTCGACCCGGAGGAGGACGTCGAGGAGATCGTCGACGACATCATCGATGACGAGGTCGCCGAGGTCGTCGACGAGGTTGTCGAGGATGTCGAGGAGCTCGTGGAGGTCGAGGAGCTCCCCGACGAGGTGACGGGGGTCCACGCGGACGCGGGCGAGCTGGCGGCGTCGAAGACCCGGGTCAGCGCCGAGGTGTCGGCGATGCCGCGGAGCGAGCCCCCGCCCCCGCCGCCGAGCGCGGCCCCCGGCGCCCCGAGCGAGCCCCCGCCGGCCGCGCGCCCCAAGAGCGTCCCGCCGCCGCCCCCCGCCGCGGCGAGCGCGCCGCCCCCTCCGTCGTCGGTCGTCCCGGCGGAGCGCCATCCCACGTTCCCCCCGCCGCGCGGCTTCCTCGAGAGCCGGCTCGGGGCCAACGCGACCGCGGCGATGCACGACGGCGGCGTGCGGGTGTTCGGGCGGGTGCCCGAAGGCCGCGAGGCAGACCTCTTCGTCGACGCGCCGCCGGAGCTGCTCGTCCAGCTCGTCGTGGTGGAGGAGTGCCCGATCGTGCTCCTCAGCGTGGCCGAGGACACGAAGGGCCGGCCGGTGGTGCTGCGCGCGCCGCTCGATCCGCGAGGCAGCGGCAAGAAGCTCCTCGCCGCCCTCGCCGAGCGCTACCGCGCCAAGGTCGAGCTGTTCGCCCCCGACGGGACCTACCTGCGCGGGCTCGAGGTAGAGGCGCCGCGCGAGGGCAACGTCGCCCGCATCCGCGAGCGGGTCGCGAAGATGCGTACCGCGGCCGCGGTCGACGTGGGCACCGCGATCGACCGCGTGCTGAGCGCGCCGCCCCCGGTGCGCGCGAAGAAGCTGCCCTTCTCGGGCGAGCCGCTCCCCGACGGCGCGTCGGCGGCCGAGGTGCGCGAGGCGCTCGACGAGCTCCAGCGCTGGGCGACGCACGACAAGCTCGACCACGCGCGGCTCGTGCTGTCCGTGCCGGAGGCGCAGGTCGAGGCGACGATCCGCGATCGCGTCGAGCGCGCGGCGCAGACGGGGCTCGCGCTGGACGGCCTGCTCGCGCAGCAGGCGGTGGCCCTCGGCGTCGCGCCCGACGAGGCCACGCTGGTGACCCAGCAGCTCGCGGCGTTCCGCGCGCTGACCGAGTCGGGCGATCACCGCGGCCTCGACGACGAGCAGCTCGCCGAGGGCTGGGAGCGGCTCCTCAAGGCGGCGGCCGACAACGAGGTCGCCGTCGACACGGACACGCACGAGGTCGCGTGGGCCACCATCCGGCGCGTGCGCGGGGGCGACGCGGGCCCGAGCGGAGTCGACCCGGACAAGCTCGGCGAGATCGGCGCGCCGCAGCTCGTCTTGCTCCTCGAGCACCCGCGGCACCGGCGCGACGCGGCGATCGAGCTCGCGCGGCGCAAGGAGACGGAGCTGGCCGACAAGCTGTGCAAGGCCGTCCGCAAGATGCCGCGGGCCGAGGTCGTGCGGGTGGTCCCGCAGATCGTGACGATGGGCGAGGCGGTCGGCGACGCGCTCATCGACGGGCTCGGCGCCCGCAAGACCTTCGTCCGCCAGGCGTTCGCGCTCGGCCTCGGCCACCTCCGGCTCCGCCGCTCGGTGGTGCCGCTGCTCCATCTTCTGACGTCGGAGGAGAGCGAGGTGTGGCGCGAGATCGCGCGCGTGGTCGGGAGCTTCGGCACCGCGGGCCTCCGCACGGTCACCCGTCAGCTCAAGGACCCGAAGGGCCTCGAGGAGCGCTACGTCCTGACGCTCGCGCACCTGGCGCACCACGGCTGCGAGAAGCAGGTGAAGGCGCTCACCAACGACGAGCGCCCGTCGGTCGTCACGATGGCCACTGAGGCGCTGGCCAAGCGCGCCGAGGCGAAAGCGCTCGACGCGCGCATTCGGGGAACCGAGCCGCTCGGGGGTGACGACGGCGTGGCCGCGTTCTCGCACCGGTTCTACGCCGAGCTCGAGGGCCGCGCGGGGGGCGAGGAGGCGTGAGCGGCCGAACGTCAATTCCGCCCGGGATTACGGGGAAAAAGAGCGTAGACAGAATCCAATCGAGGCTCTATACCGTGGACTTGGGCACCCGTCCGCCATGCGGCTAGGCATCTTCAGCGACGTCCACGCCAACATCGAGGCGCTCACCGCGGTGATGGAGGCGCTCCGGGGCGAATCGATCGACGAGTACTACTGTCTCGGCGACGTGGTGGGCTATGGCGCGAGCCCGAACGAGTGCGCCGACATCATCCGGCAGCAGGCCAAGGTCACGATCCTCGGCAACCATGACGCCGCGGTCGCCGGTCGGATGGACTACTCGTACTACTACGAGGCCGCGCGCCACGCGCTCGACCTGCACAACCGCGAGCTGACCTCGGCCAACATGGAGTGGCTCAAGTCGCTGCCCTACCGGCACGACCTCGAGGAGCACGGCGTGACCCTCTGCCACGGCTCGCCCGTCCGGCTCGAGGAGTTCGAGTACATCTTCGCGCCCGAGCAGGCGCGCGAGTGCCTGCCGATCCTCGCGGACCTCGGCGACCTCACCCTCATCGGCCACTCCCACCTCTGCAAGGTGTTCGCGCTGCGGCCTGGCGAGGTCGAGGAGCTGCCGGCGCGCAAGTTCCAGCTCCGCGACGGCTACAAGTACATCGTATCGGTCGGCTCGGTCGGCCAGCCGCGCGACTACGACAACCGCGCGAGCTTCACGATCTTCGACACCGAGTCCCGCGAGTTCGAGTTCAAGCGGGTCGAGTACGACATCGAGTCGGCGGCGATGAAGATCTTCGAGGGCGAGCTCGAGCGCAACTTCGGGCACCGCCTGTTCATCGGCGTCTGAGCGGCGAACGTCGCGGCCTGGATCGGCTCAGCCGATCTGGTTCCAGCGCCGCAAGCCGTCCCAGGGCAGGCGCCCATCGGCCAGGCTCAGGAGGTCGGGCCGCTGCATCTCGCCCGCGCGACACACGCGGCACGCGACCGACGGCGGGAGGCGCGTGAGCACCGCGTCGAGCGGGCCGGCGACGCCGAGCGTCTTGAGGTGCGCGCCGAGCGCGTCGGCGGCTACCGTGACGCCATCGACCGATCCGACCGGGCGCACGAGCGCGTTGCGGTAGCCGGGGCTCGGGCGGATCGCGGCCGGCTCGAGCTCCACCGCGACCGCGCTCGCGCGGCCCTCGAAGAGCGGGCCTCGCGTCGCGGCGACCCCGCGCCACTGGATCTGGGCCGGACCGGCGTCGCGGGGCAGCGCGCCCCGCGGCAGCTCCCGCTCGAGGTCGTCGAGCGCAGCCGCGAGGGCGCGCCCGAACGGCTCGGCCCGCGCCTCGCCCTCGACGAGGATCGCGTGGGGCGACATGCAGCCCCGCTGGTCGTAGGCCGCCACGTCGCGCGCGAAGCGCCGGGCGACTCCCTCGAGATCGTCGTCGAGGGCGCGCGCCGACGCGAATCCCAGGCCCAGGCCGTGGCCGTGAGGGATCAGCGTCGCGCCGGGTCCGAGCCGCTCACGGAGCGCGCGCAGGGTAGCGTCGGAGCCGTACGCGCTCACCACGCTCGCGCGCGCGAGCAGCACGTCGGTGAGCCCGCTCGCCTCGCCGGGGAACGTCACCACCGCGCAGGCCGCGGCGAGCTCCGGGTCGACCTCCGCGAGGGCCGCGGCGAAGAGCCGGGGCAGGCCGTCGTCCCGGCTCGAGGCCTTGGCCACGACCGGGGTCTGCGCGAGGAGCGCCATCGACAGCGGCTGGACGCACGCGGTGAACACGTTGCCGGCGAGGACGAGCGCGCCGAGGCGGTGCGGCGCCGCCCGCAGCCCCGGCGGCGCGGCCATCCGGCGGGCCGCCTCCGCGAGGGCCTCGGGCAGCCCGTCGAACGTCGCCTGCAGCGCCCACGCGACCATCTCGAGGCTCAGCCCCGTCTGACCCGGGAGGCGCTCGCGCGCGAGGCGCCCGAGGTGGCGCTCGGGGTCGGCGATCCGCGCCCAGGCCTCGGCCAAGCGCGCCGCGATCCGGTCGGGCGGCCGAGCCCGGAGCGAGGGCCCGGCTCGCTCGACGCCCTCGATCACCGCGCGGAGCGCGGGCTCGGCCTCGGCGCTCACCCGCCCTCCGAGGCGAGGGCCTCCTCGATCGCGAGCGAGCAGCCGCGCGGCGTCGCGCCCGCGGCTCGGCCGTGGAGGATCAGCGCGTGGCCATCGAGGGCCGCGAGGTCCGAGGTCTGGATCGCGCTCACCGAGTCGAGGTTCGCGCAGTCGTCGAGGCGGAGCACGCCGACCCCGTCGGTCGGCGCGAGGGTGTCGGGATCGACCGGCCGCGCGCGCACCCAGCCGGGCACCCAGTAGCCGGGCCGGGGCGCGCGTCCGTCGACCGCGTCGCGGAGCGCGCGCTCGTACATCTGGGAGCTGAGCTCGGTCATGCCGTACTCCGCGATCACGCGGGGCTCGTCCAGGCCGTACCGCAGGCGGAGCGCGGCCCGCAGCGCGTCGGGCGCGACCTCGCGAGAGCGCCCCTTGAACCCGCCGGTCTGCATCAGCCGGCTCCCCGACGGGAGGCGGAAGCGGCGCGCCCCGAGGGCGTCTTCGGCATGCACGAATGCAAAGGAGGTTCCGAGGAGCGCCACCGGCTCGCCGCGCGCCTCTGCGTCGGCGAGCGCGGCCGCGAGCGCGCCGGCGTCGAGGCCGTCGCCCCACACCCAGCGGACGTCTCGCCCGAACCACGCCTCGAACCGGCCGAGCATGTACGAGAGCGACGAGTCGGGCGCGCGGTCCGGGTGCGGGGCGAGGATCACCAGCCGGAGCCGGTCGACGTCGGGGAAGAGCGCGTAGCGCGCCGCGGCGCGGGCCGCGCGGTCGTAGAGCGAGAGGTCGCGCAGCGGGTGCGCGCCGCGCAGGCCCTGGGTCGTGCCCGAGGTGCGGAACACGCGGGCGTCCTCGGCCTCGGGGAACGACGCGACCCGCGCGAAGCGGAACACGTCGGTGGGGAGCGCGCGGTCACGGCCGCTCGCGAGCAGTCGGCCGTAGGCGGGGACGCGCGCGGCCTGGTAGGTCGCGAGGTCGGCGAGCAGCGCGTCGCGCGCCGCGTCGTCGCGGCTCCCGTCCGCGAGCCCGTCGATCAGGGCGGCGGCGCGCGCGTACAGCGCCTCCCTCACGCGTGCCCCTCGAGCACGCCGGCGAGGGCCTCGACGAAGCCGTCGAGGAGCGCCTGCGGCACGTTGAGCGGCGGCGTGAGCTGGAGCACCGAGCCGCGCGGGCCGGCGGCGAGCAGGATGTAGCCCCGGGCGAGCAGCGCCATGACGGCGGAGAGCGCGCGCGCGCCGGTGTCGAGCTCGACCCCGATCATCAGGCCGCGGCCGCGCACCTCGCGCACTCCCTCGATCCCGCCGAGGCGATCGGCGAGGCGCGCGCGTAGGGCGCCGCCCACCCGCGCCGAGCGCGCCACGAGATCCTCCTCTCGGAGGACGTCGAGAGCCGCGAGCGCGGCCGCACAGCCGAGCGGGTGGCCCGCGAAGGTCGCCGTGTGGATGGGCACCTGGTCGGGGCTCCCCCAGGCCGCCATCACCTCCGCGCGGCCGATGCACGCGCTGATCGGCAGGCCGCCGCCGAGCGCCTTGCCCGCGCAGATCACGTCGGGGACGACCGCGTCCGGGCACGCCCAGGCGGCGCCGGTGCGGCCGAAGCCGGTGAAGATCTCGTCCACGACGAGGAGCGCGCCGGCCGCGTCGCAGCGCGCGCGCAGACCCGCGAGGAACGCGTCCGGCGGGAAGACGAGCCCTCCGCGCCCGAGCGCGGGCTCGACCACCACCGCGCCGATCGAGCCGTCGAGCGCCGCGTCGACCGCCCGGAGGCTCGCCGCCAGGTCCGCGCCGCCGCCGTCGGTGGGGTACGGCGCGAAGCGCACGTGCGGGTTGAGCTGATCGGCGAAGGGCGCGCGGAACGCGTCGCTGTAGCCGGTGATCGCGAGCGCGCCGTACATCAGGCCGTGGTAGCCCGGCTCGAACGCGAGGACCCCGGGGCGCCCCGTCGCGAGGCGGGCGGTCTTGAGCGCGGCCGCGATCGCGTCGGCGCCATTGAGGCCGAGGATCACGCGTGCGTCGAACGGCGCCCAGTCGACGAGCCGCTCGAGGAGGACGAGCTTCGCCTCCGACGGGAACACGTCGCCGAGCGCGTGGGGTAGCCGCGCGGCCTGGGCCTGGACCGCGGCGGTGACGCGGGGGTGCGCGTGCCCGATCGCGGCCACCGAGAAGCCCGCGCACAGATCGACGTAGACGTTGCCGTCGACGTCGCGGACGTTGGCCCCGCGCGCCTCCGCGTAGACGATCGGGTCGGTGTCGGCGCCGCTCGCCTCGGCCCGGCGCGCGCGCCGCATCGTCAGCGCCGGGCACTCCGAGCGCGCGAGCCGATCGACCCAGGCGCGCGAGCGCGGGCCGGGGGCCGCGGTCTTCATCGAGGGGGGCTGCGCGCCGAAGGCGGACACCACGAGGGCCTACCGCCGCGCGCCCGGCTTGGCTACCGGAAGCACGCGCGCGTCGGCTCGAGGCGCGGCGGGGGGGCTCCGGTGCCGAGCTCTCCGTCCGCGCTCTCGCCCCAGCGGTAGAGCTCGCCGCGGACGGTCGTCGCGGAGCTGTGGAGCTCGCGGCCGTCCATCGACTCCCAGGCGATCCCGCGGCCCGCCCGCAGCGAGGTCTCGCCGAGGCCCCGAGACGGCGCCGACCCCGACCCCGCACGAGAGGTCAGCTCTTGCGCCAGGGGTAGAACACCTCGCCGGCTGCGCGCGCCGCCTTCATCGCGTCGGGCGAGTCGAGGAGCAGGACGTCGAGCATCGTCCCGTGTCGCACCGCGGCCTGGCGGAGCGCGGACGCGATCTCGCCGACCCGCTGCCGGTAGCTCGGATCGACGCGCACCCCCGCGCACAGGCCGGTGCCCCCGTGGCCCGTCGCGGTCACCATCGCCGCCCACTCGACCTCCGGAAAGTCGCGGAGGGCCGCGCCGAGGCGGCTGTAGGCGTCGTCCTCGAGAAACGAAGGCGGCGCGTAGCGCGTCGAGGGACCGGCGATCACCGGGGGCCCCATGGACGGAGTCGAGGTCGCCGACCTCGGGGCCGGCGAGCCCGGGTTCGACGTCGACGTGGCCGCGGGCGGGTCGACCGCGGGGACGCGCGGCGCCGCGAGCGAGCCCGGCGGAGGGGTCGGGCGGAGCTGGCCGTCCACCGCCTGGATCGGCGACGGAGTCGAG
>JAUHXR010000331.1 GCA_030426845.1 Polyangia bacterium | reverse complement strand
TCAGGCGGGCTTTTCCGCGCGTTGACAGCCAAATCGGCGACTGCTAGCAATCCACGCCCTCGAGCCTCGAGGGCTGTTTTCGCTTAAGGGCTCCTCTCCAGACTGCTTACGAACCCGCCCCGTCGGCCTCGCGGACCCTGATTCGTTCTGCGAACCCTCCGACGGACGCGATTGTCGGTCCACCCGAAACCCAACGCCCGCGCTCGTCGGGCACAACGAATCAGAAAGGCTCTTTTCTCCTCATGGCAGCAGAGACTTCAACCGACGCTTCAGCGGGCGAGTCGTTCGCCGCGCTCTTCGAAGCGTCGGTGGCCCGCGCGGACTCCCTCCGCGAAGGCGACATCGTGTCCGGGACGGTGATGTCCATCGCCAAGGACGCTGTCGTCGTCGACATCGGCTACAAGTCCGAGGGCATGATCTCGCTCAGCGAGTTCAGCGACCACACCGGCACCGCGCAGGTCGCGCCCGGCGATACGGTGGACGTCCTCATCGAGTCGAAGGAGACCGACGACGGTCTGGTTCTGCTCTCCAAGGAGAAGGCCGACAAGCTCAAGGTGTGGGACGAGATCAGCGCCGCGTGTGAGCGCGACGAGCTGATCGAGGGCACCATCACCGCCCGCGTGAAGGGTGGCCTCAGCGTCACGATCCGCGGCGGCGTCAAGGCGTTCCTGCCGGGCTCCCAGGTCGACCTGCGCCCCGTGCGCAACCTCGACAAGCTGATCGGGCAGACCTACGAGTTCAAGGTCATCAAGTTCAACAAGAAGCGCGGCAACATCGTCCTGTCGCGCCGCGTCCTGCTCGAGCGCGAGCGCGACGAGCTCAAGGCTCGCACGCTGCAGAACCTCGAGGAGGGCATGGTCGTCACCGGTGTGATCAAGAACATCACCGAGTACGGCGCCTTCGTGGACCTGGGCGGCATCGACGGCCTCCTGCACATCACGGACATGAGCTGGGGCCGGGTCTCGCACCCGTCCGAGGTCTTCGCGGTCGGCGACGAGGTCACCGTCAAGGTCCTCAAGTACAACCCGGAGACGGAGCGCGTCTCCCTCGGCCTGAAGCAGACGGTCGAGGACCCGTGGACCAACGTCGCCGAGAAGTACCCGGTCGGCGGCAAGGTCTCCGGCAAGGTCGTCTCGATCACCGACTACGGCGCGTTCGTCGAGCTCGAGCCGGGCATCGAGGGCCTCATCCACGTCAGCGAGATGTCGTGGCGCAAGCCCAAGCACCCGAGCAAGCTCCTCGAGATCGGGCAGGACGTCGAGGCCGTGATCCTCGACATCGACATCGTCAACAAGCGCATCAGCCTCGGCCTCAAGCAGCTCGAGCCCGATCCGTGGGAGGTCTTCACCCGCAAGTACAACCCGGGTGACATCATCCGCGGCAAGGTGCGGTCGGTGACCGACTACGGCGTGTTCGTCGGCATCGAGGAGGGCGTGGACGGGATGGTCCACAAGTCCGACCTCAGCTGGACGCAGCGCATCAACAACCCGAGCGACGTCTACCGCAAGGGCGACGAGGTCGAGGCCATCATCCTCTCGATCAACCACGACGAGAAGAAGGTCAGCCTCGGCATCAAGCAGCTCTACGAGGATCCGTGGACGCGGATCCCGGTGGACTACCCCGAGGCGACGGTCCTCGAGGTTCGCATCGTGTCCATCGCGGAGTTCGGCGTCTTCGTCGAGCTCGAGCGTGGCATCGAGGGCCTCGTGCCGCTGAGCGAGCTCAGCTACGACCGCATCGACGACCCCCGCCAGATCGTGAAGGAAGGCCAGATCGTCAAGGCGGAGATCATCGACGTGAACCCCGGTGACCGCCGGATCACGCTCAGCCTCAAGAAGGCGGAGCTCGAGAACCTCGAGGCGATCAAGTTCGACGAGAACCGCGGCGGGATGCGCTCCGCGTCGGAGGACCGCAAGGTCGGCCCGAGCGGCGGCGGCGGCGCGACCCTCGGCGACGTGCTCAAGGCGAAGCTCGGCGACCTCGTCACCTCCGACGCCCCCCCGGCGCCCGAGGCGGACAGCTCCGAGGAGGACAGCTCCGAGGAGGAGTAGCCTTCACGGCTCGTGAGCCCGGCCTCCCTCGACGAGGGCAGGCCGAGGCTCCGTAGGAGAGGCGGCCCCTTCGCGGGGGTCGCCTCTTCGCGTTCCGGGGCCCGGGCGCTTCCCCGGCTGGTGATCGGCCGGGGGGCTGCGAGAAATTGCGGGTCCATCCGGGCCGTCTGGTAGGCCCTGGACGATGGAGCCGGAGCGGCTGTCGCGACTGCCCTCGCTGGGCCCTGTGGGGTCTCGCCGCCGGCGCCTCTTGTTCCTCGGGGTGTCCTTCGCCGGCGCGGTCGCGGTGCTCGTGGCGTTTCGGGAGGTGCTGGCGCCGTTCGCGCTCGCCGTGATCCTCGCCTACGTCCTCGCCCCGGTCGTGGAGTGGATGCAGCGCGCGCGGGTCGGCGGGCGCGCGCTGCCGCGCTGGGCCGCGGTGGTGCTCCTCTACATCGCGCTCCTCAGCGGGCTCGCGCTGAGCATCGCCTTCGCGGTCCCGCGGCTCGCGGCCGAGGTCCAGCGGCTGGCGCGCGAGGCGCCGGCGACGGTCCACACCGCGCAAGAGGAGTGGCTCCCGCAGGTCGAGCGCGCGTTCGCGAGCGCGTCGCGGCTCTACGGAGGCGCGCAGCCTCCGGCCGAGGAGCCGGCCGAGCCCGCGCCGGCGGGCGGCGGCATCCGCGTCGTCCCGGTGCCCGAGGGCGGCTACGCGATCCACCTGCCGCCGGGCGGCATCGAGGTGATCGGCGCGAACGAGCACGAGTTCCACGTGCAGCTCGCCGAGCCCGGGCCGGACCGGCAGGACCTCGGGGGCTTCGTCTCCAAGAGCCTGCGCCGGTTCTTCCGCGACACCGAGGCCTACGCCGGCACCGCCGTCCGCGGAGTGCAAGCCTTCGTGTCGCAGGTGGTGGGCGGGATCTTCTCGTTCTTCATCATGCTGATGCTGTCGGCGTACATGCTCATCACGAGCGACCGCATCCTCGGGTTCTTCCGGTCGCTCGTCCGCCCGCAGGATCACGGACGCTTCGACGACCTGATGACCCGCATCGACGGCGGCCTCGCCGGGGTCGTCCGCGGGCAGCTCCTGATCGCGGTGGTGAACGGCGTGCTGAGCGGCGTCGGCTTCTGGCTCGCCGACCTGAGCTACTGGCCGATCCTCACCCTGATCGCGACCGCCCTCAGCATCATCCCGATCTTCGG
Source organism: Polyangia bacterium (assembly GCA_030426845.1). Taxonomy (GTDB): domain Bacteria; phylum Myxococcota_A; class Polyangia; order Polyangiales; family Sandaracinaceae; genus JAUHXR01. Next base: position 6,534 of record JAUHXR010000331.1, on the reverse strand, counting down.
CGCGATCATCAGCTCGGTCCCCGCCGTGCTCGTCGGCCTTCAGTCGGGCGTCGGGACGGCGCTGTTCGTCCTGGCGTGGATCATCGGCATCCACCAGATCGAGGCGAACCTCCTCAACCCGAAGATCATGGGGGACGCCGCGAAGGTCCACCCGGTGCTCGTGGTGTTCGCGCTCCTCGCGGGCGAGCACCTCTTCGGCATCGTGGGCGCGCTCCTCGCGGTGCCGATCCTCAGCATCACCCAGAGCCTGTTCCTCCACTTTCGCGAGATCGCGCTCGGCGTGCCCAAGGACCCGAAGCTGGCCGCCGAGTGGGCCGAGGCGACGCTCGAGCGGGCGCCGGGCGACGACGAGGACTGATGCCCCGGACCGCGCGGCTGTGGTAAAGCCGCGCCATGACCCGTTCGCTCCTCCTGGTGGTGGCTCTCCTCTTCGTCGGCGCCGGCTGCGCGGTCGACCCCGTCGGCGACTGCGAGAGCGTGTGCACGGCGCGGGTCGAGGGCGGCTGCGCGCCGGCCGGCACCACGGACTGCATGGCGCAGTGCGCGAGCGCGCAGCAGGACTACGACCGCGACCGGGCCAACGCGAGCACCGCGCAGTGCACCTCGGAGTTCGACTCGCTCTACGGCTGCCTTACCGGCGGCGACGTGTGCGACAGCCGGCGCTGCGACGCCGAGGGCGCGGCCGCGACGGAGTGCTTCTTCGAGTTCTGCACCTCGGTGCCCACCAGCCCGGTCTGCGCGAACCCGTAGCGGGGCGAGGCGCTGAGCGCCGCGTCACGCGCCCGCGTCGAGGCCGGCCCGGATCCGCAGCACGACCTGGGCGACGCGGAGGTTCGCGAGCGCCTGGATCGTGGCCACGCGCGCGCGGAACAGGTCGCGCTCGGCCTGGAGCACGTCGAGCTGAGTCGCCGCTCCGGCCTCGAAGGTCGCCCGGACGTCCTCCACCGCCTGCGCGCTCGCCTCCTCCGCCACGCGGGCCGCCCGCGCCGCCGCGAGGCTGGCCTCCGCGCGGTGCCACGCCTCGTAGACCGACGTTCGCGCCTGCTGCTCGACCCGCTCCGCCTCGACCGCGGCCGCGTCGGCCTGCGCGGCGGTGGTGTTGATCTGGGCCGGCCGCGCGAAGTCGAGCCGCCACTCGGCGATCACGCTCAGCGCGTAGGACCAGTTCTGGCCGGTGAAGCCCCCGACGTTCGAGCCGGTCTCCGTCGCGGTGGCGACGATGGTGGGCAGGAGCGCGGTCCAAGCCGTGTCGCTCAGGATACCGGTGCTCCGCCGCCGGGCGCGGGCCGCGCGCACCGCCGGCCGGTCGTCCACCGCCGAGAGGAACCGCGCGAGCGGGGGCTGCGGCGTCAGCTCCACCTCGATCGCCTGGACCTCGCCGCTCGGCTCGAGCTGGGTGAGGTCGGCGAGCTGCCGCTCGGCGAGCCGGGCCTGCAGCTCCGCCTCGGCGAGCGACTGCTGGGCCCGCGCCACCTCGGCCGCGGCCCGCGAGCGCTCGAGCGGCGAGGCCGCGCCTACGTCGACCCGCGCGTTGGCGACCTCGAGGTTCCGCTCGGTCGCCTCGAGGTTGGCTGTGGCCGCGCTGATCAGCGCGCGCGCCGCCACCACCTGGTGCCAGCCCTGCACGACCGCGGCCTCCACCTGCTCCTGCGTGGCGTCGACCTGCGCGCCGGCCGCGTCCGCCGCGGCCTCGGTCGCGAAGTACTGGGCCCAGGCGCTCACATCGAGGATCGGCACGACGAGCTGCCCCTGGAAGCTCAGCTGGTCGAACGGCTGGATGGTCACCATCGTCGTGGTGCCCGGGATCGTCAGCGCCGCCTCGAACTCGTTGCGCGTGTAGACGCCGCGGGCGCTCGCGCTCGGCAAGAGGCGGGCCCGCGCCTCGTCGACCCGGGAGCCCGCCTGCCGCGCGGCGGCCCGACTGGCGCGAGCGTCGAGCGAGCCCGCGCGCGCCGCGTCGAGGAACGCGCGCAGGGGCTGCTGGGCGTGCGCGGTGGCCGGGTGCAGGCCCAGGCCCACGCAGAGGCCCACCGAGAGGCTCAGGAGCGAGAGCGGAGGCGCGGCCGAGCGGAGCAGAGACATGGAGGGACCTTTCTGGAGCGAGGTGGATTGACCGGCCGAGGGGCGGAGCCTATGACTGATTTGTCAGTCAACGGTTGGAGAGAGTTAGATGGCGCCGAGATCGCCAGAAGACAACCAGGAGATTCGAGATTCTCGCCAGGGCGCGCTGCTGGCCGCCGCGGCGAGGGTCTTCGCGCGGCACGGGGTCGCCCGGGCGAAGATCTCGGAGATCGCCTCCGAAGCCGGGGTGAGCCACGGGCTCGTCTATCACTACTTCTCGAGCAAAGACGCCATCTTCACGGCGATCATCGATGGGATCATCGAGCGGATCGACGCGCGCCTCGACGCGGCCGAGGGCTCGGCCTACGAGCAGCTCGTCGATGGCATCCGCTGGCGCTCGGAGGTGGCCGCGGGCGGCAGCCCGGACGAGGAGCACCGGTTGCTCGCGCAGGCGCTGATGCGCGGTCCCGTCTCCCGCGAGGTCCAGGAACGACTCAGCCGCCACATGGACGGCCTCTTCGCCCTGACGACCGATCGCGTGAGGCGCGCCCAAGCGGACGGCGACCTCGACCGTTCCCTTCCTCCCGAGGAGATCGCCAGCCTCCTCATGGCCACCATGCGCGGCCTGACCATCCCTTCCTGGGGGGCGCGGACGGTCCCGCTCCCCGACGTCGAGACCCTGATCCAGCTCCTCTTGCCTCGCCCAACCCGGAGTCGCTCCCGATGAGATCCCCGTTGCTCCCGCTCGCGCTCGTCGCGCTGCTCGCCGGCTGCTCGGGCCGCGAGGCCGCGCCCACCGCCGCCGCGGCGCCGGCCGATCCGATCGCGGTCGAGGTCGCGGCCCCCTCCCTCGAGGAGCGCCCGCTCGTCCTCGCGCTGGACGGCACCCTCCTCGCCGACGAGGACTCGCGGGTCACCTCCACGGTGCCCGGGCGCGTCGTCGAGACCCTGGTCGAGCGCGGCCAGCGGGTCGAGGAGGGCGATCCGATCGTCCGCCTGCGCGACGTCGACTACCGACTCCAGGCTCGCGCGGCGCGCGCCCAGGTCGACCAGGCCCGGGCGCGGCTCGGGATGGGGGAGGGCGGCGCGGCGCCGCGGCCCGAGGACACGCCCGAGGTGCGCGCGGCCCAGACCGACCTCGAGCTCGCCGAGGCCAACCTCCGACGCGCCGAGGAGCTGGCGCGCCGCGGGGCGCTCTCGCAGCAGGCGCTCGAGCAGTCACGCGCGACGGCCGCGTCCGCGCGAGACCGGCATCAGTCGGCGGTCAACGGTACGCGCGGCGCGCTCGCCAGCCTCGAGGCCGCGCGGGCCTCCCTCGCCCAGGCGGCGACCGCCACGCGCGAGGCGACGGTGCGGGCTCCCTTCGCGGGCGAGATCGCGGAGCGGTCGGTCTCGGTTGGCGAGTACGTCGGGCCGCAGACGCCGCTCGTGACCCTCGTGCGCACCGACCCGCTCCGTCTGTCGCTCTCGGTGCCGCAGCAGCATCTCCTCGCGGTGCGCCCTGGCCAGCCGGTGAGTGTACGAGTCGACGCGGTCCCCGACCGCGTCTTTGCGGGCACCGTCCGCTACGTCAGCGCGGCGGTCGACCGTTCCACCCGCAGCCTCACCGTCGAGGCGGTCGTGCCCAACGGGGACGGCCTCCTGCGGCCCGGGCTCTTCGCGAGCGCGCGCATCGAGACTGGCGGCACCCAGCAGATGCTCGTGGTCCCGCCGTCGGCCGTCCTCTCGCGCGCGGGCGTCGATCGGGTCTTCGTGATCGACGGGGACGTCGTCGCGGAGCGCGTGGTGACGGTCGCCAGCCGGACCGACGACGAGCGCTACGTGATCCAGGAGGGGCTCGAGCCGGGCGAGCGGGTGGCCGCGTCTTCGCTCGACCAGCTGAGCGACGGAGCCCGGGTCTCCACGTCGGACGTCGCCGAGGTCAGCGCCGCGGCGGGCCCGGACGGCGCCGGAGTGGAGGAGTAGGGCCATGCAGTGGCTGGCCGAGGTCTGCGTTCGCCGACCGGTTTTCACCTGGGTGCTGACCCTCACCCTCGTGGTCGTGGGCAGCGCCAGCTTCGCGGGGCTCGGCGTCGACCGGTTCCCCAACATCGCGTTCCCCGCGATCATCGTGACCACCGTCCTGCCGGGCGCGTCGCCCGAGCAGGTCGAGACTGAGGTCGTCGACCCGATCGAGGAGCAGCTCAACTCGATCGCGGGCCTCGACGAGCTCACGTCGCGGTCGATCGAGGGCGTAGGCATCGTGATCGCCCGCTTCGAGCTCGAGAAGGACCTCGGCGAGGCGTCCGAGGACGTGCGCGACCGCGTCGGGCGCATGGTGGGCAACCTCCCGGACGGCGCGCTCCAGCCCCGCATCGAGCGGTTCGACCCGGACGCCGCGCCCATCATGCTCATCGCGGTGCGCACCACGCGCACGTCGCGCGAGGCGACCGACTTCGCCGACCGGGTGCTGCGGCGCCGGATCGAGTCGCTCTCGGGCGTCGGCGGCATCTCGATCCTCGGCGGCCAGGAGCGACAGATCCAGGTGGTGGTCGACCCGGCGCGCCTCGACGAGGTGGGGCTCACGCCGGTCGCCGTGCAGCGCGCGCTCGCCGCGCAGAACGTCGAGATCCCCGGCGGCAACGTCGAGCAGGGCCGCCGGACGCTGCAGCTCCGCGTGCAGGGCCGGGTCCAGAGCCCCGAGGAGTTCGCGCAGATCCCGGTCGCCGAGCTGAACGGTCGCGTCGTCCGGGTGGGCGACGTGGCCGAGGTGCGCGACGCCGAGGAGGAGCTCGAGTCGAGCGCGCGCCTCGACGGGCAGCGGGTCGTCATCCTCAGCGTGCGCAAGCAGTCGGGCGCGAACACCGTGGCCGTGATCGACGCCCTCACCGAGCGGGTGGCGGAGATCCAGGCGGAGCTGCCGCCCGCCTACTCCCTCGAGATCGTGCGCGACGAGAGCGAGTTCATCCGCAACTCGATTCATGCGGTTCAGGAGCACCTGATCGTCGGCGGCTTCCTCGCGGCCTTGGTGGTGCTCCTCTTCCTGCGCAACGGCCGCTCGACCGTCATCGCCGCGCTCGCGATCCCGACCTCCATCATCGCGACCTTCGCGCTGCTCGCCGCGCTCGATCTGACCCTCAACATGATCACGCTGCTGGGCCTGACGTTATCGGTCGGCATCGTCATCGACGACGCGATCGTCGTCCTCGAGAACATCGTCCGGTTCATCGAGGAGAAGGGCATGGACCCGCGCCGCGCCGCGGTGGTCGCCACGAAGGAGATCGGCCTCGCCGTCCTCGCGACCTCCCTCTCGCTCGTCGCGGTGTTCCTCCCCATCGCGTTCATGAGCGGCATCATCGGCCGCTTCATGGGGAGCTTCGGCTACACGATGTCGTTCGCGATCCTCGTGTCGCTCTTCGTGTCCTTCACCCTCACGCCGATGCTCTGCTCGCGCTGGCTCAAGGGCCCTGTGCGGCCGTCTGGCGGGCCGGAGCCCGAGGCGGATCCCGAGCTGAAGGAGGAGGTGGACGACCTCGAGATCCCCGACCCGCCCCCTGGCGACCCGCGGGAGGAGAAGGCCACCTACGACGCGTGGCGACGCGGCGAGCGTACCGTCCACGACGTCCCGGGCTACGGCGCGATCCACGAGGAGGGAGGGCGCTTCTACCGCTGGGTCGAGCGCGGCTACCTGTGGTTGCTGGCGCTGTCCATGCGTCACCGCTGGGCGGTCGGCGTGGCGCTCGTCGCGACGCTCGGCTCGCTCGCGGTCACGGTGCGCGTCGTGCCGAAGAACTTCCTCCCCGACGAGGACGAGTCACGCTACGAGCTGACCATCCGGACGCCCGAGGGCACCTCGCTCGCGCAGACGGACCTCGTGGGTCAGCGCGTCGCGCGGGCCCTGCGCGAGCTGCCGGACACCTCGCTCACCGTGCTCACGACCGGCGCGCCCCAGGGGGACGCGAGCGGCCGCGGGGCGAACGAGGCCTCGATCTACGTTCGGATGGTGCCCGCGGAGGAGCGGGACCGGGCGCAGGCCGACACGATCGTCCACGTGCGCGACGAGGTCCTGCCCCCACTCACGCCTCCGGGGACGCAGGTCCTGGTCAGCCCGATCAACGCGTTCGGTGGATCCGGCCAGCAGTCCGCGCCGATCCAGTACATCGTCAGCGGGCCCGAGCTGAGCGAGCTCGAGCGGATCTCGGAGGCGATGCTCGAGCGCATCCGCGCGATCGACGGCGTCGGCGACGCGAGCTCGTCGCTCGTGACGGGACGACCGGCCTACCAGGTGCGCATCGATCGTCAGCGCGCGGCCGATCTCGGGGTCTCGGTGGCCGACGTCGCGACCGCGCTCCGCCTGATGGTCGGAGGCGTCGAGGTGACGGACTACGCGGAAGGCGGAGAGCAGTACGACGTGCTCGTCCGCGCGGAGGGCGACTGGCGCTCCCGCCCCGCGGACATCGGCCTCCTGACCGTGCCGACCTCGCGCGGTCGCGT
>JAUHXR010000014.1 GCA_030426845.1 Polyangia bacterium | reverse complement strand
CGTCGGCGGCTCAGAGGGCCGAGGGCGCAGAGAGCGCGCTCTCGCCCATGAGCCGCTCGTCGATCGCGCGGGCCGCCGCCCGGCCCTCCGCGATCGCCCAGACGATGAGGCTCTGGCCGCGGCGGCAATCCCCGGCCACGAAGACCCCTTCGTACTCGGTCTCGTACCCCGTGGGGTGGCCGGCCTCGTGCCCGCGCCCGGCCGCGAACGCGCCTCGCGGACCCCGGGTCAGCGCGAGCCCGCCGACCTCCTCGGGCCCGGTGAACCCGAGCGCGAGGAGGACCAGGTCGGCCTCGTGGACGCGCGCGCTCCCCGGCACCTCGCGGAGCGCGCCGCCCTCCCACGCGACGTCGACCGTCTCCACGCCGGAGACCCGGCCGGCGTCGTCGCCGAGGAAGCGCTTGGTGAGCGCGGCGTAGCGTCGCGGGTCCGCGCCGAAGCGCGCCGCCGCCTCCTCGTGCCCGTAGTCGACCCGGAAGATCGCGGGCCACTCGGGCCACGGGTTGCCCGGCCCGCGCACCTCCGGTGGCCGGGCCATCAGCTCGAGGTTGGTCAGCGACGCGCAGCCCTGCCGGAGCGCGGTCGCCACGCAGTCGGTGCCGGTGTCGCCGCCGCCGATGACGATCACGCGCTTGCCGGCCGCGTCGGGGCGCGCGTGGTCCGGCTCGTCGCCGAGCGCGCGGCGCGTCGCCTCGGTGAGCAGCTCCATCGCGAAGTGGATCCCGCGGAGCCCGCGCCGCCCCGGGATCGCCAGGTCGCGGGGGGTCGTTGCGCCGACCGCGAGGAGCAACGCGTCGTGCGAAGTCCGGAGCTCCTCGACCGACACGTCGACGCCGACGTGGGCCCCGGTGACGAAGCGGACGCCCTCGGCCGCGAGCTGCTGGACCCGGCGCTCGACCGCCGCCTTGTCGAGCTTCATGTTCGGGATGCCGTAGGTCAGCAGCCCGCCGACCCGGTCGTCGCGCTCGAAGACGGTCACCCCGTGGCCCGCGCGCCGGAGCTGCTGCGCGGCGGCGAGCCCCGCCGGACCCGAGCCCACGATCGCGACGCGACGCCCCGTCTCGACCGCGGGCGGCCGAGGCACGATCCACCCCTCGGCGAAGCCGCGCTCCACGATCTCGACCTCGATCGCCTTGATCGCCACCGGCGCGTCGTGGATGCCGAGGACGCACGCGCCCTCGCAGGGCGCGGGGCAGACGCGCCCCGTCCACTCGGGGAAGTTGTTGGTCGCGTGCAGCCGCTCGAGCGCCTCGCGCCACCGGCCCCGGTAGGCGAGGTCGTTCCAGACGGGGATGAGGTTGTCGACCGGGCACCCCGTGTCCGACTGGCAGAACGGGACCCCGCAATCCATGCAGCGCGAGGCCTGGGCGCGCAGCGCGTCCTCGGGCATCGGCCGCTCGATCTCGGTCCAGACCTCGAGGCGCTTGGCCGGATCGACGTGCGGCCGCTCGCGGCGCGCGTGCTCGAGGAACCCACGGACGTCGCCCATCAGGCGACCCCCGTGGCGGCGTGGCCCGCGACCGCCCCGGCCTCGAGCGCGCGCCGGTAGTCGCGCGGCATGACCTTCACGAGCTGGCGCGGGGTGAAGCTCCACCCTTCGAGCAACCGCGCGGCGAGCGCGGAGCGGGTGTGGCCGAGGTGCGCCTCGAGGAGGCCGCGCACGAGCGCCTCGTCGTCCGCGTCGAGCGGCTCGAGGTCGACCATCGCGGGGTTCACGTGGGCGCGCGAGGCCCCTCGCGGATCGAGCAGGTAGGCGACCCCCCCGCTCATCCCCGCCGCGAAGTTGCGCCCCACCGGGCCGAGCACGAGCACCCGCCCGCCGGTCATGTACTCGCAGCCGTGATCGCCGACGCCCTCGACCACCGCGGTCGCGCCCGAGTTGCGCACCGCGAAGCGCTCCGCGGCCTGGCCGGCGAGGAAGGCCTCGCCTGCGGTCGCGCCGTAGAGGGCGACGTTGCCGACGAGCACGTTCTCGTGCGCATGGAACACGCTCGCGCGCGGCGGGTAGACCACGACCCGACCGCCGCTGAGCCCCTTGCCGACGTGATCGTTCGCGTCGCCCTCGAGCTCGAGCGTCACCCCGCCCGCGAGCCACGCGCCGAAGCTCTGCCCGGCCGAGCCGCGCAGCCGGAAGCGCACCGTGTCGTCCGGCAGGTGCGCGGGGCCGCGGCGGGTCGCGATCGCGTGGCTGAGCATGCCGCCCACGACCCGGTCGGTGTTTCGCACCGCGAGCTCCGCCTCGACCCGCTGGCCGCGCGCGATCGCGGGCTCGGCGAGCTCGAGGAGCCGGTGGTCGAGCGCGCCCGCCGTGCGGCGTCGCTCGGTGCCGCGCGCGCGCGTCGGGGTCGCGGCCCGCGCGGGGCGTGAGGCCGGCGTCAGCAGCGCCGAGAGGTCGACGCCCTGCGCCTTCCAGTGGCCGCCGGGATCGGCCATCCGCAGAACCTCGACCCGCCCCACCATCTCGCGCACCGAGCGGAAGCCGAGGCGTGCCATGATCGTCCGCGCCTCCTCCGCGACCGCGAACAGGTAGCGGACGACGTGCTCCGGCGCGCCGTCGAAGCGCCGCCGTAGCTCGGGGTCCTGGGTCGCGATGCCGACCGGGCACGTGTTGAGGTGGCACTTGCGCATCATCACGCAGCCGAGCGCGACGAGCGGCGCGGTGCTGAAGCCGAACTCCTCGGCGCCGAGCAGCGCCGCGATCACGACGTCGCGCCCCGTCTTGAGCTGCCCGTCGACCTGGATGACCACGCGCTCGCGCAGCCCGTTGAGGCAGAGGGTCTGGTGCGCCTCCGCGATGCCGAGCTCCCACGGCATCCCGGCGTGCTTGATCGAGGTGAGCGGCGACGCGCCCGTCCCGCCGTCGTGCCCCGAGATCAGCACGTGCCCCGCGTGCGCCTTGGCGACCCCCGCGGCGACCGTGCCCACGCCCGCCTGGCTCACCAGCTTGACGCTGATGCGCGCGCGCGGGTTCGCGTGCTCGAGGTCGTGGATGAGCTGGGCGAGGTCCTCGATCGAGTAGATGTCGTGGTGGGGCGGAGGGCTGATCAGGCCGACGCCCGGGGTCGAGTGACGGATCGCGGCGATCTTCGCGTCGACCTTGCGCCCGGGGAGCTCCCCGCCCTCGCCGGGCTTGGCGCCCTGGGCCATCTTGATCTGCAGCTCGTCCGCGCTCGCGAGGTAATCGATCGTCACCCCGAAGCGCCCCGAGGCGACCTGCTTGATGCGGCTCCGCCGCGGGTTCGGCTCGCCGCTCTCGAGCAGCCGGTAGCGCGCCGGGTCCTCACCCCCCTCGCCGGAGTTCGACTTGCCGCCGAGCGAGTTCATCGCGCGCGCCAGCGTCGTGTGGGCCTCCTCGCTCAGCGAGCCGAAGCTCATCGCGCCGGTCGCGAAGCGGCGCACGATCTCGGCCGCCGGCTCGACCTCGTCGAGCGGGATCGGGGTCGTCGGCCTCAGCTCGAGCAGGCCGCGCAGGGTGCAGCGCGCGCGGGCGTCGCCGTTGGCGTGCTGGGCGAAGGCCGCGTAGGCGTCGTCGTCGCCGTCCCGGGCCGCGCGACGCAGCGTCGCGATCGCGGTGGGGCTCCACATGTGCTTCTCGCCGCCGGCCCGGTAGTGGTGCTGCCCGTCGTCCGGCAGCGACATCGCGGGCACGCCCTCGCGCGTCGGGTAGCCGAGCTCGTGCCGGCGGACCGCCTCCTCCGCGAGGACGTCGAAGCCGACCCCCTCGATGCGCGACAGCGTACCGGTGAAGCAGTGATCGACGACCGCGCGCGACAGCCCGATCGCCTCGAAGATCTGCGCGCCTTTGTAGGACTGGAGCGTCGAGATCCCCATCTTGCCCATCACCTTGAGCAGGCCCTTCGCGACCGCGCTGCGGTACGCCTCGGAGAGCGCGGCGTCGTCCTCGATCGCCGGATCGACCAGGCCGTCGCGCCGCGCCTGGTAGAGCGCCTCGAACGCGAGGTACGGGTTGATCGCGTCGCAGCCGAAGCCGATGAGGCACGCGTGGTGGTGGACCTCGCGGGCCTCGCCCGTCTCCACCACGATGCCGATGCGGGTGCGCTTGGCCCGGCGCACGAGGTGCTGGTGCACCGCGCCCACGGCGAGGAGCGTGCTGATGGGCACCCGGCCGGGGCCGACCCGACGGTCGGAGAGGACCAGCAGCTTGAAGCCGGCGTCGACCGCCGCCTCCGCCTCGGCCGCGATGCGCCGCAGCGAGGCGTCGAGCCCGGCCGCGCCCTTCTTGCGCGACCACGTCACGTCGATCGTGCGCGCGCGCCATCCGCGGTGGTCGATGGTCCGCAGCGCGGAGAGCTCCTGGTTCGTCAAGATAGGGTGTGGAACATAGATCCGGTGCGCGTGCTGCGGGGTGCAGCCGAGGACGTTCTTCTCCGGGCCCATGTAGCTCGCGAGCGACATGATGACCTCCTCGCGGATCGAGTCGATCGGCGGGTTCGTCACCTGGGCGAACTGCTGCTTGAAGTAGTCGTAGAGCATCCGCGGCTGGTCGCTGAGGCACGCGAGGGCCGCGTCGTTGCCCATCGAGCCCAGCGGATCGCGCCGCTCCGCGATCATCGGCCGCAACATGTGTTGCATCGTCTCGGCCGTGTAGCCGAAGGCCCTCAGCCGGGGCACGAGCGTCTGGGGCTCGAAGCCGCTCGGCTGCTCGCCGGGGGAGAGATCGGAGAGGCGCACCCGCTCCGCGTCGAGCCAGGCCCGGTAGGGCCGCTCGGCCGCGACGCGCGCCTTGATCTCGTCGTCCGGGACGAGGCGCTGCTCCTTGAAGTCGACGAGGAGCATCTTGCCCGGGCGGAGACGCCCCTTGAGGCGCACGCGCTCGGGCGGGATGTCGAGGACGCCGACCTCGGAGGCCATCACCACGCGGTCGTCGGTCGTGACGTAGTAGCGGCTCGGCCGCAGCCCGTTGCGGTCGAGGGTCGCGCCGATCGAGTCGCCGTCCGTGAACACGATCGACGCGGGGCCGTCCCACGGCTCCATGAAGCAGGAGTGGTACTCGTAGAACGCGCGCTTGGCGTCGTTCATCGAGGCGTCCTGCTGCCACGCCTCCGGGACCATCATCATCATCGCGTGCGGCAGCGGCCGGCCCGCGCGGACGAGCAGCTCGAGGACGTTGTCGAAGTTGCCGGAGTCCGACGTGTCGGGCTCGGCGATGGGGAAGAGCTTGTCGATGTCGCCTTCGAAGAGCGGGCTCCGGGCGCGCGCCTCGCGGTCGTGCATGGAGTTCACGTTGCCGCGCAGGGTGTTGATCTCGCCGTTGTGGCACATCGCCCGCATCGGCTGCGCGCGATCCCAGGTGGGGAAGGTGTTGGTCGAGAACCGCGAGTGCACCATCGCGAGGTGTGAGCGGTACTCCCAGTCGGCGAGGTCCGGGTAGAACGCGAGGAGCTGCGCGGGGGTGAGCATCCCCTTGTAGACGATCACCTTGCTCGACAGCGTGCAGAAGTAGACGAGCCTGGCCTGGCGCAGGCGCGCGTCGTTGCGCAGGCCCGTGTGCGCGCGCTTGCGGATGACGTAGAGCTGGCGCTCGAGCTCGTCGGGCCCGACGCGCTCCCCCGCCGCGATGAAGACCTGCTCGATGCGCGGCATCGACGCGCGCGCGCTCGGGCCGAGGTCCGCCTCGTCGGGGTCGATCGGCAGCGCCCGCCAGCCGAGGACGCGCTGGCCCTGCTCCTCCGCGATGCGCTCGAGGGTCCGCTTGCAGTGCGCGCGCTCGTCGGGGTCGGTCGGCAGGAACACGTTCCCCGCCGCGTAGGCGCCGGGCTCCGGCAAGGTCACGCCGAGATCCGCGCGGGCCACGCGCGACAGCAGCGCGTGCGGCAGGCCGGTGAGGATGCCCGCACCGTCCCCGCTGTTGGGCTCGCTCCCCGTGGCGCCGCGGTGCGCCATGTTGCGGAGCACCGTGAGCGCGTCGAGCACGAGCTGGTGCGACGCGCGGCCGCGGACGTCGGCGACGAAGCCGACCCCGCAGCTGTCACGCTCGAGGCGCGGGTCGTAGAGGCCCTGAGCCGGGGGCAGACCGTGCGGGGCCGTCACGCGCGCCTCCGGCGGCGCCGGCCGCCCTCCGCGGGGGCCGGGATCTCGAGGTGCACGCGGGGGTGCTCGGTGAGGGTCGACAGCACGACCATCGTCTCGGTGCGCTCGACCCCGTCGATCACGCGGATGCGGCTGATCAGGTCCTCGAGCGCGAGCGTGTTCTTGACGCGCACCTTCATCAACAGGGTCTGCCCGCCGGTCACGTGGTGACACTCCATCACCTCGGGGAGCACCGCGACCTGCGCGTCGATCGCGGCGACGTTCTTGGGGTAGTTGATCGCCACCCCGATGAACGCGGTCACGTCCAGGCCGACCGCGTGACCGTCGAGCAGCGCGTGGTAGCCGCGGATGACCCCCGCCTGCTCGAGCTTGCGCACCCGCTCGAGCACCGAGGGGGCGCTGAGCCCGACCCCCTCGCCGAGGCGCGCGAGGGGCTGCTTGCAGTCCTGCTGCAGCGCGACCAGCAGCCGCATGTCGATGTCGTCCAGGGTCACGATCCCTAATATTCTTCGGCCAAACCGGCGAACTGACTAACGTAGCGTTGGTTACCGCCGTTGACGCGCCGTGTCAACTCGAGCCTGCGTGTGGGCCGGCGGGGAGCGACGCGGCCTCGCGGCCGGCGTGATAACCCTCGTTGACGGGCGCGCGCCCGGGGCGGACCTTGCGGGCCGGCACGGATGGCCAGAGGGGCCGTCCACGGGAGAGACGAGCATGACGGACCGAGTGATCCGCGCCCCGCGAGGGACCGAGCTGAGCTGCAAGGGGTGGCTGCAGGAGGCCGCGCTGCGGATGCTGATGAACAACCTCGACCCCGAGGTCGCCGAGCGGCCCGAGGATCTGGTGGTCTACGGCGGCACCGGGCGCGCCGCGCGGTCCTGGGCGGACTTCGACGCGATCGTGCGTGAGCTCCGCGAGCTGGAAGCCGACCAGACGCTGCTGGTCCAGAGCGGCCGCGCGGTGGGACGCTTCCGCACCCACCCGGGCGCCCCGCGGGTCCTCATCGCCAACAGCCTCCTCGTCCCCGCGTGGGCGAACTGGGATGAGTTCCGTCGCCTCGAGGCCGAGGGGCTGACGATGTACGGCCAGATGACGGCCGGCTCGTGGATCTACATCGGCACGCAAGGAATCTTGCAGGGCACCTACGAGACCTTCGTCGCCGCGGGCGAGAAGCACTTCGGCGGCGACTGGTCGGGGCGCTGGATCCTCAGCGCGGGCCTCGGCGGGATGGGCGGCGCGCAACCGCTCGCGGCCACGATGTGCGGCGCGAGCTTCCTCGGCGTCGAGATCGACCCCGCGCGCGCCCAGCGGCGGGTCGAGACCCGCTACGTCGACCGGATGACCTCCGACCTCGACGAGGCCCTCGGCTGGATCGACGCGGCCCGCGCGCGCAAAGAGGCGCTGAGCGTGGCCCTCGTCGGCAACGCGGCCGAGGTCTACCCGGAGCTGGTCCGCCGCGGCGTGACCCCGGACTTCGTGACCGAGCAGACGGCGGCCCACGACCCCCTCGTCGGCTACGTGCCGACCGACCTCACCCTCGAGGCGGCGGACGAGCTCCGCGCGCGCGACCCCGACGCCTACGTGCGCCGCGCCCGGGAGGGGATGGCGGCCGAGGTGCGCGCGATGCTCACGATGATGGAGCGCGGCGCGTTCGCCTGCGACTACGGCAACAACATCCGCGAGCAGGCCAAGATCGCCGGCGTCGCGAACGCGTTCGACATCGAGGGCTTCGTCCCCGCCTACGTCCGCCCGCTGTTCTGCGACGGCAAGGGCCCCTTCCGCTGGGTCGCGTTGAGCGGCGACCCGGAGGACATCGCGGTCACCGACGCGGCGGTCAAGGAGGTCGTCCCCGACGACGCGCACCTGCATCGCTGGCTGGACATGGCGGCGGAGCGGGTCGCGTTCCAGGGCCTCCCGAGCCGGATCTGCTGGCTGGGCTACGGCGACCGGCACCGGGTGGGCCTCAAGTTCAACGAGCTCGTCCGGGAGGGGAAGGTCAAGGCCCCGATCGTGATCGGCCGCGACCACCTCGACTGCGGCTCGGTCGCGAGCCCGTACCGCGAGACGGAGGGGATGAAGGACGGGTCCGACGCGATCGCGGACTGGCCGATCCTCAACGCGCTCGTGAACACCTCGGGCGGCGCGACCTGGGTCAGCGTCCACCACGGCGGCGGCGTCGGGATCGGCTACTCGATCCACGCCGGCATGGTGATCGTGGCCGACGGAACCGCGGAGGCCGACGCCCGGCTCGAGCGCGTGCTCACGAGCGACCCCGGGATGGGCGTGATTCGACACGCCGACGCCGGCTACGAGCGCGCGAAGGAGACCGCCGAGGCCAAGGGCGTTCACCTGCCCAAGCGGTAGCCCGCGACGCTGCTACATTCGCGCGATGACCGCCGCCGATCTGTGCGTCACCAACGCGCGCGTCTTCACCTGCGCGGGCCCGGACGACGCGCCGCCGGCCGCACGCCTCGCGCCGATCGAGGGGGGCGCGGTCGCGATCAGCGACGGCCGGATCCGCTTCGTCGGCCCGGCCGCGGACGCGCCCGCCGCCGCCCGGGTCATCGACGCCGGGGGCCGCGCGCTGCTGCCCGGCCTCGTCGATCCGCACACCCACCTCGCGTTCGCCGGCCAGCGGGTCGACGAGATGGCGCGCCGGATGGCGGGCGAGGACTACCGCGCCATCGCGGCCGCGGGCGGCGGGATCAAAGCGACCGTCCGCGCGGTGCGGGAGGCGAGCGACGAGGCGCTCTTCGAGGGGACCGCGGCCCGAGCCCGGGCGCTCCGGGCGCGCGGTGTCACCACCGCGGAGGTCAAGAGCGGCTACGGGCTCACGGTGCACGACGAGCTGCGCCTGCTCCGGACGGCCCGGCGCCTCGACGCGGAGGGCCTGCTCCACGTCACCACCTCGCTCCTCGGCGCCCACGCGGTGCCGGCCGAGCGCCAGGGGGATCGCGCCGGCTACGTCGAGGAGGTCGCGACCTCGATGATCGACGCGGCGGTGGCCGAGGGCCTCGCCGACGCCTGCGACGTCTACCTGGACGACGGCGCGTTCACCCGGGACGAGGCCGCGCGGATCCTCGGCGCGGCCAAGGCCAAGGGCCTCGCGGTGCGCGCCCACGTCGGTCAGTTCGCGGACCTCGGCGGCGCGGAGCTCGCGGCCGAGCTGGGTGCCCTGAGCGCGGACCACCTCGAGGAGGTCTCGGACGCGGGCCTCCGCGCGATGGCCGCGGCGGGGGTGCGCGCGGTGCTGCTCCCCGGCGCGTGGCGCACCCTTCGGCAGACGCCGCCGGACGCCGCGCGGATGCGCGCGCTCGGGGTCCGGGTCGCGGTGGGCACCGACTGCAACCCGGGGACCTCGCCGAGCGTAGACCTCCCCCTCATGGCCGCGCTCGCCGTCCGGGACGCGGGCCTCACGATGGAGGAGGCCCTGCTCGCGATCACCGCCGAGGCGGCGCGCGCGGCCGGGGTGCGCGACGCGGGGCGTCTCGAGGTCGGGGCGCGCGGCGATCTCGCCTTGCTCGACCACGACGATCCCCGCAGCCTCACCTACGCGCTCGGGGGGCCGCCCGCGCCGCTCGTCGTGCTCGCGGGTCGGGTCGTCGAGCAGCAGGCGTTTGCTCCCCCGCTCTGGTAGATTCTTCCTTCTCGAACAGGTCCGCCGTGAACATCGACTACGACGCCGCCTTCGACAAATACAACACGCGCTACGAGGAGCACCTCGGCGCCAAGCCGATCGGGGCGTACGCGAAGTTCAATAAGCACATGATCAAGCGCCTCGACCGCGAGGAGTTCGACGGTCACCTCGACAAGTACGTCCAGCTCCACGGGGCCTGCAAGCGCATGCTCGACGGGGGCTCGACGATCAGCGACGCGCTGGTGCACGACTTCGAGGAGGCCGCCGCCTGGGTCGCGGTGCAGGCGCCGGATCTCTACTCGATGTTCCGGGGCGAGATCGGGGACCCCAAGGAAGCCGCCCCCGAGATGGCGCCGTGAGCGCCAGGGGCGCGCGGTCCCGGGCCGGCGTGGCGCTCCTCGGCGCGTGCCTGCTCGCGAGCGCGCTGTCCGGTTGCGAGTGCGACGGCCGTGAGGACCCGACCCGCGACGCGGGCGCCCTCCCCGACGGCGCGCCGCGACCGGACGCGGGCATGTTCAACCCGGACTGCCTCACCGCGGCCGCGCGGTTCCTCTACGTCGTCGACTCGAGCGACGTGCTCCTCCGCTACGACCCGGAGGCGAACACCCTGACGAGCCTCGGCCGGCTCGCGTGCCCCACCACGAGCAGCCCGTTCTCGATGGCGGTCGACCGCAACGCGACGGCCTGGGTGCTCTACCAGGACGGCCGCGTCTACCAGGTGTCGACCTCCGACGTGAGCTGCGCCGCGACGAGCTTCACCCCGAACCAGTCGGGCTTCGAGGTCTTCGGCATGGGCTTCGTCTCCGACGCGCCGGGCAGCGAGGCGGAGACCCTCTTCGTGGCCGGCGGCTCCACCCTCGACATCAGCCTCGGCACCGCGACCCTCGGGTTCGTCGACCCGGCCCTCGCGCTCACCCCGATCGGCGACCTCCCCGGCTGGCCCGAGCTGACCGGCACGGGAGACGCGGAGCTCTGGGGCTTCTTCCCCGACACGAGCCCGCCCTCGATCCGGCTCATCGACCGCGCGAGCGGCGCCACCTCGACCACCTACCCGATCGCGCAGATCGGCGGCGGCCCCGGCGTCGGCGACCGCGCGTGGGCCTTCGCGTTCTGGGGCGGTCGCTTCTACGTCTTCTACAAGGGCGAGCTCGACGCGACGACGAACGTCTGGCAGCTCGACCCGAGCGACGGCAGCGTCGTCGAGCGCATCCACGACACCGGCTTCCGGATTGTCGGCGCGGGCGTCTCGACCTGCGCTCCGGTCGACCTCATCTGAGCCGGCTCCACGGCCGCGAGCAGCGCGTCAGTACGCGCGCGGCAGGCCGTCGAGGTCGGCGGTGTCGAGCGCATAGCGGATCAGCGCGCTCCGGCTCATCTTGCGGTGCCCGTTCGCCTTGAGCTCGGCGACCATCGCGTCGAGCCGGGCGAGGTCCTCCTTGTAGAGGCTGATGCAGATCACCTTGTAGGAGAGCTCCTCGGCCTCGGTCTCCGGGGCGCACTTGCGCGTCCCGCCGCGCGGCGCGGGGCGCTTCGAGGCCTCGCGGCCCTCGCGCTGGGCGGGCCGAGGGCCCGAATAGAAGCGGTCCTCGAGGACCTCCTGCACTTCGCTCGCGTCGAACACCGCTTCCATCTCGCTCCCCTCTCCGTGCCTCACCCCGCGGCGCGCGCCGGCGCCTGCTCGACCAGGTTCGCGTCGCCGCGGAGGCGGACGACGTGATCAACGAGCTCGAGGTAGTCGAGCGCCCCGTGGCTGGTCGGGGCGTGCTCGAAGATCGTCTTCTTGGCGCTCGGCGCCTCGCGCAGCTTGGTGTTGACCCGGATCGGCGCGAGGCAGCGCTCCTTGAAGTGCTCGCGGAGCGCGTCGAGCGCCTCGCGGCTGATGCGGTTGCGGACGTCGTAGAACGTCGGCAGCACGCCGAGCATGTGGACGGGGTGCTTGAGCAGCTTGCGCACGCTCTTGAGCGTGCGCAGCACCTGCCGCACGCCGATCAGCGACAGGTAGTCGCAGCCGACGGGCACGAGCACGCTGTCCGCGTAGACGAGCGCGTTCTGATTCATCAGCGAGAGCGCGGGCGCGCAGTCCAGGACCACCACGTCATAGCCGGTGACCTTGTCCGCGAGTCGCTCACGCAAGATACGGTGACGCCCCTGGCGCTCGGCCAGGTAGAGCTCGGCCGCGGCGAGCAGCTCGTTGCTCGTGAGCACGTCCAGGTTGTGGCGCACCGGCACCGCCGCCTCGTCCGCGGGCGTGCCCGTCACGAGCACGTGGTAGAGGGTGCGCTCGCCGCGGATGCCGAGCGACGCCCCGACGTTGCCCTGTCCGTCCGCGTCGATGAGGAGCACGCGGTTGCCGCGCTCGGCGAGGCCGGCCGCGAGGTTGACCGCGGTCGTCGTCTTGCCAGTGCCGCCCTTGTGGTTGAACACCGCGATGCGACGCGGGCCCTCCGAGGCGCGCCCACCGGCCCGCCCCAGGCGGAAGACCCCCGCCCGCGACGCGGCGCGGCACTGGGTCGAGCAATAGAACGCGGTCCCCGCGTCGCGGACCTCCGCCTGGTAAGGGAACTCGAGCGCGAAGCCGCGGCCGCAGACGTCGCAGCACGGCGTCTCGTCCCCGCCGCCCCGCTCGAGCGAGCGCTGCAGGCAGCGCTGCGAGCAGAAGTGCTCGAACCGCCCGTCCCGCTCGCGGAGCTGGTAGCGGAATCGCACGAGGAAGCTTCCCTGGCAGACCGAGCACGTCGATGTCGGATCGCTCAACGTTTCCCTCCGAGTCCCCGACCGATGCCCGACCCGGATCGTGGCGTCAAAAAACCTGCGAGCGCGCGGACCCTCCCCCGGTCCCCTCCGCGGTCCCGCGCGGGAATCGTACGCTGCTCGATTCCCCGGCTTGGACGCGCGCGCACGGGGACGTATCCCGAGGAGATGACCTCAGGACGCCACCTCGTGCGCGCCTTCTGTGCCTCGCTCCGCTGTGCCTCGCTCTTCTGTGCCTCGCTGCTCTGGGCCGTGCTCCTCGGGGGCTGCGGCGACGCGCCCTGCGAGGCGGGCGCGAGCTGCGCGAGCACCCTCCCCTCGGGCGCGCCCTGCGAAGGCGCGCTGGTCTGCGGCGCGACGGGCGAGTCGGTGTGCGTGTGCGACGGCACCGACGCGGGGGCGCGCGACGCGGGCGACGGGGCCACGACCGACGGCGGCCCGCGCGACGGCGGCGTGCAGGACGGTGGAGCCACCGACGCTGGCGACGGCGACGCCGGGCCACCCCCGGAGCTCAAGGCGTTCCCGTCCGCGATCGGCGCTGGGGCCTACGCGACGGGCGGTCGGGGCGGGCAGGTCATCCACGTGACCACCCTCGACTGGGCCGCGCCCGGCGGGCTCCGCGAGGCGCTGACCACCCCTGGCCCGCGCATCGTCGTCTTCGACGTGGCGGGCGAGATCGACGCGACGGCCGAGCGCCCCTACGTGCCCGTGATCCGCGGCGACGCCTTCGACGACCTGACGATCGCCGGCCAGAGCGCGCCCGAGGGTGGGATCACGATCCGCACCTCCGAGCTGCTCTTCGAGGACGTGGACAACGTCGTCGTGCGCTACCTCCGCTTCCGGCAGGACCCGCGGTTCAACCAGGACGCGTTCTGGCTGCAGGGCTGCAGCCGCGTGGTGGTCGACCACTGCACCTTCAGCCACGGCGGCGACGAGGCAGCGAGCGTCGCGTCGTCGGTCGGCGCGAGCGGCGACGTGACCGTCCAGCGCTCGTTCTTCCAGGACTCCAAGACCGGCATGATCGTCGGCGTCGACGACGTCGCGGGCGACTTCACGCTCGCGCTCAACCTCTGGACCAACGTCTCGCACCGGTTCCCCAACCCCAAGGGCGAGGGCCACTACGACATCGTGAACAACGTCGTCTACAACTGGCGCGAGCGGCTCGTCCGGATCACGGGCGGCGGCACCTACAACATCGTCAACAACCACTACCGAACGAGCGCGGGCGGGCTGCGGAGCACGGGCTGGTTCGGCGCGACCGGCGACATCACGCGTCAGCTCCACCGGGTGCAGACCCGGGCGGACGACGAGCCGCGCATCTTCGCCGCGGGGAGCCTGGTGCTGCCGGTGCAACGCCCGAGCCCGCAGGCGGACGACCGCGACATGTTCCTCGTCTTCGCCGCGTCGCACCTCCCCGAGCACTCGCCCGTCCCCGACGCCTACTTCGTCACGAGCGCGTTCCCCTTCGTCGGCGCGCCGTTCCCGCTCCTCACCGCCGCCGAGACCTACGAGGCCGTCCTCGGCGACGTCGGCGCCAACGCCACCCTCGACGCAGGCGGCGCGGTGAGCCGCGCCCACGACGACAAGGACGCCGCCGACCTCGCGATGGTCCGCGCCGACAGCTACGCGGGCGCCTTCTACGATCCCCGCGCCAGCGTCCCGTGGGCCCGGATCGCGCCGGCGAGCCGCCCCGCGGGCTTCGACACCGACCGGGACGGCATGCCCGACGCCTACGAGCGCGATCAGGGCCTCGACCCGGCCGATCCGAGCGACGGCCCGGGCGACGCGGACGGCGACGGCTACACCAACGTCGAGGAGTACCTGAACCGCGTCGACGGGTGACGGCCGGGCCCGGGATCGACCCACGCGGTCGGCGCTCGGGTTACGGTGGCGCGATGAACGACTTCGACGGCAAGCACGTGGTGGTGACCGGGGGCAGCGGCTACCTCGGGGTGGCGGTCTGCGAGGAGCTGCTCGCGCGCGGCGCGATCCTCCACGTCCCGGTGTTCGCGCCCAAGGAGCTCGACCGCTTCCCGTTCCGCGACCACGCGCGGACCAAGGTCCGCCTCGGGCTCGACCTCACCGTCGAGGAGACCGCGGCCCGCTTCTACGGCGAGCTGCCCGCGCTGTGGGCGTCCATCCAGATCGCGGGCGGCTTCTCGATGGCGCCGATCGCCGACGTCGCGCTCGACGACCTCCTGCGGCTGATGAACCTGAACGCGGTCACCTGCTTCCTCGCGTGCCGCGAGGCGGTCAAGGCGATCCGCCGCAGCGGCGGCGGCGGGCGGCTCGTCAACGTCACCTCGCAGACCGCGGAGTCGCCTGCGCCCGAGACGGTCGCCTACGGCGCGTCGAAGGCGGTCGTCTCCGCGCTCACCCGGGGCCTCGCGACCGAGCTGGCCCCCGAGGGGATCTGGGTCAACGCGGTCGCTCCGTCGACGATCGACACCCCGGCCAACCGCGCCGCGATGCCCAACGCGAGCCGCGCCGGGTGGAGCGCGCCGGCCGACATCGCCAAGACGATCGCCCACCTCGCCTCGCCCCAGAACACGACGGCCCGCGGCGCCATCGTCCCCGTCTGATCCGCAGATCGGACAGGCGCCGGATCGGCCGGGGGTCGGGAGCACCGGGCCGCGCGGTGTGGTATGTGGTGTCGATTCGCGGGCGCGTGGGGGCGCCTGCCGAGGGGAACCCATGATGACGAACCGATGGATGCGCTTGGTATGCGCGCTCGCGACCGCGGGCGTGGTGCTGGTTGGATGTGACGACGGCGACGGAGGCGGCGACAGCGGCCCCCCGATGACCGACGCGGGCCCCGGCGACGCGGGCCCCCCGGCCGAGACCTGCTCGGACGGCCTGATGAACCAGGACGAGTCCGACGTGGACTGCGGCGGCGTCTGCGGCGCCACCTGCACCCCGGGCGAGATGTGCACCGACACCGGCGACTGCACGACCGCGCTCTGCACGATGGGCACCTGTGACCCGCTCCCGACCTGCGACGACGGCGCGCTGAACGGCACCGAGACCGACGTCGACTGCGGCGGGACGATGTGCAACCCGTGCGACACGGGCGAGATGTGCATGATGGGCTCGGACTGCGTCAGCGAGTTCTGCCCGAGCGGCACCTGCGAGGACACCGTCTGCGGCGACATGATGGTCCAGGGCGCCGAGGACTGCGATCCCGGCACCGGCGGCACCCCGGTCGAGACGGTCGACTGCGACCTCGACTGCACCTCGGTGATGTGCGGCGACGGCACGGCCAACTCGACCGCGGGCGAGGAGTGCGACGGCGACGGCATGGGCGCCGGCGGCGAGACCGCGACCTGCGACACCGACTGCACGGCCGCCCGCTGCGGCGACGGCGTGGCCAACGCGACCGCGGGCGAGGCCTGCGACGGCGACGGGATGGGCAACGGCGGCGAGACCGCGACCTGCGACACCGACTGCACCGCGCCGATGTGCGGCGACCTCGTGGTCAACCGCGCGGCGGGCGAGCAGTGCGACGACGGCAACACCGTCGACACCGACCTCTGCTCCAACAGCTGCACCATCAACGGGCCCTCGGTGATGATCACCGCCGACGCGGTCTTCAACACCGACACCGGCGAGCTCGACGGCACGGTCTCGCGCGGCTGGGACGCGTCGACCGCGACCCTCTTCGTCTCCGACTTCACGCTGGCCTCGGGCGCGACGCTCTCGTTCACCGGCTCCAACGCGTTCCGCGTGGAGTCGGCCGGCAACGTCGACATCGCGGGCCGCATCGACGCGGACGGCGAGGACGGCGCGGACGGCGCGTGCAACGCGGACGGCGGCGCGGGCGGCGCGGGCGGGCCGGGCGGCGGCGCGGGCGGCGACGGCGGGCGCATCGGCGACATGGCCCCGGCGACCATCGACGGATCGCCGGGCGTGGGCTCGGGCGCCGGCCAGCCGGGACGCGTCGACGAGGCGGGCGGCGGCGGCGCGGGCCACGTGACGACGGGCCTGCCCGGCGTCGGCGACCAGGCGACGAGCATGCCGGGGACGGGCGGCGCGATCTACGCGGCCCTCGTCAGCCTCGAGGGCGGCTCGGGCGGCGGCGGCGGCTCGGCCGATGACGACGCCCCGCTCGGGCTCGACGCGGGCGACGACGGCGGCGCGGGCGGCGGCGGCGGCGGCGGCGCGGTGGCGTTCCTCGCGGGCGGCACCATCACCGTCACCGGTCGGATCCGCGCCCGCGGCGGCAACGGCGGCGACGGCGCCTGCGACCCGAACGCGGGCTCGGGCGGCGGCGGCTCGGGCGGCACGATCGTGCTCATCTCCTCGGCGGGCGCGCCCGACGTGACCGGCGCGACCCTCGAGGTCGACGGCGGCGCGGGCGGCGCGTTCGGTCCGTCCGGCGGCGACGGCGCGGACGGCGAGCTCTACGTGGGCGCGCCCCCGACCTGCGGCGACGGCGTGCTCAACCAGGACGAGTCCGGCGTCGACTGCGGCGGGACCGTCTGCGGCGCCTGCGCGCTCGGCGGCGGGTGCCGGGTCGACGCCGACTGCGTCGACATGACCTGCACCGCGGGCACCTGCGTGAGCCCCCAGTGCCGTGACGCGATGCAGAACGGCATGGAGACCGACGTCGACTGCGGCGGCCCGGACTGCGCGCCCTGCGCCGACGGCCTGGCCTGCGCGGCCGACACCGACTGCGCGGGCTCGGGCTGCGAGGCCATGGTCTGCGTGTCCTGCGCCGACGGCGTCCTCAACGACGAGGAGAGCGACGTCGACTGCGGCGGCACCGAGTGCGGGGCCTGCCCCGCCGGTCGCATGTGCGCGGCCGGCACCGACTGCACCGCGGGCGTGTGCCTCGGCACCGGCACCTGCGACTTCGTCGGCGACGACTGCAGCAACGCGTTCGCGCTGACCGTGGGCGACAACGTGGTCCCGTGGGAGGCGCGGTCCAACGACTTCTCCACCATGCTGTCGTGCATCCCGACCTTCACCTCGGCGGTCGGGCCCGACGTTGTGATGTCGTACACCGCGGTGGGGAGCGGGACGCTCCAGTACGCGATCGAGAAGCCGGTCGGCCAGCGCTGGGCCGTCCTCGTCAGCTCGGGCGCGTGCGGCACCCTCACCCCCGAGGAGAGCTGCGTGTCGGAGTTCAACCTCGACGCGCTCAGCGGCACCTTCCCGGTGACGATGGGGACGACCTACTTCTTCTACGTGGTCGACACCGCGAGCGGGGACGCGCCGCTGTCGCAGCCGCTCAACGTCAGCATCGTCGAGATCGCCCCGACCTGCGGCGACGGGATCCTCAACGGCATGGAGACCGACGTCGACTGCGGCGGCCCGGCCACCGGGACCGCGGCGTGCCCCGCGCGCTGCGCCCCCACGGCGAGCTGCGCCGTCGACACGGACTGCGAGATCGCGACCTGCGTCGGCGGGGCCTGCCAGCCCTTCACGCTCATCGACGACTTCGAGGCGAGCACCACCTTCAGTGGCATCTGGACGACGGGCGGCGACGCGCCGTTCGCGGTCAGCACCACGATGCCCATCGCGGGCCTCAACTCGGCCCAGGCCGGGACCATCACCGACCTCCAGCAGAGCACGCTCGATCTCGGCGTCACCTGCGCGGGCCGCGGCGGCGTGGAGTTCACGTACCGCGTCGACTCGGAGGACGGGTTCGACTTCCTCGTCCTCCTCCTCGACGGGGTGCTCATCGACCCGCTCGCGGGGTGGACCGGCGCGGACACCGCCACCGTCCGGTTCCCGATCCCGGCCGGCGCGCACACCCTCCAGTGGGCGTACATCAAGGACGACATCTTCTCCGACGGCGCGGACACCGCCTGGATCGACGACGTCTCGCTCGCGAACTGCACCGCGCCGTAAGGCCGCGCGCAGGACCACACCTCGGAGACCGGCGGGCCCTCGGCTCGCCGGTCTCTCTCGTTCCGTCGGGCGCGCGGGCGTGGCGCGTCAGGGCGTGACGACCCGATGGACCACCACCGGGCCGCTGCCCGCCCAGACGACGGGGGAGCCGTCGGCCGTCCCGAGGCGCACCGACGATCGCTCGGCGCGGTAGCGAAGCGGCACCCCGAGCGCCACCGCGTCGGCCGGGTTGACCACGTCGACCAGCGTCCCGGTGACCTCGCGGGTGCCCGTCGAGGTCATCAGCCCGGTCGGCTCGAGGAGCCGGTGCGTGCCGCCGTTCCGACCCGCGCCGTCCAGCACGACCAGCACCCCCCCGGTCGACAGGAACGTGCCGAGGGCGGTGGCCCAGGCCTCGCCCAGCTCCACGATCTGCTCGTCGTCGGCGAGCGCCTGCGCGTAGACGACCAGCACGTCGGCGCTCGCGAGGGCCAGCGGGACCGTGTCCTCCTCCGCCGCCATGCGCGTCCACGAGCGCCCCGTCTCGGCCGCGACCTGCGCGATCGCGGCGTCGGTCCCCACCACCGCGGCCGCGGTGGCGTACCCCTCGAACACGACCACCCGCGTCGGGTTGGTCCGCGCGAGGAAGACCGCGTTGCCGGCGACCCGATTCATGAGGGGGCGGCTCTCTTCGTAGCTGTGCCCGATGACCACGACATGCCCGGCGGTCGGGCCGCTGCAGACCCCGCTCGTGCAGACGCCGGACGGGCAGCTCTCGCCGCAGACCCCGCAGTTGTCCGGGTGGTTCGTCAGGTTGACGCAGAGGGCGTCGCACACCCCGAGCGGCGCCTCGCAGCGCGCGCTGCAGGCGCCCTCGGCGCAGACCTCGCCCACGCCGCACGCGCGGCCGCACCCGCCGCAGTTCGAGGGATCGGAGCCGGGGCGCACGCACTCGAGCCCGCAGCGCAGCTCCCCGAGGTCGCAGCCAGGCGGCGGGCCGCCATCGGCCGGCGGGCCGGCGTCGCGCCGAGGCCCGGCGTCGGCGGGCCCGGCGTCGCGCGGCGGCCCCGCGTCGAGCGAGCCGTCGATGGAGCCGTCCAGGCGCGCGCCGGCGTCGGGGCCCGCGTCCGCCCACGGGTCCACGCAGGCGCCCACGCGGCACGCCTGGTCGTCGGCGCACTGCACGCCGCAGGCACCGCAGCTCGCGGGGTCGCTCATCAGGTCGACGCAGACCCCGCCGCACTCCGTCAGCCCGATGCGGCAGCTCGCGCCGAGGATGGGGCTCTGACACCCGAGCGATCCGAGCGCGACCGCGCCGACGATGAGGCCCACCACGAGGCTGGGTACACGGCTGGTCGCCCGGCTGGTCACCCGGCTGGGCGCGAGGCGGAAGGGGACCCTGCTCATCGTGACGACTCCTCCGCGAGCTCCGCCGCGCGGGCCTGCCGCGCCGCGAGCTCGCGCTCGGCCCGGGCGTCGCGCTCGACCTGCTCCGCCGGGGTCAGGTCCCGCTGCTCCACGACCACGAACTCGACCCGACGGTTCGCCTGGTGCGCCGCCTCCGAGTGGCCTTCGTTCACCGGGCGGCGGTCGCCGTAGCCGACCGCGTCGACCCGCACCGACTCGAGCCCCATCGCGACCAGCGCGTCCCGCACGCGCTGCGAGCGCATCTCGCTGAGCCGCTGGTTGCCCTCGCGCGAGCCGCGGACGTCCGCGTGGCCCTCGATGCGGATGAGGCTCCACTCCGGGTGCTGCCGGAAGAGCTCGACCAGCGCCTCGAGCACCGGCACGGCGGCGACCCGGATGCGGGCGCGCGAGAAGTCGAAGAACACGCGGTCCTCGAGGACGATGCGGTCGTCGACCATCTCGATCAGGCCCTCGTCGGGGCAGCCGTCCTGGTCGTCCACGCCGTTGATCACCTCGGCCTCGTTCGGACACGCGTCGTTGACGTCGCGGATGCCGTCGTGGTCGTTGTCCGGATCGGGGCAGCCGTCGTCGTCGAGCCAGCCGTCGAAGTCCTCGGGCTCGTTCGGGCACTGATCGGGCTCGTCGAGGATGCCGTCCGAGTCGTTGTCGGGCTCGGGGCAGCCGTCGTCGTCCTGGAAGTCGTCGAAGTCCTCCGGGACCTCGGTGCAGGCGTCGACCGGGTCGAGGATCCCGTCGCCGTCGCGATCGCCGGGGGGCGCCGGCGGCAGCTCGGGCGGCGCCTCGCGGGCGTCGAAGAAGGTCACCTCGAGCCCCGCCATGAGGACGTGGGCCGGTCGGTCCTCGAGCTGGTTGTCGACCTCGAAGACGGTCAGCCACCGGACGGTCGGGGTCAGATCGACGTCGCCGACCTCGAAGCCCCAGCCCATCGCGGCCTCGGCCGCGGGCCGCACGATGCCTCCGGTGAGCGCCGCCGCCCCCCCGAGCTCGACGATCCAGCCCGTCCCCCGCGAGGCGGTCGGCATCGCGCCGGCGAGCGGCCGCAGGCGCAGCGCGAGCCCGCCCGTGTAGAGGTCGCCCACGCCCGGGTCGGCGAGGGTCGCGTCGTCGGGGGCCGGGCCGTCGGTCAGGAAGCCGGCCCGGAGCCTCACCCCGAACGCGAGCGCGTCGGTCGGGGCGAAGAACAGCGAGGCCGAGGCCGCCGCCCCGGGCTGGAAGCGGTCCCAGGTCGGCGACAGCATGGGGATCGCCGCGTCCGCCTCGAGGCCGAGCAGCCACGGGTCGTCCGCCCGGGCCGTGTCCGGCGCGAGGATCGCCGCGACGGCCAGGAGGCCGGCGAGCCGCTCGATGGAGGAAGGGCGTCCCACTCCCCCCGATTACGGTCGAGGCGAGCCGAGCTTGAGGCGGCGCGCCCCGCGACGGTCAGTCGAAGGTGATGACCGAGCGGATCGACTCGCCCTCGTGCATCAGATCGAAGGCCTCGTTGATCTTCTCGAGGGGCATCGTGTGGGTCACGAAGGCGTCGACCTCGATCTTGCCGTCCATGTACCAGTCCACGTACTTCGGCACGTCGGTGCGGCCGCGGCAGCCGCCGAAGGCCGATCCGCGCCACACCCGCCCGGTCACGAGCTGGAACGGCCGGGTCGAGATCTCCTGGCCCGAGCCGGCGACCCCGATGATGATCGACTCGCCCCAGCCCTTGTGGCAGCACTCGAGCGCCTGGCGCATCAGGTCGACGTGCCCGATGCACTCGAACGAGTAGTCGGCCCCGCCGTCGGTGAGGTCCACGATCGCGCCGACCACGTCTCCGACCTCCTTCGGGTTGACGAAGTCGGTCATCCCGAAGCGCTCGCCCCAGGCCTTCTTGGCCGGGTTGATGTCGACGCCGATGATCTTGTTGGCGCCCACCATCTTGCACGCCTGCATCACGCTCAGCCCGACCCCGCCGAGCCCGAAGACGACGCAATTCGCGCCGGGCTCCACCTTCGCGGTGTTGAGGACCGCGCCGACGCCGGTGGTCACGCCGCAGCCGAGCAGGCAGACCTTGTCGAGCGGCGCGTCCTTGCGGATCTTCGCCAGCGCGATCTCGGGCAGGACGGTGTGGGTCGCGAAGGTGCTCGTCCCCATGAAGTGGTGGATCGCGCCCTGCCCGCTCGAGAAGCGGCTCGTGCCGTCCGGCATCAGGCCCTTGCCCTGCGTGTTGCGGATCGCCTGGCAGAGGTTGGTCTTGCCGCTGAGGCAGAACTTGCAGTTGCGGCACTCGGGTGTGTAGAGCGGGATCACGTGGTCCCCGGGCTCCACCGAGGTGACCCCGGGGCCGACCTCGAGCACCACGCCCGCGCCCTCGTGCCCGAGGATCGACGGGAACAGGCCCTCCGGATCGGCGCCCGAGAGGGTGTAGGCGTCCGTGTGGCACACCCCGGTGGCGGCGAGCTTGACCAGGACCTCACCGGCCTTGGGACCCTCGAGCTCGACCTCCTCGATGCGGAGCGGCTGCTTGGCTTCGTACGCGACGGCGGCTTGGATCTTCATGGCGGGGAAGCTAGCAGACTTCGCCCCCCGGCCTGAGCGCCAATCCGGCGCCGCGAGCCGCCGGGGTCGCCCTGGACGTCTTCGGGCGAGCGCCGGGCCACCACCGCCCACGATTCGAGAACAGCCCCCCGGTGGGCGCGCCAACTCAGAGCTGGCTGACGTCCGCGTCCAGCCCGAGCAGCACGCGGCCGACCAGCTTGAGGGTCCCCTCGCCGACCATCACGTGCTGCGTCATCACGTGCACATCTCGCAAGTGACGTTGCAGCGGGCTCGACTCCCAGACCGACGCGCCGCCCGCGAGGTTGTACGCGACGTCGACCGAGCGCGCCGACGCCTCGGCCGCGAAGGTCGCGGCCATCCGCAGGCGGGCCCTCGCCCGCGCGTCGAGCGGATCGCCGGCCGCCGCCGCGTCGTAGGCATCTTCGAGGACCTCGTGGCTGAGCGCGCGCGCGGCCGCGAGCTCCGCCTCGGCGCGCGCGATCCGGACCTGCACGAGCTCGCTCTGTGCCATCGTCTTCTGCCCCCCGCGCGTCCGCTTGCCGCGCGCGAGCTCGCTCACGTGGTCGAGCGCGGCCCGCGCCATGCCCAGCCCGACCGCGCTCACCCCGGTCGCGAGGAGGCCGAAGATCGGGAACCGGTAGAGCGGTCCGTCGTGACGCGGCCGGTCGACGAGGACGCAGGCGGTCCGCTCGGCCGGGACGAGGAGCCCGTCGACCGCGAGATCGTGGCTGCCGGTGCCGCGCATCCCGCTCACCCGCCACGTGTCGATGACCTCGCTGTCCTCGGCGCGGAAGAAGCACGAGCGGATCTCGGGCCCGCCGCCTTCGAGGCGCCTGGGCCCGTCGTCGCCCATCACCAGCGCGCCGCCCATCCGCCACGCCGCGTTCTCGCAGCCGCTCGCCCAGGACCAGCGCCCGCTGACGCGATAACCGCCCGCCTCCGGGACCGCGCGGCCGCTCGGCGCGAAGACGCCCGCGAGGGCGGCGTGGGGGGCCGCGTCGAGGATCTCACGGGCCACCTCGGGCGCGAGGTACGCGAGCAGCAAGCCGGTCGTGGAGCCGGTCATCACCGTCCACGCCGCGGCGGAGTCGGCGGTCGCGAGGGCCTCGAGCGTCTCGGCCATCTCCCGCGGGTGCGCCTCGCCCCCGCCCACCGCGCGCGGCGCGAGCATCGTGTAGAGGCCCGCCTCGCCGAGGCGAGCGCTGAGGTCGGCGGGCACGCGGCGGCCGGCCTCGATCTCGGAGGAGCGCTCCCGGAGCGCGGGGAGGAGCGCGCGGGCCCGCGCGAGGACGGTCTCGGTCATACCCCGTCCTTGGCGCGGGCAGACCGTCGGCGCAACGAGGGCGGACGCGTCCCGTCCACGTCGTCGAAGCCGTAGGCCTCGGCGAGCTCCGCGACGACGCAGACCGTCCCGGAGCGCTCCATCACGTCCGGGTCGTCGGCGAGCGCGACCACCGCGCGCCCGGTGTACTCGGGCGACTCGGTGACCTCGGTGGGGAACGGCAGCTCCGGCTGCGACAGCACCCACTCCGTCCGCACGATGCCGGGCCACAGGCTGATCGCGGCCACGCCGCGCGGGCGTAGCTCGTGCGCCATGTCGCGGGTCATCCGATCGACCCCCGCCTTGCCGACGCCGTACGCGACGTTGAGCTGGTAGCCACCGCCCGCGAAGGACGAGACGTTGACGATCAGCCCGCGCGGCGCCTCGAGCAGGAGCGGGGCCGCGCACACGCTCGCCACGAAGTGCGAGCGCAGGCCGACCGTGTGCATGAGGTCCCACTGCGCGATCGGCTGCTCCCAGAACGGCTTGCCCCAGATCGGCTCCTTCGGGATGGCGAACACGTTGTTGACGAGGAGGTCGAGCCGCCCCGCCTCGGCGCGCACCCGATCGAACACCGCGCGGGTCGCCGCGTCGTCCGCGTGATCGCAGACGCAGCGGACCGCCGCGCCGCCCCGCGCCTCCACCTCGGCCGCGGTCGCCTCGAGGCTGAGCGCGCCCGCCTCGGTCCGCCCCGTGAGGTAGATCGTCCAGCCCGCGTCCGCGAGCGCGAGCGCCACCCCCTTGCCGATGCCGCGGGTCGCCCCCGTCACCACCGCCACCCGCCTGTGGTCGTCCATCGCGCCCGACCCTAGCAGCCCGTTGAAGAATCGACCGTGATGGATCGCGGTTGCGAGGGCGCGCCTGCGTGGCGCAGCGGGACGAGGGAATCCCGGAGGATTCTCGAGGAGCGATGCGCCGTGCAGGCGCGGGCTCCCGGCCGTGAGGCGCGCGGAGAGGTTCTTCAACGGGCTGATAGGCCCAGAATTGGCGAAGCCGCCACCCCTCGCGGGATGGCGGCCTCGAGCCGGTTCGATCTCGATCAGTTCGTCGCGACGGTGATCGAGTAGGCCCCGATCGGGTCCATGCCGGAGTACGTCGAGGCGACGATGTGGATCGTCTGCCCCGCCGCGATCGGCACCGCGACCATCTGGCTCATCCCGATCCCGTTGAAGTCGTCGTTGCCGTCGACGCAGCCTGTGACCGACGCGACGTCGAGCGGATCGGAGAAGGCGTGGAGGTAGCCATCCCCGAGCCAGGTCGCGGTCACGGTCACGGTCTGGGCCACGCCCGTCGTGTTCGTGATCGCGAACGAGTCGTAGTAGTGGTCCGCGGGCGTCGTCAGCGCGAAGCACGCGTCCGGCCGGCCCCACGTCATGTCGGTCGCGTCGATGCTGCCGCCGAGACCGATCGACGAGCCGGAGGCCGCGATCGGGATGCCGCCCGCCTCGATGTTGCAGGTCGCGTCGCAGCCGTCGCCGGCCGTCGTGTTGCCGTCGTCGCAGGTCTCGCCCGCCGCGCCGTTCGCGAGGCCGTCACCGCAGACGACCGCCGTGCAGTCGCTGTCGCAGGTCGCCGTGAGCCCGCCGTTGCCGGCGCCGTCTCCGTCACAGACCTCCGAGCCGTTGACGATACCGTCGCCGCACGAGACGCAGACGTTCGCGTCGCAGGTCCCGCTCTGGCAGTCGGCGCCGGTGACGCACGCGTCGCCGTCGAAGCACCCGCCGCAGGTCGCCCCGCCGCAGTCGATGTCCGTCTCGTCCTGGTTCTGCGTGAAGTCGAAGCACGACACGCAGACGTTGGCCTCGCA
The DNA here is from genome assembly GCA_030426845.1 of Polyangia bacterium. GTDB lineage: Bacteria > Myxococcota_A > Polyangia > Polyangiales > Sandaracinaceae > JAUHXR01. The sequence goes on along the minus strand of JAUHXR010000014.1, from coordinate 33,188 downwards.
GGTGCCGCTGTCGCAGTCGGAGCCGACGGCGCAGGTCTCGCCGTCGAAGCATCCACCGCAGGTCGAGCCGCCGCAGTCGACGTCCGTCTCGTCCTGGTTCACGACCCCGTCGGAGCACGACACGCAGGCGCCCGCCTCACACGCGCCCGAGATGCAGTCGCTCCCCACCACGCAGGACAGGCCGTCGGCGCAGGCGAGGCCACAGGTGGTCCCGCCGCAGTCGACGTCGGTCTCGTCCTGGTTCTGGATCCCGTCGGCGCACGAGCAGGCCGGGCAGGCCGGGCCGCCGCAGTCGATGGCCGTCTCGGTCCCGTCCATCACCCCGTTCGCGCAGGTGTTCGGGTAGCACGCCCCACCGACGCAGCTGTTGGTGCAGTCCGCGTCGGCGCGGCAACGGAACCCGTCGGCGCACGGCGAGCAGACGGAGCCGCCGCAGTCGAGGTCCGTCTCGTCCTGGTTGACGACGCCGTCCATGCAGGTGCCCTCGAGCCAGACGAGACCGGCCGAGCCGTCGCCGCCGTCCTCGTCCTCGGTCCCGCCGAGGCCACCGGTGACGTCGAGGGTGCCCGAGGCGACGTCGACCATGGTCGCGTCGCTGATGACGATCAGGCCGCCCGAGCCGCCGCCGCCGCCGCCGCCCGCCGGCGCGCAGTTGGCCACGCCGCCGTCGCCGCCGCTCACGTCGACCGTGCCCGTCACCCGGACGAGGTTGGCCGCGTTCAGGTAGACGTAGCCGCCGCCGCCGCCGCCGCCGCCCGCCGGGTCGTCGCCGATGCCGCCGTCGTCGTCACCCGCGCCGCCGCCGCCGCCCGAGCCGCCGACGCTCATCGAGCGCGCGTCGTAGGCGGGGCCGCCCGCGCCGAAGTTCGGGCCGGACCCGTCGCCGCCCACGGTGAGGTGGCCCGCGCCGCCGCCGCCCGAGGCGTCGACCGTGCCGGGCAGGCCGCCGCCCGGGCCCATCCCCGCGGTTCCGTCGAGCATGGTGGACGGGTCGCCCCCGTCGCCGCCCGCGCCGCCCGCGAAGCCGCCCGGACCGGCCGCGCCGCCGGCCCCGGGGCCGACCACGCTGCAGCCGAGCCCGTCACCGCCGTCGCCGCCGGCGGCGAGGATCGTGCCGGCGACGTCGATGCTCACCGCGTTCACGATGAAGGGGTTGGAGCCGGTCACGGTGAGGGTCACGCCGCTCTGCACGTTGAGCGACACGAGATCCCACTCGTTGGTCGCGCTGTTCCAGCCCATCGCCGCCGCGCCGCCGAGCTGGCCGGTGGTGGTGTCGAAGGTCGTGTCCGCGGTGACGTCGATCGCGACGCCGTTGATCATGCAGGAGTTGGTGCAGGCGTCGGTGTCGTCGGTGTTGCCGTCGTCGCACTGCTCGCCAGCGGTGGAGTTGGTCACGCCGTCGCCGCACATCGCCGACGTGCAGTCGGCGTCGCAGGTGGCCGTCTCGCCGCCCGTCCCCGCGCCGTCGCCGTCGCAGGCCTCGCCCGCGGTCGCGTTGACGACGCCGTCGCCGCACATCACCGCGGTGCAGTCGGTGTCGCAGGTGGCCGTCTCGCCGCCCATCCCCGCGCCGTCGCCGTCGCAGGCCTCGCCCGCGGTCGCGTTCACGGTGCCGTCGCCGCACATCACCGACGTGCAGTCGAGGTCGCACGTCGCCGTCTCGGCCGGCGTGCCGCCGGTCCCGTCGTCGCAGTCTTCGGCGCCCTGAACGGTTCCGTCGCCGCAGACCGTCGCGGTGCAGACCAGGCTGCTGCAGAACCCGCTGGTGCAGTCGCTGTCCATCGCGCACGCGTCGCCGTCGTCGCAGGTCATGCACATCGCGCCGCCGCAGTCGACGTCGGTCTCGGTGCCGTTCATCGCGCCATCCGAGCAGCTCGGCATGGCCTGACAGGTCCCGCCCTCGCACATCGCCGTCGTGCAGTCGCCGTTCGCGCTGCACATCTCACCGGGCGTGCACGTCGCGCCGCAGGTGCCGCCGCAGTCCACGTCGGTCTCGTCCTGGTTCATCACGCCGTCGGAGCACGTGGGCACCGGCGGCCCCGCGTCGTCCCGCGGGCCGGCGTCGGTCATGGGCCGGCCGGCGTCCGTGCCGGGGCCCGAGTCGGAGCCGCCGTCGCCGTCGTCGCAGCCGCTCACCACGAGCGCGGCCGCGAGGAGGGCCCGGAGGAGCCACGTCGCGTTCAATTCTCTCATCGATGCGTTCCTTTGCTTGGTCCAGCGGGAGCGACCAAGGGCCCCCACGGCGCCGCCGTCAAGCTGACGTTCCTCGTCCCGAGGCCCTCAGCGCGGGGCACCGTACACGCTCGACAGCTTGCGCGCAGCCCGGTTTCTCGCCCCCGGCATCGAGAGCTCCGAGCCCAGAATTGGCGAAGCCGCCACCCCTCGCGGGATGGCGGCCTCTAGCCGGGTCGAGCGTTCTCGATCAGTCGGTCGTGATCTCGATGGTGTACGGGCCGATGGCCGTCGCACCGCTGAACGTAGAGGCGACGATGTGGATCGTCTCCCCGACGCCGATCGGGACCGCGACCATCTGGCTGCCGCTGGTGCCATTGAAGTCGTCGTCGCCCGCAATGCAGCCGGTGTTGGTGAGGAGGTCCAGCGGATCGCTGAACGCGTGGAGGTAGCCGTCACCCCCCCACGCCGCGGTCACGGTGAGGGTCTGGGCCACGCCCGTCGTGTTGGTGATGGCGTAGGTGTCGTAGTAGTGGTCCGCCGGCGACGTGATCGCGCCACACGTCGTGGGACGGCCCCACTGGGGATCGGTGGTATCAATGCTGCCGGCCACGAAGACCGAGCCGCCGGTGGTCGCCGCGATCGGGATCGCCGTCCCGACCTCGAGCGTGCAGGTCGCGCTGCAGCCGTCGCCGGCGGTCATGTTGCCGTCCTCGCAGCTTTCGCCCGCGAGCGTGTTGAACTGACCGTCGCCGCACGCCGGGGCGGTGCAGTCCGCGTCACAAGTGGCCGTCACGCCGCCGGTGCCTGCACCGTCGCCGTCGCACATCTCCGTGCCGTTGACGAAGCCGTCACCGCACGAGACGCACACCATGGTGTCGCAGCTGCCGCTGTCGCAGTCGAGGTCGACCATGCACATGAGCCCGTCCGCGCACCCGGCGCAGAACGAGCCGCCGCAGTCCACGTCCGTCTCGCCCTGGTTCACGACGCCGTCGGAGCACGACACGCACACGCCCGCGTCGCAGGAGGCGGAGTCGCAGTCGGTCGCGGCGGTGCAGGCCAGGCCGTCGGCGCAGGTGACGCCGCAGGTCGTCCCGCCGCAGTCCACGTCCGTCTCGTCCTGGTTGCGGATGCCGTCGGTGCAGGAGCACGCCGGGCAGGTGGCGCCGCCGCAGTCGATGGCCGTCTCGGTGCCGTCCATCATCCCGTTCGCGCAGGTCGCCGGGTAGCAGGTGCCCGCGAGGCACTCACCCGTGCAGTCGGCGCTCGTGCCGCAGCTCAAGCCGTCCGCGCAACCGCCGCAGGTCGCCCCGCCGCAGTCCACGTCCGTCTCGTCCTGGTTCTGCTGGCCGTCCGTGCAGGTGCCCTGCAGGAACAGAATGCCGGCCGAACCGTCGCCGCCGTCCTGGTCGTCGGTGCTGCCGAGGCCGCCGGAGACGTCGAGCGTACCGGTCGCCACGTCCACCGTCGACGAGATGCCGACGAGGATGACGCCGCCCGATCCGCCGCCGCCGCCGCCGCCGCCGCCGCCGCAGTTCGCGTAGCCGCCGTCGCCACCGCTCGCGTCGACCGTGCCGGTCACGGTGAGCGCGCTCGCCGCGTTCAGCTCGACGTAGCCGCCACCGCCGCCGCCGCCGCCGCCGGGGTCGTCGCCGCCGCCGTCGTCGTCAGCGCCGCCGCCGCCGCCGCCGGAGCCGCCGACGCCCATCGCAACGCCGTCGTAGGCCGCGCCACCGGCGCCGCCGTTGACGCCCTGGCCGTCCTCACCCGCGAGGAGGTGGCCCGCGCCACCGCCACCGCCGATATCGATCGTCCCGGGCTGACCGCCGCCGGGGCCAGCGCCCGCGACGCCGTTCAGATCGGTGGACGGGCTGCCGAACGGGCTGCCCTCGCCGCCGTTGCCACCGGCGAACCCGCCGGGGCCACCCGCGCCACCGATGCCGCGGCCGATCGCGCTGCAGCCGATGCCGTCGCCGCCGACCTCGCCGGCCGCGTCGATCGTCCCCGCGACGTCGATCACCGCCGCGTTGACCACGAAGCCGTTCGTGCCCGTGACCGTGAGCGTCACGCCCGAGGCCACGCTCAGCGAACCCACGTCCCAGCTGTTGGTGGCCGTGTTCCAGCCCATCGCGACCGTGCCGTCGAGCTCACCGGTGCCGGTGTCGAAGGTCGCGTCGGCGGTGATGCTGATCACGGGCCCGTTGATCGCGCACGCGTTGCTGCACGAGTCGGTGTCCACCGTGTTGCCGTCGTCGCAGGCCTCGCCCGCGGTGACGTTGAGGACGCCATCGCCGCACATCGAGGTGGTGCAGTCGCGGTTGCAGGTGGCCGTCTCGCCGCCCATCCCCGCGCCGTCGCCGTCGCACGCCTCGCCCGCGGTCGCGTTGACAAGGCCGTCGCCACAGGCCGCCGCGGTGCAGTCGGTGTCGCAGGTCGCGGTCTCGCCGCCCATCCCCGCGCCGTCGCCGTCGCACGCCTCGCCCGCGGTCATGTTCACGGTGCCGTCGCCGCACATCACCGACGTGCAGTCGAGGTCGCACGTCGCCGTCTCGGCCGGCGTGCCGCCGGTCCCGTCGTCGCAGTCCTCGGCGCCCTGGACGGTGCCGTCGCCGCAGACCGTCGCGGTGCAGACCATGCTGCTGCAGAACCCGCTGGTGCAGTCGGTGTCCATCGCGCACATGTCGCCGTCGTCGCACGCCATGCACATCGCGCCGCCGCAGTCGACGTCGGTCTCGGTGCCGTTCATCGCGCCGTCCGAGCAGCTCGGCATGGCCTGACAGGTCCCGCCCTCGCACATCGCCGTCGTGCAGTCGCCGTTCGCGCTGCACATCTCACCGGGCGTGCAGGTCGCGCCGCAGGTGCCGCCGCAGTCGACGTCCGTCTCGTCCTGGTTCATCACGCCGTCCGAGCACGTCGGCACGGGGGGGCCCGCGTCGGTGCCCGGACCCGCGTCATTGCCCGGCCCCGCGTCCGTCCCCGGACCCGAGTCAGTGCCTCCGTCGCCGTCGTCACAGCCGCTCACCACGAGGGCGGCCGCGAGGATGGCTCGGAGAAGCCACTTCGCATTCAAGTTGTTCATCTGTCCGTTTCCTTATTTTTGCGCTGTTCAAGCGCCCGGTGACCCCACGGCACCGGTGTTCTAGCCGCGACGGGCCCTCGCCCGGGTCCGCCTACGGCAGCGGACGACGCTACCTCTTTTCATGCACGAATGCAGCCACCGTCCAAGCCATGGCGGCGGCGCGACCGCGCGTCGAGATTCTCCACTCGGAGAACTCAAGTTCGGAGAACCGCGCGATTTTTCACAGAACTTTCACGCGAGAGGCGACGGCCGCCGTGCCCCGAAGCGCCCGGAGCGTCGGGCTCGCGGCGTGAGCGATCGGAGCCCTCGGCGGTCCTTCGACGGATCGCCCGGGGCACGGGCAGGTCTCCACGCGCGGCGCGGCGCCGATCCCCACCTCACCGGGCGGGGCGCGCCCTGCTGCCTCCGCGTCTGACGTCGCGTCAAGGCGACGGCCGACCTACACGTCGAGCTCGTCGGCCGCGGCGCGCGGCGCGTGCTCCATGATGAACTCGTACCGCGGCGCGGGATCTTTGCCCATCAGCTCGTTGACGATCTGGTCGGTCGCGAGCTCTTCGTCGATCGTGACCCGGAGCGCGCGGCGGCGCTTCGGGTCGAGCGTGGTCTCCTTGAGCTCGTCCGGGTTCATCTCGCCGAGACCCTTGAAGCGGCTGATCTTGGGCTTCACGTTCCCGGGCAGCTCCGCGAGGATCCGGTCGCGGTCGTCGTCGTCGAGCGCCCAGTAGGTGTCCTTGGCCGCGTCGATCCGATAGAGCGGCGGCTGCGCGAGGAACACGTGTCCCGCGCGGACCAGCTCCGGCAGCATCCGGTAGAAGAACGTGAGCAGGAGCGTCGCGATGTGGTGACCGTCGCTGTCCGCGTCCATCAGCAGGAACACGCGCCCGTAACGCAGCTTGCTGATGTCGAACGTCTTGCCGATGCCGCAGCCGAGCGCGTTCACGATGTCGCTCAGCTCGCGGTTGCCGAGCACCTGACGCGCGCTCGCGCGCTCCGCGTTGAGCACCTTGCCGCGGAGGGGGAGGATCGCCTGCGTCTTGCGATCGCGACCGCGGATCGCGCTGCCGCCGGCCGAGTCACCCTCGACGAGGAACAGCTCGCTCTCCGCCGGGTCGGTGCTCGAGCAGTCACTGAGCTTCCCCGGCAGGTTGAGCCGGTGGCTCACCGCGGTCTTGCGCTTGACCTGCGCGCTCGCCGCGCGGCTCGCCTCGCGGGCCCGCGCCGCAACCACGATGCGCGCGACGATCGCCTCGCCGACCGAGCTGTTCTCGAGCAGCCAGTGCTCGAGCGCGTTGCGGATCGCGGTCTCCACCGGCGCCGCGATCTCGGGGTTGTTGAGCCGGTCCTTGGTCTGCCCCTGGAACTGCGGGTCGCGCACGTAGACGCTCAGCACCGCGACCGCGCCCTCGCGGATGTCGTCCGCGGTGATCGTCACGCCCTTCGGGTTGATGCTCTTGGCGCTCATGAACGCGCGCACCGCGCGGTTGAGCGCGCTCTTGAGGCCCGCCTCGTGCGTGCCGCCCGAGCCCGTCGGGATGCCGTTCGCGAAGGTGAAGAGCCGCTCCTCGGGCGCCTCCGTCCATGTCAGCGCGAGCTCGATGCGGGGGATCTCGTTGGTCTCGAACAGGAACGGCTCGGCGCCGATCGCGCGCTTGCCCCGCTCCTCGACGAGCTTGCCGAGGTACTCCTCGAGCCCGCCCGGGTGGTGAAACTCCTCGCGGCTCTTCTGGGTCGGGTCCTTGAGGACGACCTTGAGGCCGCGGTGCAGGTAGCTCTTGGCCTCGAGCCGGCGCCGGATGACCTGGAGGTCGAACGTCATCTTCTTGCCGAAGATGTCGGGATCGGGCCGGAAGTGGATCGAGGTGCCGCGCTTGCCCCGCGTCTCACCGACCTTCTTGATGGGCCCGGTCGGTTTGCCGCGGCGGTAGCGCTGCTGCCAGTGCTGGTTGTCGCGGTAGACGTCCGCGACCATGTCCTCGCTCAGCGCGTTGACGACCGAGCTGCCCACGCCGTGGAGACCGCCCGAGACCTCGTAGCTCGAGTGGCCGAACTTGCCGCCCGCGTGCAGCGTCGTGAGGATGAGCTCGAGCGCGGCCTTCTTGTGCTTCTTGTGCTTGTCGACGGGGATGCCGCGGCCGTTGTCGGTCACGCGCACGCCCCGCAGGTCGTCGTCGAGCTCGACCTCGATGGTGTTCGCGTGGCCGTTGATCGCCTCGTCGACCGAGTTATCGACGATCTCCCAGAGCAGGTGGTGGTAGCCCTGCTTGCTCGTGTCCCCGATGTACATCGCGGGGCGCTGCCGGACCGGCTCGAGCCCCTCGAGGACCGTGATCTCCTGGCTGGTGTAGGCCATCAGCTCTCGACCTCCCCGAGGAGCTCGGGCACCGCGGGCACGCTCGGGACCTCGCCCTTGAGCTTGCCGCGCTTGAAGAGCTGCGTGCCCTTGCCGCCTCGCTTGACCGCGCCACGGCGCATCGTGATCTCGTAGGTCTGGTTGCCCTTGTCCTTCTCGACGACGAGCGAGTTCTCCATGTCGAAGAGGACCTTGGCCGCGACGACGTGGTCGCCGGCGCCGAGGCGGATGAGCTTCACGCCCTTGCCGGGCCCGCCGAGGATCGGGACCTCCTCGTCGCCGCAGAGCAGCACGTGCCCGTTCTCGGTGGCGGCCGCGATCTTCTGCCAGCCGTCCGAGACGTCGACCATCAGGATCTCGTCGCCCTTGCCGAGGCGCATGTAGCGCCGGCCGCTCCGCGTGCTCGGGTCGCGGTGCGGACGCAGCGAGAACCGGCTCACCATGCCGTCGCGGGTCGCCGCGATCGCCCAGGGCTCCTCCGGGTCGACGGCCCCCTCGGTCGCCTCGGGGACCTCGAGGAGGCGGGGATCGAAGCTCATCATGCGGACGATGCGCTCGCCGTCCTTGAGCTTGAAGAGCGTCTGCACGGGGTTGCCGTAGCCCGTCGTCGCGGGGACGTCGTCGATGCGGCAGACGTAGCAGTAGCCGGCGGTGCTGAAGAACGCGACCGAGGCCCGCGTCGAGCCGGCGGTCACGTCCTGCACCCGGTCGCCGTCGCGCACCCGCGTGGCCGCGACGTCGGTCACCCGACCCTGCCGCTTCACCCAGCCGTGCGCGGTGAGGAGCACGACCGCGTCCTCCTCGACGATGAACGCCTCCGCGTCGTACTCGGGCTCCTTCGTCTCGCCGCTGATCTTGGTTCGGCGCCGATCGTCGAGGTCGGTCTTCACCTCGAGCAGCTCCGCGCGGATCTTGCGCCAGCGATCCTTCTGGCTGCCGAGCAGCGCCTCGATCTCCTCGGCGCGGCGCCGCTTCTCCTCGAGCTCCTCGCGCAGCACGAGGATCTCGAGCTTCGCGAGCCGGTAGAGCTTGAGCTCGAGGATCGCGTCGGCCTGCAGCTCGGTCAGCGCGAACTCGCGGATGAGCTTCTTGGCCGCGTCCGCCTTGCCGTCCGAGCGGCGGATGATCCGGATCGCCTGATCGAGCGCGTCGAAGATCGTGATGAAGCCCTCGAGGATGTGGATCCGCTCGAGGAGCTTCGCGAGCTCGTACTCGAGGCGCTTGATCAGCACCTCCATCCGGAAGTCGAGGAAGTACCGGATCATCCGCCTCAGATCGAGGCGCTCGGGGGCGGCGACGTCCTCCTGATCGGTCGGGACGAGGCACGTCAGATTGACGGTCACGTTCGACTGCAGCGGCGTGTGCTTGTAGAGGTACGCCATGATCAGCTGCGGGTCGGCGCCCTTCTTGATCTCGAGGACGATCCGGCACTCCTCGGTGCTCTCGTCGCGCACATCGAGGAGGTGGGGCAGCTTCCGGTTGCGGACGATGTCCGCGATCTTCTCGATGAGGTTGCCGCGCGAGAGCATGTACGGCGTCGAGGTGATGATCACGCGCGGGTTCTCGCGCTTGCCCTTGGGCGTCTCCAGCTTCCACTCGCCGCGCAGCTTGATGGAGCCCGAGCCCGTCTCGTAGATCTGCGTCAGGTCGGCGCGCGTGCTCACGACCTGGCCGCCCGTCGGGAAGTCCGGCCCGCGCACGTGCTTCATGAGCTTCTTGACCGTCAGCTCGGGGTCGTCGATCAGCGCGATGCAGGCGTCGATCACCTCGCCGAGGTTGTGCGGCGGGATCGACGTGGCCATGCCGACCGCGATGCCCTGGCTGCCGTTGACGAGCAGGTTCGGGAAGCGCGCCGGCAGGACGATCGGCTCGGAGAGCTGGCCGTCGTAGGTCGGCCGGAAGGGCACCGTCTGCTGGCCGAGCTCGGCGAGGAGCTCGGTCGCCGGCGGGGCGAGCTTGGCCTCCGTGTACCGCATCGCGGCCGGCGGGTCGTCGGGCGAGCCGAAGTTGCCGCGCCCGTCCACCAGCGGCGTCCGCAGGGTGAAGCTCTGGGCCATCCGCACGAGCGCGTCGTAGATCGCGGTGTCGCCGTGGGGGTGGTACTTGCCCATCACCTCACCGACGATGCGCGCGCTCTTCACGTAGCGACCGTCGGGCCGGAGGTGCAGGTCGCGCTGCATCGTGTAGAGGATGCGGCGCTGGACCGGCTTGAGGCCGTCGCGCACGTCGGGCAGCGCGCGGCTGGTGATGACGCTCAGCGCGTAGCTCAGGTACCGCTTGCGCGTCTCCTCCGCGAGGGAGGCGTCCACGAATCCATTCATCGACGGGGGTCCTCCGTGCGAGCCGGGAGGGAGCCGAGGCGGAGGTGCGGCGAACGGGTCGAAGAGATCGAGCTGCTGTATGGCTCGTCCTCGCCCCACCTCTCAACGCCTCCTCACTCCTGGATCCTTGTTCAGCTCGCGATCGAAGCTGACTAGCAGGGCCCGGGCGGCGCCGGCAAGGGTCTGCGGCTCCAGATCGCAGAAATCCGCGCGAATCCGTGCCCAACCCGCCCGCGCGCGCCCTCCGCGACGGATCGCGCGCGCGCCGCCGACGCGAGCCGCCCCGCGCCGGGGCGTCACCGTTGATCACCGTCGGCCCGCGGGGGCTCAGCCGCTGCGCTGCTCGAGCAGCCCGAGGAGCCGGTAGGCCCGCTCGTTGTCGGGGTCGAGCACCCGCACCTGCTCGAGCGCCTGGCGCATGCCCTCGAGGTTGCGCCGCTCGAAGAGCGCGCCCGCGAGCACGAAGAGCGTGTCGAGCGCCGCGTCCTTGACCTCGTTCTCGACGAAGAACTCGGCGATCGCGCGGAGCAGGAGGAGGTCCTCCGGGTAGGTGCGGCGCAGGTCGCCGAGGCGCTCGCGCACCTGATCGGCGTGCCCGTAGCGGAGCAGGACGGCCATGTCGGCGAGGATCTGATCGAGCTGGCGGGTCGGCATCTGCCCGTCCTCGCCGCCCTCGACGACCGCGGTGCCCTCCTTCTTGCGCCGCGCGGCCTCGACGTCGGGGATCACCTGCATCGCCTCGAGGCGCTGGGTGTGCTGGCCGCGCGCGGCGACCACGCTCTTGACGCTCTGCGAGCTGAGGTCGGCGAGGATGTCGTGATCGAGCGCGGGCGTGGCCGGCTCGTCGTCGACCGGTCGCCCCGTCAGGTCGAGCTCGATCGTCGGCTGCTTGCGCTTGGTGAGCAACAAGATGTGTTGCCCCGAGTCCGTCAGCGACGCGTCCCCCGGCCCGGGATCGACCAGGAGCGGGCTCGCCCGCGGCACGGTGAGGTCGTCGGTCTCCTCCTCCTCGCCGGCCTCGGGCAGATCGAGCAGGGGGTCGTCGAACGCGCGCGCCATCGCGAGCGGCATCGGCGCGTCGGGCCGGGTGCCCTCGCGCGGGGGCATCGCAGGCGGGGACTGCGCGGGAGCGGAGGCCGGCTCGTCCGCGGGGACGACGAGCTCGGCCGAGGGCTGGAGCGAGCGCCCGGCGAGCGCGCGCTGGAGCTGGCTCGTCTGGACCTCGGTGACCTTGTCGGTGAGCCCGAGCGGGCGGCGGGGTCGCGCCGAGACGGCGCGCGGGAGCGCCCGGGTCGAGGGCCCGGTGGTCGGCGGCCGGGTGGTGAGCGGGCTCCGGGCGACCCGGGTGCCCGCGTCCTCGTCGACCTCGTGGTCAGGCAGCGCCTCGGTCTTGCTCGGATCCTCGCCGTAGGGCGAGCGGACGCGGACCGTGCCTCGCTCGTCCTCGGCCACGGTGCGCATGGGGGTCGGCGCGTCGGCGATCCGCGCGCGATCGGCGGCCTCGCGGTCCGGGTCCGCGAGCACGGTGATCTGGTGGTCCCAGCTCGGCGGGCCGCCGCGGCGCTCGGGCGTCGGCGCCTGCAGCTCGGGCGCCCGGATCGACGGCGGCTTGGTCGGCGCGGTCGTGGCCCCGCGCCCTGCCGCGATCTGGCCGGTCGGCTCGTCCTCGCGCGTGCGGACGCCGTCGGTGCTCGCGTTCGCGTTCTTCACGAAGCGATCGAAGATGTCCTCCGGCTCGAACACGGGCCGAAAGCGATCGGTCTTCTCGTCCCTGCCCACGCCGCTCGGGTCGGCATCCTGTCAGCTCGACCTCGGCCAGGCAAGCCGGCCCTGCAAACGTACAGGACCGGCTCGGCTCCCGATCGCGCGCCGCTACTTCGCGACCAGGGTCACGATGCGGCCGGGGACCCAGATGCGCTTGAGCACCCGCTTGCCCTCGAGCTGCGACGCCACCGCCTCGAGCCCCTCGGCGGCCGCGAAGGCGGTCGCCTCGTCCGCGTCCTTGGCCAGGGTGACGCGGCCGCGGACCTTGCCGTTGACCTGCACCGGCACCTCGACGACGTCGTCCTCGCAGAGCGCGGGGTCGAACGTCGGCCAGGGCGCGCGCTGGATCGAGGGCGGGTGCCCGAGGTGTTCCCACAGCTCCTCGGCCGCGTGGGGCGCGAAGGGGTGGAGCAGGACACAGAGCGCCTCCACGCTGCTCCGCGGCGGGGCGTCGAGCGCGGCGAGCTCCTTGCCGAGCACCATCATGGCCGCGATCGCGGTGTTGAACCGCATCGCCTCGATGTCCTCGCCGACCTTCTTGATCGTCTTGTGGGTGAGCCGGAGCAGCGCGTCGCTCGGCGGGTCGTCCGAGAGCGCGCGGGTCGCGGTCGCGTAGAACCGGTCGAGGAAGCGGCGCACACCCTGGATCGAGTCGGTGTTCCAGGGCTTCGTCGCCTCGAGGGGCCCCATGAACATCTCGTACATCCGCAGCGAGTCGGCGCCGAAGCGGTCGATGATGTCGTCGGGGTTGACCACGTTGCCGAGCGACTTGCTCATCTTGGGGGCGCGCGAGGTGACGGTGATCTCCGGGTGCGCCTCGAGCACGAGGAGGGAGCCGCGCTTGACGGTCTGGTCCGCCTCGACCGGCTCGCGGGTCAGCTCCGCGCCGTCGCGCCGATCGCGCAGCTTGCCGCCGTCGAGCGACTCGACGTGCTCCGCGCTCACGAGCTCGTCGCCCTTCTTGTAGGTCGACAGCTCGATCTCGCCGAGGATCATCCCCTGGTGGACGAGCCGCGTGAACGGCTCGGGGCTTGCGATCAGGCCCTCGTCGAAGAGCACCTTGTGCCAGAACCGGGCGTACAAGAGGTGCAACACCGCGTGCTCGGCTCCACCGACGTAGAGATCGACGGGGAGCCAGCGGTCGGCCGCCTCACGGCTCCACGCGGCCTCGTCGTTGTGAGGGTCGCAGTAGCGCAGGTAGTACCAGCACGAGCCGGCCCACTGCGGCATCGTGTTGGTCTCGCGCGCGAACCAGCGGCCGTCGCGCTGGAAGAAGCGCCAGTCGAGCGCGCGCGCGAGGACGCCGGCCGGGTCCTCGCCCGGCTGGTAGTCGTCGAGGTCGGGCAGCCGCACCGGCAGCTCGTCCTCGGAGACCGCGATGGGGTGGCTGAAGTCGATGGTCGCCGGGTCGCCCTTGCGCGGGTCGCCGTCCGTCTCGACCGGGAAGTAGATCGGGATCGGCTCGCCCCAGTAGCGCTGGCGCGAGAAGACCCAGTCGCGGAGCTTGTACTCGACGCGCTGCTTGCCCTTGCCCGCCGCCGCGAGGTCCTCGGTGATCTTCGCCTTGAGCGCGGTGGTCGTCATTCCGTCGTAGGTGCCGGAGTTGACCGCGACCCCGGGCGCGACCCGCGGCTCGGTCAGCGGGCCGTCCGAGGGCGTTCCGTCCTCGCTGACCACCTCGACGATCGGGATGTCGAACTTCGTCGCGAACTCGAAGTCGCGCTCGTCGTGGCCGGGCACGGCCATGATCGCGCCGGTGCCGTAGCCCATCAGCACGTAGTCCGCGATCCAGATCGGGACGCGCGCGTCGTTGACCGGGTTGATCGCGTAGCCGCCGGTGAAGACGCCGGTCTTCTCCTTCTGCGTCTGCCGATCGAGGTCGGACTTGTGCACCGCCTCGTCGACGTAGGCCTCGACCTCGGCCCGCTGCGCGTCGGTCGTGACCTTCGCGACGAGCGGGTGCTCGGGGGCGAGGACCATGAAGGTCGCGCCGAAGAGGGTGTCCGGACGGGTGGTGAAGATCTCGATCGCCTCGTCCTGATCGACGACGTCGAAGCGCGCCTCCGCGCCGACCGAGCGGCCGATCCACTCGCGCTGCATCGTCATCGTGCTGTTCGGCCAGTCGAGGCCGTCCAGGTCGGCGAGCAGGCGGTCGGCGTAGGCGGTGATCTTGAGGACCCACTGCCGCAGCGGGCGACGCTCGACGGGGTGCGCGCCGCGCTCGGACACGCCGCCGACGACCTCCTCGTTGGCGAGCACGGTCCCGAGGGCCGGGCACCAGTTGACGGTGATCTCGTCCTGGTACGCGAGCCCGCGGTGGAAGAGGCGCAGGAAGATCCACTGCGTCCAGCGCACGTAGGCCGGGTCGGTGGTGTCGACCTCGCGGCGCCAGTCGTAGCTGAAGCCGAGCCGCTTGAGCTGGCGCCGGAAGGTGGCGACGTTCTTCGCCGTCGTGTCGCGCGGGTGCGCCCCCGTCTTGATCGCGTGCTGCTCCGCCGGGAGCCCGAACGCGTCGAAGCCCATCGGGTGCAGCACCGCGTGCCCCTTGGCCCTGAGGTAGCGCGAGACGATGTCGCTCGCGGTGTAGCCCTCGGGGTGGCCGACGTGGAGGCCGGCCCCGGAGGGGTACGGGAACATGTCGAGCACGTAGCTCGTGGGCGCGTCCGAGGTCTCGTCGGTCAGGAACGTCTCGTCGCGCTCCCAGTACGCCTGCCACTTGGGCTCGATGACGGCGGGGTCGTAGCGGTCACTCATCGTGGGGGCGCCCTAGCACGGACCGGCGCGCGAGTGAACGAGAGGTCGCGCCGCAGACCCTCCCGACAGAGAGCGCGACGGTTTGATCGCGGTCTTCGGCGCCGATCTCGGCGCCGAGCCCTCCTCGACGATACGCGGCATCGCCTCGTCGGTCGCGACCCCAACCTCGAAGCCGATGCCTCACGCTGAAACCATCGCGATCTCCGTCGGGAGGGTCCCGTCAGTTGGCGGGCTGCATGCGCGCGTGGACGGTCCGGTTCCGATCCGTCTCGAGGCGGATCGTCCGGCGCTGGTAGCCGGGCGCCTCGATGACGAGGGTCGGCTGGCCTCCGCGGCGCACCCGCAGGGGGCTCCGCGCGGGCAGGCCGTCGAGGCTCATCCGCGCGCCGGGCGGCAAGCCCACCACCCGGATGCTCACCCAGCTCGCGGCGGACGGCGGGTCCGGGGGCGCGTCGGGGGGCGGCCGGGGCTCGACCAGCGCACCCGGATCAGGCTCGGGCCCCGGCCCCGGCTCGAGCGTCCAGCGCACCGCGAACACGAGGCCCGCGAACACCGCGAGCGCGATCGCGCCGATCAGCACGTAGCGGCGCCAGGCGGGCGCCTCGTCGGGCTCGACCGCCGTGGGCCGATCCGACAGCTCCGAGAGGCGCGGAGGGACGGAGTGGAGCCCGCTCGTGAGGGGCGGCGGGGAGCGGACACCGCTGGCGTGCCGGGGCGCGCCGACCGCGCCGGCCGAGCTCGCCGTGCCGACGGCCGGGTGGTTGCCGGTCGACGAGGGCGAGATCGAGCGGAATCGGCCGCTCGACGACGCGGTGCCGATCGCGGCCCCGCCGACCGCGGGAGTGGCCCCGGCCGAGGACCGCGTCGAGGCGAGGGCCTCCTCGTCGAGCTCGAGGTCCATCGGCCCGCCCGCCCCGAGGCCGAGGCCGATGTCCATGTCGAGCTCGACCTGACCGCTGGGCGGCGGCGCGGAGCTGACCGGCTTGCCCGCCATCGACGCGAGGGTCGGCGAGACCGTCCAGCCGCTCTCCTCATCCGGCACCGGCGGCGAGGGCTGAGGCGTCGCGGGCGCGGCGCGGGCCGGCACCGGGGTCCGAGGCGCGGAGGGCGCAGGGGTGCGAGGAGCGGCGGGCCGCGGCGTCGAGACGCGCCCCTGCGACGGGCTCGACGCCGCGCTCCACCCCTCGTCGAGCGTGAAGGAGCCGCTCGACGGGTGGCTCGGCAAGGACCCGGCCGGCTTCGGAGGGGACATGTCGAGGTCCGGGAGGTCGAGCTCCACGTCCACCGCCCCGTGCGCCGCGTAAGGCGGCGACTCGCCCTCGGCGGCGCGGCGCAGCCACTCGAGCATCTCCTTGGCGCTCGGCACGCGCTGATCGCGCTCCTTCTCCATCGCCCACAGGATCACGCGCTCGAGCTCGGGGCTGATCTGCGCGCCCCGCTCGCGCGGCGGCGGCGGGTCCTCGTCGAGGATGAGGCGGAGCAGCTTGTTGTAGTTGGGCGCGTCGTACGGCACGTCGCCGACCACGCACTCGTAGAGCACGACCCCGGCCGCGTAGATGTCCGCGCGGTGATCGAGCTGGTTCTCGCCCATCGCCTGCTCGGGCGACATGTAGTGGGGCGTCCCGAGCACCGACCCGGTCATGGTGAGCTTGCGCTCCTGCGCGGTCTGGACCTGGCTGATCCCGAAGTCGAGGATCTTCACCGCCTCGCCACGGCGCCCCGCCGGCACGACGTAGATGTTCTCCGGCTTGAGGTCGCGGTGGATGACGCCGTGGGTGTGAGCGGCGTCGAGCGCCTCGAGCAGCATGGAGCCGAGCCGCAGGGTCTCCGCCTGGTCGAGCCGTCCGCGCCGCTCGATACGGCGCGCGAGGGTCTCGCCCTCGAGGAACTCCATGACCATGAACGGCACGCCGTCGTCGGTCTTGTCGAGGTCGAGGACCTCCACGATGCCGGGATGCTGGATGAGGCTCGCCGCGCGGGCCTCGCGGCCGAAGCGGGCCGACACCTGGGCGTTGTTCACGTAGCCCTTGTCGAGCACCTTCACCGCGAGCTTCCGCCCGGTCATCGAGTGCCGCGCGCGCCACACCGCGCCCATCCCGCCCTGGCCGAGCAGGCCCTCGATCTCGTACTTCCCGAGCAGTGTCTGACCCGTCAGATCCAAGGAAGGGCCCCCTCGCCCGAACCCGGCGATCCTAAACGATCTCGCGCCCAAAGGTTCAACTCGGGACACGCGGGCCGAGGATCGCCGAGCCGGGCCGGCCGCGCCTCCCCCGTTCGGGTCAGGTGCGCGCGCGCCGAGCCGCTCGGGTCAGCCGCTCAGGTCCACTCGACGCCGAAGCGGTCTGCGCCGTCGCCGAGGGCCTGGGAGGCGATGAGGGTCACCTCGACGTCGTGGGCGCCGGCCTGCCGGAGCGCGTCGCGGAGCAGCCCGGCGATGAAGCCGGCCAGCTCGAGGCTGGGCGTCGACTGCGCGCGCACCTGGAGCCGCACGGATCGAGGACCGAGCGATCGGACCGACGCCTCGCCGTCGCGGGCGACGCGCGACCACAGGTACGGGAAGCCGTTGACCAGCGCCTCGGGCGTGAGCGGCGAGGGGAGGTCGGGGAACATCGTGCTCAGGCCGCGCTGCGCGACCGCCTCACCCAGCTCGGCCACCAGCCGGAGGTCGCCCTCGCCCGCGAGCTCGTCGACCACGCCGAGGATCTCGGCGAAGAGCGGGACCGGGACGCCGCGCTGGAGGTGGACCGGGGTGTTGCCCGCCCCCGGCAGGAGGCCGTCGACGCCGCGCACCCGCTCGCAGAGCGTCCCCCAGACCGCTTCGCCGAAGCGGCGATAGACCGCCTCGATGGTGATCAGGACAGGGAGCAGCTCGAGGTGAGAGTCCCCCCGCTCGTCGCCCCGCGGCCCGTGCCGGGTGGTGCGTCGGAGGTGCAGGTACTGGAGGTCAGCGCAGAGCGCGTCGTCGGGCGCCGGGATCTGCTCGCGCGGCGGCCGGTCGTCGGCCGGCAGGAGCAGCGCGACCGCCTGCAGGAATCCGTCGGCGGTCGCGAAGCGCTCGTCGGGGTCCTCCGCGCACGCCCGCGCGAGCGCCCGCCGCGCGGTGTCCGAGAGCGTCTGGTCGTCCCCGCGCGGGCGACCGGTGAGGAGCTGACGGAGCACCACCCCGACGCTGTAGAAGTCGACGCGCGGATCGAGCCCCGGGTCGCCGCGCTTCAGCTCGGGCGCGAGGTGGTGAGAGTAGCTGCCGCTGCGGAGCTCACTCGCGCCGCCCTCGATCAGGAGCGCCGCCGCGGGAGACGTCCGCACCTTCACCAGCTCCTCGGCCCCGCTGACCGGCTCGAGCCGGACGTCGCTCGGGCCGAACGAGCGCAGCACCACCCCGGCGTCGTGGAGCGCGCGGACCGCCTCGAGGATCTGCACGACGATGCGCGCGGCCCGCATCGGATCCATTCCGCGCGGGTGGGCCGCGATCAGGCTCGCGAGGTCGTCGCCGCGGAGCGCCTCGTAGACCACGTACGGCCGCCCGTCCGGGTCACGCCCGGAGTCGACCACGCCCTGGAGGTTCCGCTGGGTCGCCGCCCCGAGGACGCGCGCGGCCCGCACGAGCTGCTCCGCCGCCTCGCCGTTGGCGGGCTCCTCCGGACCCAGCATGTGCAGCTCGACGGTCTTCCCGATGCCCGTGTGCTCGGCGAGGAACTTCGCGATACGCGCGTCCCCCCCGAGGCGGCCGAGGATCTGGTACTTGCCAATCGAGGTGCCCTCGAGCGAGATCGCCTCCCCCATTCCCTTCCCCGGCTACGGCGAAGGGCGGAGCTGATCCTCCGCCCAGTCCAGGACCGACTGCGTATCCTGATGCGAGGCGTCGGGATACACCAGCGTCCTGATGTCCTCGATCACGCCCTCCCCCGCCCCGACGCCGATCAGCTCGCGCACCCGCGCGATCAGCGGCTCGAGCGCCTCGTCCCGCATCCGCGGCAGCACGAGCGCGTAGCGGCGGCGGTAGAGGAACACCATGTCCGTGCTCCGCAGCCGCTCGACCACCGCGTCGAGCACGCTCTGGTAGACGCCGGGGCTCGGCTCCGGCTCGAGGCTGATCACCACGACCGCGAAGGGGTCGCCGTAGCGCTCGGCGAGCGCGCACTGCTCGCGGACGCGCTTGCGGAAGTAGCGGCCCTCGACGATGCGCACGCCCTCGCGGCGCCGGCCCCGGATCGCCGCGTCCAGGATGTCGCGCAGGTCTTCGATGCTCCACGGCCCACCCGGCAGCTGGCTCGACGCCGACCTCACCACGAGGTTGGCGAAGCGCTGCGCCAGCAGCGGGTCGGCGCAGATCGTGGCGAGGTCCGCCTCCTCCAGCTCCGACAGATCGAGCCCGTCGCCGAGGCGCTTGGCCGTCTCCGTTACGGTCGTCATCCGGTCGCGCCAGTATACGGTCCGCCCCCCCGCGGGTCACCCTCGCGACACGGATCGGCGATCGGATCGGCGGCTGCTACGGGCACTCGGCGCGGCTGCCGAGGCCCGCGTGGCTCGCGGCCGGGTCGGCGTAGGCCATGCCCATCCACCCGACCGACGGGTCGAACACGTCCATCGACATCCGGTCGCCGGTCATCACCGCGCAGGCGCGCCGCAGCACGAAGTCCGCGGTCCCCAGGCCGCCGCCGGTCCACTCCGTCCCCGGGTCGAACCCGACCTGACCGAACGAGTCGACGAGCGTGCCGCTGCACTCGAGCTCGTAGGCGTCGTCGCCGTTGTGGTTCACCGCGCCGTTGAGGATGTCGCACCGCCCCGAGCCGACCACGATGGAGGAGTTGCAGAGGGTGAGCTCCGCGCCGGGCGCGAGGCTGCCGCTCAGCGTGATGTTCGTCGGCGTCGTGCCGCCGTTCGTGTAGCGCCGGAGCAGGCAGGTCGAGAGGTCGGCGGTGCCATCACCCACGTTGGTGATCTCGAGCGCCTTGTTGTTGCTCGTGCCCTCGACGTACTCGCTGAACAGGAGAACCGGCGTTCCGCCCGCGTCCGGGCGGCCAGCGTCCGGTCGACCCGCGTCGGGCCGCCCGCCGTCCATGCGGCCTCCATCGACCCCACCGCCGTCGATGCGCCCCGCGTCCATCCCGCCGTCGGGGCGGGGCCCCGCGTCAAAGCCGGGAGGACCGGCGTCGGGCATGCCGCCGTCGGGGAGCGGGCTGGCGCACATCCCCGCGACGCAGTCCACGCCCTCGGGGCAGGCCACCCCGAGGCACGCCCCGTCGAGGGTGACCGACACCCGGACGGTCGACCCCGGCACGAAGCTCGAGCGCACGACGCGACGCAGGGCGAGCGCGCCGCCCTGCAACCCCTCGACCGTGATCGTCACGTCGCGATCCGCGTCCGACGCCGGCAGCAGCGTGAGGCTCTGCGGCAGCTCCGTGATCGGGTAGGCCTGCGAGAAGCGCGTGCCCGCGTCGCTCTCCACGGTGAACGCCAGGACGTTGACGTCGGTCGGCACCTCGACCCCGGCGCTGCTCACCTCGACCAGGATCGCGGTCTCGTCGGCGCACCCGGCGAGGGCGAGGGCGACGAGGGGAGAGGCGAGGACGAGGGCGAGGCTCCGCATGGGTCGGCGCATCGTAGCGGGCCGGAGGCGGGGCACGCCAGGGCGGTTCACTCTTCGCGCGGCGGCGGCGGCTGGCTCTGGCGGCTGACCCGCGTCAGGTGGTTGACCGGGCCGATGCCGCGGCCGACCTGCGGGGGCGAGAGCAGCGCCTCGGTGAGCCAGCCCTTGGCCTCCGAGACCGCGGCCATCAGGGGCTCGCCGAGCGCGAGGCGCGCGGTGATCGCGGCCGAGTAGGTGCAGCCCGTCCCGTGAGTGTGCGGCGTGTCGATCCGCGGGGCGCTCAGCTCGTGGACGTGGCCGTTGGCGTACAGCAGGTCGACCGCCTCGGGCCCCGGCACATGGCCGCCCTTGATCAGCACCGCCCACGCGCCGAGGTCCGCGATCGCCTTGGCGGCGTCCAGCACGCCTCGCCGCGAGGTGACGTCGCGCCCGCTGAGCCACGCCGCCTCGTCGGCGTTGGGCGTGACCAGGGTCGCGCGCGGCAGGAGCGCGCGGCGCAGCGCCTCGCGGGCCGGCTCGTCGAGGAGCGGCGCGCCGTGCTTGCTGATCATCACCGGATCGACGACGAGCGGGCAGTCGAGCTCGGCGGCCGACGCCGCGATCGCCTCGACGACCTCCGCGCTGCCGAGCGCGCCCGTCTTGGCCGCGCCCGGGGGGATGTCCTGGACCACCGCCGCGAGCTGCTGCACGACGAGCTGCGGGTCGAGCACCTCCACGCGCTCCACCCCGCGGGTGTTCTGGACGGTGACGAGGGTGAGCACCGAGGTGCCGTAGACACGGTGCTGATGGAACGTCTTCAGGTCGGCCTGGAGGCCGGCGCCCCCGGAGGGATCGGAGCCAGCGATGGTGAGCGCGACCGCGGTCATCGCCCGCAGCGTACCGCACAAACTCGGCGCCGGGCGTCGGGGACGGCATGATGAACGCGTGCTCCGCGCCGCTCCGCTCGCCGCCGTCGCGCTGATCGTCACGCTCGGCTCCCTCGTCCACCCTCACCGCGCCCGCGCGCAAGGCGACGCGCTCGTCGACCCGGTCAGCGAACGCGGGCTCGCCGCGCGGGGCCTCTACATCGGCGCGGCGTTCGTCCGGCGGCACGGCCACGAGGCGGTCGTCAGCTCGGCGCGCAACGCACGGATGAACGCGGTCGTCCTCGACCTGAAGGACGCCGAGGGGCGGGTCCACCACGCGACCCAGGTGGGGGAGCTGCGCGAGATGCGCACCGGGTGGCTCGGCGACACCGCGGCCCTCGTCCGCTCGCTGCACGACAACGACCTCTACGCGATCGCGCGGATCGTCTGCTTCGCCGATCGCGCGCTGCCCGAGCGGGTCCCGGGCCGCGCGATCCAGGACGTGCGCCGGGCGCGCGAGCTGTGGGTGAGCTGGGGCACCGGCGGCACCTGGCTCGATCCCCACAACGCGGAGAACCACCGCCTCGTCGTGGCGCTGGCCCGCGAGGCGGAGGCCCTCGGCTTCGACGAGGTCCAGCTCGACTACGTGCGCTTCCCGGTCGACGACGGCACCCAGTTCGCGCGCTACCCGAGCGAGACGCAGGAGAGCCGGACGGACGTGCTCCTGCGCTTGTTGCGGTCGGTCGACGAGGCGATCCACATCCCGCTCGGCGTCGACGTCTTCGGCCTCGCGGCCTACCGGGACGGCGATCCGAGCGGCCTCGGGCAGGACCTCGACGCGTGGAGCCAGTACGTCGAGGTCTACACGCCGATGCTCTACGTCAACTCGATGCGGGCGTGGCGGCTCGGCGAGGACAACCGGGCCTACCGGCTGGTGTTCGGCGGCACGCGCCGGCTCCGCAACCGCATCGGCGTCCAGCCGGTCATCCGGCCGTTCCTCCAGGCCTTCGCGCAGGGGGCGGGCACCCACTACGACGAGACGTTCATCCACGACCAGATCCGTGCGGCGCGGCGCGCGGGGGCGAACGGCTTCCTGTTCTGGCACCCCGGGCAGACCTACGGGATGGTGCGCCGGGCGATGCACGGGCCCAGCCGCGCGCTCGTCCCCTTCCCGGCCCCGCGCCAGCGCCGCCGCTGAGCCCCGCGGAGCTCCGCGGAGCTCCTCAGGGGCCGCGCCTTTGCCGGAGGCGCTCGGAGATCGTAGATCGCCGGGTCCATGCGGTGGACGCGTTCGATCGGACCGACCCTCGCGCTGCTCGCCGGCGCGGCGTTGGCCAGCGCGGTGTACTCGGGCTGCGGCGAGGAGCCGGCCCCGGCGCCGGCGGACCCGACCCCGGTCGCCGAGGCGGCGCCGCCCGAGGAGGAGCCGGAGCCGGAGGGCCCGCCGCCGGGCGTCGATCACACGATCGAGGAGGGACAGACCCTCTGGGCGATCGCGCGCGCCTACGACGTCTCGGTCAACGACATCATGGAGGCGAACGAGATGCGGCCGCGCGACGTGCGGCGGCTGCGGACGGGCCAGACCCTGCGGATCCCGGGCGCCGAGGAGGTGGTCACGATCACGGACGCCGCGGAGCCCGAGGAGCTGCCGCCGGTCGAGGACGGCGCGTACCACCGGCTGATCGACGGCGAGACGCTCTGGGACGTCGCGCACCTCTACGACGTCCCGATGGACGACCTCATGGCCCGCAACGAGCTCGACGACGACTCGGTGCGGCTGCTCCGCCCGGGGCGCTCCATCGTCGTCCCCGGGGTCACCGAGCGGCAGGTCGAGCGCGCGACCGAGAACCGCGAGCAGAGCCTCGCCCAGAACCGCGCGAGCCGCGGATTCCGCCACGTGGTGAGCCGCGGCGAGACGATGTGGGACCTCGCGCGGATGTTCGGGGTCACGGTCTCCGAGATCATGGCCGCCAACGGGCTGGACGAGGCGGGCGTGCAGGGATTGCAGGAGGGCGCGCGCCTCTGGATCCCCGGGGTCGAGCGCGACACCGGCGGGCGCGTGCGGCGGCAGCTCACCCAGAACCAGCAGCGCGCGATGCGGCGCGCCGAGCGGCTCGGCCTCGGGACGCGGGCGACCGCGACCCGGCTGCTGCGCGGTCAGGTGGAGCCGCGCTGGATCGCCGCGGCCGGCGGCAACCGCAACCGGCTCCCCGGGCACCTGCGCTGGCCGGTGACCGGCGGCTGGTTCGTGCGCGGCTATGGCTCGGGCGAGGGCGGCTACCACCTCGCGGTCGACATCATGGGGCGCATCGGCTGGAACGTGCGCGCGGCCGCGCCGGGCGTGGTGGGCTACTCGGGCGACGAGGTCCCCGGCTACGGCAACCTCGTGATGGTGGTTCACCCGGGCGGCTGGGTGACGATGTACGCGCACAACAGCGCAAACTCCGTGGTCGCAGGCCAGACCGTCCCGCGCGGCGGGATCCTCGGCGAGGTGGGCAGCACCGGGATCAGCCGCGGGCCCCACGTGCACTTCGAGCTGATGTTCGACGGCAACAACTGCGACCCGGCGCAGCTCTTCCGCCCGGGCGTGCGGCACCGCGACGGGCACCTCAGCCCGATCCGCCACGTGCCGTGGACGCGCCCCGACCGGCCGCCGGAGCGGCTCCGCTGCGACCGCCGGCGGCGCCACCCGCGCAGCCGCTGGGTGCAGCACGAGTCCTTCGACGACTGACTGGATCGGCCGGCGCTGATCGGCCGGCCCTTGATCGACCGGCCTGATCGGCCGGGTCTGTTCGGCCGGGTCTGTTCGGCCGGGTCAGCGGAACGGGTTGCTCGGGACGGCGGGGCTCGTCTCGGGGACCGGCACGGGCGCGACCGGCGTCGGCTCCGACGGCGGCGGCTCCGACGGCGGCGGCTCCGAGGGAGGCTCCGCGGGCGGCGGCGTCGCGGCGGCCGGTCGACGCGCCCGAGGCGCAGGGCGCGGCGCGACCGGCGACGGAGCGACCGGCGACGGAGCGACCGGGGTGGGCGCGACAGCGGCCGGCTGCTCGGGGGCCGGCCGGCTCGGCGTAGAGGCGGCCGGGGCCAGGGCGCTCGGGGGGAGCGCGGGGGGGTCGCCGGCGGGGTCGTCCCCTCGCAGCTCGGGCTCGACCGGCGCGACGTCGGTCGCCGGGTCAGGCGCGATCGGCACCAGCGCCGGGGCCCCCTCGGGCGGGGCTGGCTCGGCCCCTACGGCGGCCAGCTCGGTGGGGTTCGGGACGGGCGGCGCGCCGATCAGAGCGCGCGACGCCTCTCCGAGCGGCGGCGCCTCGTCCGCCGCGGAGACCTCGGCCGGCACGTCCGTCACTTCGGCGACGTTGGGCAGGTCGGGCAGGTCGGGCTCGGAAGAGAGCGCGGCGGACAACGCGTGCCACACCCCGTAGAGCAGCACGACGGCCATCACGGCCAGCGCGGCCGCCGGCTCCGGGGGCACGCGCTTCCACCACGGTCGGGGTCTCGGCGCCTTCATCGCTGCCTTCGAGGCTTACCACGCCGCGCGGCCCCTCACCGCCCCCGGTTCGGGGGGCTCACGCGCTCGTCACGCGGGGTGCAGGGCTCAGGCCCTGGCCTCGCCGCGGGGCTCAGCCAGGCGGGTCGAAGCCGTCGGGGCGCTCGAGGCCGACCACCCGGTACGCCCCCGGTCCGAGCTGGTACAGGTGGACGCGAGCCGGCGCGGTGCGCTCCCGCCCCGGCGTCTCTGCGACCACGTCGACGACCCAGTAGGCCGGCGCCTCGGGGCTCGCCTCCGCGGCCGGCAGCGGCATGCACGCGCGGTCGCCGTAGCGGCGCGCCCCCCGGGTCGGCCGGCGCTCGCCCGGGAGGCCCTCGAACGCACGGGTGTAGTAGCGACGCTCCGCCCGCAGGCCCGAGCGCAGCGCGAGGTCGGTGAGGCAGAGGCTCCCCCCGCGGACCGTCGGCTCGGTCAGCGGCGAGAGGCGGGTCAGGTAGCGCTCCAAGATGCGCTCGCGTCGCCCGAGCAGGATGCGCAGCAGCTCCTCGCTCACCTCGGGCCGCGACAGGTCGCCGGCCGCGATCGCCGCGCGCAGCTGGGCCTCGGTGAACCGGGCGATGATGCGCGCCATCCACGCGCGGTCGCGCTCCGTCGCCCGATCGAACGCCGGGTTCGGGTAGCCGTTGTGCCAGCCCTCGGCGTCGAAGCGCGCGATGTCGTAGAAGCCCAGCACGTCGCCCGCCGGACCCCGCGGCGCGTCGAAGTAGGGCCGCTCGGCCAGCCCGAGCGAGAGGAAGTTCTCGGTGATGTGCTGCACGTCCACGTAGAAGGCGTGCCCGAAGCTCTGGCTGAGCAGCGGCGAGCTGGGCAGCTGCTGGCCGAAGGAGTCGCCGACGTCCAGCACGTAGTGCCGCAAGTATCCTTGCCCATCGTCGCCCTCGATCCACGCGTCCTGGTTGTTCTCCGCGCGCGCGTCGATGTGGTTGAGCCAGGCGCTCAGCACGACCATGCCGCGCACCTCGCGCCGGTGCTCGTGGGGGACCACGTCGTTCGGATCGTCGTCGCGCGTGCCGCTGTAGCGCCAGCCGCCGAGGGGCTGCCCCTCGATGTACTCGCTGAGGCTGCCGCGGTAGCGCCCGTCGGGCGCGCGTCCGGCCGCGTCGAGGAGGCGCTGCACCGCGTCCTCGCCCGGCGGGTCGTGCCCGTCGATCGGCTCGGTCGCCAGCGCGAGGTCGTCGCGCGCGAACCGCACCACGCGGTTGCACGGCGTGTGGTAGCCGGCGGCCCAGAACAGCCGGGTCGCGATCGCGTCCGCCGCGGTCCCGCGCTCGGGGAGGTCGAAGTCGATCTTGAAGAGGAACGTGCGGTCGTCGGCCGCGCGGACGACCAGGCCCGGGCTCGTCCCGGCGGGCTTGGCGCGCACCACCGTCCAGGGCCGCGGCGGCTCGCCGGCATCCCGGCACGCGCCCTGGGCGAGGCGCTGCGGGCTCATCGGCGCGCGGCCGAGGCGGTTGGTGAACCAGCTCGAGTCGGGGACCTCGTCGAGCGCGTTGACGTTGATCGCCTCGCGGTCGAGCTCGTAGGTGAACAGCTCCGAGAGCGGCCGGAAGAGCGTGTGATCGATCCGGTCCCACTGCGGCGGGTTGTAGAGCTCGCCCGGGCGGCGCGGGAACGGGCGCCGGTCGTCGTCCACCCACATCGCGTCGCGGAGCGCGAAGCGCGCAGGGGCGCTCGCGCAACCGGCGAGCAGCGCGAGCGAGAGGATGGCGGGCCAGCCGCGGGTCACAGGCCGTTCCTCGCGCCGACCACGAAGCGGACCGACTCGATGTTCGCGCCGTCGCGGAACGGCCGGGTGCCGAACGCGAGGCCGAGCTCGAAGAGGTGGGTGCCCTCGAAGCGCGGCGCGATCGAGAGGCCGAAGGACATCCGCGCGAGCTCGACGTCGAAGTCGGTGAAGGTGTCGCCGAACACGTTGCCGAGCCCGTAGTGCAGGACGCTGTCGAGGAAGGCGTGGAGCGGCCAGGTGTAGTGGAAGACCAGCGCGGCGAGGCTCCGCCCGCGCACGAGCCCGGGCTGGAACCCGGGGAGCGGTCCGTCCACGCCGCCGAGCTCCGGCAGATCGACGAACGGCACGATCGCCTCGCCGACCGGGCTCACGCCCCGCACCGTCGCGGTGAGCCCGAACACGCGGCCCCGCCCGAGCACGTCGGTGGCGGCCGCGGCCGAGGCGCCCCAGCTCACCCAGCTCGAGTCCGGGACCCCGCCGAAGCCGATGTGCTCGATCGCGTGGCCCTCGACCCGCACGCCGCCCTGCGACAGCTCGCTCTCGGGGCGGCTGTCGATCACGAAGCGGACACCGAGATCGAGCGACGAGAAGCCGGTCGCGTAGGCGTCGGGGAGCGCGTCGGGGCCGTAGATCTCGCGCACCGTGCGGTCCTCCTCGCGCCAGCGCCGGTCGAGGAACGCGACGCCGCGGTAGCCGGCCGAGGCGCCGATGAGGTTGCGGCCCCAGGGGCGCCACGACACGTCGATCCCGCCCTCGATCTGCTCGACGCCGTAGCGCGCGGTCGGTCGCTGGGCCGCGGGGAGCGGGCTCTCGATCCGACCGAGCTGCTGGTCGGGGCGCGTCAGGAGCTGGAAGCGCGCCGCCACCGTGGTCTCTTCGGAGGGGCGCCAGCGGTCGCGGACCGTGAGCATCAGGAACTCCAGCCCGCCCGTCGCCGCGTGGAGCGTGAGCTGGTTCTGGTCCGCGAGGAAGCCGTTCCAGAACATGAACACCCCCGCGGACGGGGCGAGCCCGAAGTCGAAGAACGCGGTCGGCAGCACACCGATGTTGCGGTCGGGCCCGAACACGAAGACGTCGAAGAGGAACTCGAAGACCCGCGAGCGCTCGAGCTCCGTCACCACGAACCCGAGCGGGGCGCGCAGGAGGTACTCGCTGATCAGGTAGAGGGGCCCCGTCAGGATCCGCGGCACCCAGAGCGCGGCGTCCGCCGGGTCGGCGTCGGGCTCGGGCCGGCCGTCGTAGTCCGGGACCTCGCGCGCGGGCGGGTTCTCGGGCGGGTTCTCGGGCGAGCTCTCGCTCGGGCCGTCGGCGCGCGCGGGGCTCGCGGCGAGCAGCGCGGCCGCGAGGAGCGCGGCGGTGAGGCGGGCGGACACGGCGACGCGAACATGCCACACCGGAGGCCGGCGCCGGAGGATTCGAAGCGCCCCTTTGCGGCTGGCTTCCCATTCGCCTACATGCCGGCGCCAGGAGCGAGTAACGTCCGATGGCCTTCCTGGGCCGACCCGATCTCCGGCGATGAACCGCGAACGACCAGAGGCCCCGCGAGGCTCGATCCTCGACCGCTTCCTGCGGCTCTTCAGCGACGTGCGCCCCGGCGAGGGCTCGACCGCGCTGACGCTGCTGGTGACGATCTTCCTGCTGCTCGTCTGCTACTACGTGCTCAAGACGGTGCGCGAGCCGCTCGTCCTCGCGTCCGCCGCCGCGGACCTGCGGGTCGTGAGCCAGGCCGACATCCCGGTGTGGCTCAAGAACATCCTCATCGAGCAGGACGGGCCGCAGCTCAAGGCGTTCGCCGCGGGCTGCCAGGCGCTGCTGCTCCTGATCTACGTCCCCGCTTACTCGTGGCTCGCGAGCCGCATCTCGCGCGTGCGCCTCATCGTGGGCGTGTCGGTCTTCTTCGTTCTCTGCATCCAGCTCTTCTTCGCGCTCAAGCTCGCGGGGGCGCTGATGCTCGGGTTCGTCTTCTACATCTGGGTGGGGATCTTCAGCGTCTCGATGATCGCCCAGTTCTGGTCGTTCGGGAACGACATCTACACCGAGGAGCAGGGCAAGCGGCTGTTCCCGATCATCGGCGTCGGCGCCACCGCGGGCGCGCCGGTAGGCTCCGAGGCGGCGAGCCAGTTCTACGCGATGGTCTCTCCCGAGCTGGTCAAGGACGTCGACTACGTCGCGCCCGCGTTCAACCAGTTCCTCACCGAGAACGGCCTCGACCCGTCGTTCCTGCTCCTGCAGGCGCCGGCCGTGCTGCTCATCCTGTTCACCGCGCTGATGGTGTGGGTCGCGCGCCGCTACGAGCCGGCGAGCCCGGGCGCGGAGGCGGCCAGCGCCGACGAAGAGGCCAGCTCCGAGGAGGGCTCGAAGCCCGCCAAGGAGGGCGCGCGCGACGGCTTCGGGCTGATCCTGCGGAGCCCCTACGTTCGGCTCATCGCGGCCGTCATCCTCACCCTCAACCTCGTCAACACGCTCGGCGAGTTCCTGCTGAGCGACCTCGTGGCGGAGGCCGCGACGCAGGCGGTCGCGGCGGGCGAGGCGGCGAGCCGCGGCGCGTTCATCGGCGGCTTCTACGGGCGCTTCTTCTCGATCGTGAACGTCGCCGCGCTGCTGCTCCAGCTCTTCGTCGTCTCGCGCCTCGTCAAGCGCTTCGGCCTGCGCGCGGTCCTCTTCGCGCTCCCTCTCGTGGCCTTCGGCTCCTACGCGCTGTTCGCCGCCGGGCTCGGCCTCGTGGTGCTGCGCTGGGCCAAGACGGCCGAGAACTCGACCGACTACTCCATCATGAACACGGGCAAGGCGATGGTCTGGCTGCCGACCACCAAGGCGGCCAAGTACGCGGGCAAGCAGGCGGTCGACACCTTCGTCGTCCGGAGCGGCGACGTCCTCGCCGCGCTCCTGTTCATCGTCGGGAGCACCGCGCTCGAGATGGGCCTGCAGGCGATGGCGGCGGTCAACCTGGTGCTCGTCGTGCTCTGGCTGGGCTTCACGTTTCTCCTCGTCCGCGCGAGCGACCGCGTGAACGAGGACCCGACCGCCGACATCGCGACCCACGAGCCGGGAGCCTCCTCGTGATCCGCCGCTCGCTCGCCCTCACGCTCGCGCTCGCGCTCGCCGGCTGCGGCGCATCCCTCGGGCGCTTCCCCAACCGCGACGTCGTCTGGGTGGACCGGGACACGCGCCCCTTCGCGGGCCCGCCCGAGGGCTTCTACAGCTCGTACTCCTGGGACGGCGCCGACAACGCGGTGTTCCGCCCCTTCGCGGAGTTCTGGCTGTTCGAGACCGACCGCGAGGCGCTCAACGTCAACGCGCTCGACGAGGTGCCGAACTCGAGCTGGTACGTGAACCGGCTCTCGCGCCGGCTCGCGTCGCCCGAGGAGGTCGCGCGCGGCGCCTGCGCCGACCTCGACGACGCGCTCCCCGGGCCCTGGCGGATCGTGGGCGGCAAGCCCGACGGCGCCAACCCGGGCTTCCAGATCGTCGACGCGGACGGCCGCCGCTACTTGATGAAGACCGACGGCGAGCTGCAGCAGGAGCGGCCGGGCGCGGCCGACGTCGTCGGGGCTCTCATCTGGCACTCGGCGGGCTACCACGTGCCCTGCAACCGCGTCGTGATCTTCGACCGGAGCATGCTGACGCTCGACCCCGAGGCGACCATCGAGCGCACCAACGGCACGGAGGAGCCGCTGACCGACGCGGCCGTGGACGAGGTGCTCGAGAAGGCGACGCGGCTGCCGGACGGCCGCTTCCGCGCGAGCGTGAGCCAGTTCATCGACGGCCGGCCGGTCAGCCCATGGCGCTACCACAGCACCTGGGACGACGACCCCAACGACGTGGTGCCCCACGAGCACCGGCGGGATCTGCGCGCGCAATACATCTTGAGCGCGTGGACCGACCACATCGACGCGCGCCAGGAGAACACGATGGCCGCCTGGGTCGGCACCGACGACGATCACGGCTTCATCCGCCACTACATGATCGACTTCGGAGACTGCTTCGGGATCATCCACGCCTGGGACGACCTGGTCGACCGCTTCGGGCACAGCGGCTACCTGGACATGCAGCACATCCTGACCGACTGGCTGACCCTGGGGTTGATCGACCGCCCCTGGTTCCACGCCGAGTACGGCGCGGCCGGGGTCACGCTGGGTCACTACGACGTCGATCGCTTCGTGCCGGACCAGTGGCGGCCGGGCTACGCGAACAACGCCTACGACCGGATGACCGAGGCGGACGCGGCGTGGATGACCCGCATCGTGGCCCGCTTCACCGACGAGCACATCCGCGCGATGGTCGCGCGCGCGCGCTTCAGCGACCCGGTGGTGAGCTCGGAGCTGACCCGCATCCTCATCGGCCGCCGCGACCGCATCCTCGAGCGCTGGCTGACCCGCCTGTCTCCGCTCACCTGGCCGGAGGTGCGCGAGGGCGACGAGGGGCCGCGGCTCTGCATGCAGGACGTCGCGGTGTGGAGCGGCATCCGCGACGCGCGCACCCGCCGGTACCGGGCCCGGGCCTTCGCCGGCGAGCCGCTCGCCGAGATCCCGACGCGGCGGGCGCGGGCGCAGGACGGCGCCGAGGTGTGCGTGCCGCTCCCCGAGCCCGACGGGGCGCGCGAGGCCGATCCGGCCTACCTGGTGGTCGAGCTCACCGCGTCGACCGCCGACCGCGAGACGACCTACCCCGCGCGGGTGCACCTCTACGCGTTCGGCGACGGACGCTACCGGCTCGTCGGCCTCGAGCGCCCCTCGGACGCGGAAGCGCCGCGATGATCACCGACCCCGTCGAACGGCCGCCCCGGGACAGCCGCGCGGCCACCCTGGCCCTCGCCCTCGGGTCGGCCCTCGCGCTCGCCTGCGCCTTCGCGGGCCCCGCGCGCGCCCAGGACGCGGGCACACCCCCGGCGCCGAGCGACCCGGGGTCGGAGACGGACTCCGTTCAGGACCCGGACCCGGACCCGGACCCGGACCCGGACCCGGACCCGGACCCGGATCCAGACCCGGACCCGGACCCGGAACCGGAGCCGGAGCCGGACCCGGAACCGGAGCCGGAGCCGGAGCCGGAGCCGGAGCCGGAGCCGGAGCCGGAACCGTACGCCGAGGAGGTCTCCGAGCCGGACGCGACGACGAGCCCGGCGCCGGACGACGCGCCCACCTGGGACGAGGCCCCGCCCACCCGCGAGCCCGCCCCCGAGGACGCGCCGTACGCGGACGGGGAGCGCCGCGACCGGCCGGACTACAGCGGGCGCGGCGAGCCGCCGCGCGATCCGGCCGACCCGCTGCTCTGGATCCCGCGGATCCTGTTCGGTCCGCTGTACCTGCTGAGCGAGTACGTCATCCGCCAGCCCGTCGGCTGGCTGGTGACCGAGATCGAGCGGACCAACTTCTTCGGCGACGTGTTCGACACCTTCACCTGGAACGATCGGCAGGCGGGCTTGGTGCCGACGGTGTTCTTCGACTTCGGGTTCCTCCCGAGCGTCGGCCTCTACTTCTTCTGGAACGACGTCGGCGCCGAGAACAACGACGTCCGCGTCGCGGCCGGCTTCTGGGGCCCCGACTGGCTGCACCTGCGCGTGCTCGATCGGATCCGCTTCGACGCGCAGAACGAGCTGTCCATCTACCTCGAGGGCACCCGCCGCCCCGACCAGATCTGGCACGGCGGGAGGTGGGACGCGTCCCAGAACCAGCGCGCGCGCTTCGGGCGCTCGTGGTTCGGCGGCGGCGTCGCCTACGAGAACAAGCCCTGGCGCGCGAGCGTCATCCGCTACCGCGGCGAGCTCTACTACAACGAGTTCGACGACTCCGACTTCGACACGGACCACCGCGACCAGTTCGGCCTCGAGGAGGCGGTGGCGCGCGGCTACTTCCCCGCCCCGCCGAGCTACACCAACGGCTACTTCGCGCTCACCCAGCGGCTCGACCTCGCGATCGACACCCGCGAGCCGCGGCCGGCCACCGCGACCGGCGTCCGCGTCGCGGGCTGGTTCGGGCACGGGCTCGATCTGCAGCGGCCGGGGGACCTGCACTGGCTCCGCTACGGCGGCGCGCTCGGGCTGTTCCTCGACGTGGGCGACCAGCGGGTCCTCCAGCTCACCGGCACGGTCGACCTCGTCGACGCGCTCGGCAGCGAGGAGGTCCCGTTCACCGAGCAGGTCTGGCTGAGCCGCGAGCCGACGCTGATGGGCGGCTTCCAGCCGGGTCACCTCGTCGGCCGCAGCGCGGCGGTCGTCACGCTGGAGTACCGCTACCCGATCTGGGTGTTCGTCGAGGGCTCGGTCCACATCTCGATCGGCAACGCGTTCGGGCAGCGCTTCGAGGACTTCGACTCGCTCGACCAGCTCCGCGCGTCGTTCGGCTTCGGCTTCGCGACGATCGGCGACCGCGACAACGCGGCGCGGATCCTCCTCGCGTTCGGCACCTCGCCGTTCAACGCCAACAACGGCCCCGAGGTGACGAGCGTGCGCTTCGTCGTCGGCTCACAATCGGGGTTCTGAAGGTGACGACACCGGCACGCTCCCGCGCCCTGACGCTCGCCCTCGCGGCGCTCGCGGCGACGCTCGCGAGCTGCGAGACCTGCGCGCCCGCGCCGCCCACCCCTCCGGAGACGCCGCCCGAGGTGACCCCGCCGCCGCCGGATCCCCTGGCGATCGACATCACCCACACCGACTTCGCCCGCAACCCCGACCTGCTGCGGCGCCTGCGCTCGAGCCCGCACTCCTACTTCCGATTCATCCACCGCGAGTTCTCCACCGAGGTCTGCGAGGAGCTGGGCGACTCGATGCGCGACGCGCCGCCGGTGAACCTCCACGGCGACGCACACCTCGAGCAGTACGCCGTCACCGACCTCGGCCGCGGGCTCACCGACTTCGACGGCGCGACCACCGGGCCGGCGGTGCTCGATCTCGCGCGCCTCGGCGTCTCCGTGACCCTCGCGTGCGAGGCGCTGGGCTGGGAGTCGGAGATCGAAGCGCTCTTCTCGCGCCTGCTCGAGGGCTACCTCGAGGGGCTCGAGGCCGGCGAGGACACGCCCACGCCGCCCGAGCCCTCCGCCGT
>JAUHXR010000330.1 GCA_030426845.1 Polyangia bacterium | reverse complement strand
GCTTCGAGGTGCCTCCGATCGAGGGCCTGCTCGAAGAGCTCAAGGTGATGGTCGAGAACGCGGCGCCCACGGACGCGCTCTTCCGCACGAACCACGCGAGCAACTACCTCCCGCTCGGCGGCCGCCTGCCGCGTGACCGGGACCGCATCTGCGCGACCATCGACGCCGCGCTCCGCGGCGAGATCCCGCTCCGCCCCGAGCGCTCCCGCGGCCTGTAGATCGAAACCTAAGATGCGCACACGATCGCGCCGTCGGCGAGCGCGCCGCGCCGCGGTCCGTTCCGTGGCGAGGATCGCTCAGGCGGTGCCCTGGTCCTCGCGGGGGCGGGGCGCGCGGAGGTGGCTCGGCGGCGCGCCGGTCCAGCGCCGGAACGCGCGCCTCAGCGCCTTGGTGTCCGCGTAGCCCACGCGCTCGGCGATCTCGTCGAGGCTCGCGGACGTGGCGGCCACGAGGGGCGCGGCGACCGACCAGCGCACGCGATCGAGCACGTCGCGGAACGACGCCCCCTCGTCCGCGAGGCGACGCTGGAGCGTGCGCTCGCTGACGTGCAGCCGCCGGGCGACCTCGCGCAGGCGGAGGTCGGCGGTGAGGTCCTCCCGGATCACCGCGGCCACGCGAGAGGCCACGCCGGCGTCGTGGCGGCGCTCCCGTTCGAGGAGCTGCGCGCGCGCGAGCGCCTCGAGCAGGCTCGCGACCTCGGGCTGCGCGGTGTGGAGCGGAGCCTCGGCCGCCTCGCGGGGGAACCGGAGCGCGAGCGCGGGCTGGCCGAACCGGGTGTCGCACCCGAACAGCTCGTAGCTCAGCCCCGGCGCCGGGTTGGGGTGAGGGAACCACGCCGCGCTCGGATGCACGTCAGCCCACGCCTCGACCAGGTGCCGCAGCGAGTAGAGGGTGGCCCCCGCGACGACCGGCGCGATCGGCCGCGCGCTCCACAGCTCGTAGGCGAGGCCGCCCTCGTCGACGCGCACCCGCGCCTGCACGCCGTCTTTGAGGATCGGGGCGTAGCGCGCGAGCCGCGCGAGGCTCTCTCCGACCGTGCCGCTCGTCATCGCGAGGCCGCCGACCACCCCCATGGCGCGGGGCCGCACGATCGACGGGGTCACCGCGAGGAGGCGATCGGGGGCGGCCTCGTGCACCGCGCGCCAAACGCCCTCGTGGGCGCGCTGGGGGACGCGATCGGGCTCCCACCCGCGGCGCGGATCGGCGAGCGGGTCCGCGACGGAGAGCCCGCGCGCCGCCGCCCAGTCGACCACCGCCCGAGTGAGGGACGCGGCCACCGTCGGGTCGTCCGTCGGCACCCCCGGAATGTGGGACGGCTCTGTTTCGAGTCGATATCCCGCGCGTAACGGCGTCGCGTCGCTCGCACGATTGGCGCGATATGCCCGGTCGATGGCGGCGCGCGCCCTCCGCCGGCCGCGGCGCGCGACCTAGCGTCCCTCCCGTCTCGTCATGACGGAAGGAAGTCGCATGAAGTCGCTCGCCATGAGTCTGTTCTGTGTCCTCGCGCTCGGTTGCGCCGCGCCGCTCGCGGAGCCAGGGACCGATCGGTCGGGCCTCGCCGGAGAGGTCGCGCTCGACCTCGACCTCGGCGAGACCTCCGCGTCGGGGCTCTCGTCGGGCGCGTTCATGGCGGTGCAGCTCGGCGTGGCCTACTCGTCCACCGTGCGCGGCGTCGGGGCCTTCGCGGGCGGACCCTACGACTGCGCGGGCGGCTCGGTCGCGACGGCCCTGACCACGTGCATGTCCTCTCCCTCGGGCCTCGACGTCCCGGCGCTGGTCGCCCGGACCCGGGCGCGCGCGGCGTCGGGCGCGATCGACCCGGTCGACGGCATCGCGGGGCAACGTATCTTCTTGTTCGGTGGCGCCGACGATCGCACGGTCGACCCGGCCGTGATGGACGGGCTCCGCGACTACTACGCGGCCCTCGTGTCGGACCCGGGCGCGATCGTGTTCGAGCGACGCCGCCCCGCGACCGGCCACACGATGCCGACGCTTACGGCGGGCGTCGAGTGCTCGGCCACGCGCACGCCCTACGTCGGCCGCTGCGGCTACGACGGCGCGGGCGAGGCGCTGGCCGCGATCTACGGCCCGCTCGCACCGCGCGTGGACGCGCCAGCCGGTCGCGTCGTCGCGGTCCCGCAGCGCGTCCACGCCGGCGGGGGCGAGCACAGCCTGGCCGAGGAGGCGCTCGCCTACGTGCCCCCCAGCTGCCTCGCGGGCGAGCGCTGTAGTGTGCACGTCGCCTTCCATGGCTGCCAGCAGTCGACGGCTCAGATCGGCGAGACCTTCGTGCGCGAGGCCGGCTACAACGCGTGGGCTGACGCCAACCACCTCGTGATCCTCTACCCGCAGACCATCCCGACCCGCGGCGCCAACCCCAACGGGTGCTGGGACTGGTGGGGCTACGACAGCCCGGACTACGCGACCCGCCGCGGCCCGCAGCTCCGCGCGGTGATGGGCATGCTCGAGGCGCTCGCGGGCACGGCGCTGCCGGTCGAGCCCGAGCCCACCGAGCCCACGCCTACCGAGCCCGCGCCTACCGAGCCCGCGCCCACCGAGCCTACGCCCACCGAGCCCGCGCCCACCGAGCCCGCGCCCACCTGCGTGCTCGCGTCCAACGCCGAGCACGTCGCGGCCGGCCGCGCGGTGGCGTGGTTCGGCTTCGCCTACGCGGTCGGCACCGGGCGCCCGCTCGGGCTCGTCAGCCCGCTCGTCCAGACCGCGCTCCGCGCCGAGGCGATCGGCTGGTCGCCCACCACGAGCTGCGGCTGAGCCCGTCAGTTGCTGAGCGCGCGGGCCAGGTAGATCTCGCTGTCGCCGCTGCGGGGGCTGGCGAAGTAGATGACCGCGCCGTCGTTGCTGAGCCACGGGTCATCGTCGCTCCCGGCGCCGTTGAGCGCGGCGATCGGCGTCACCCGCGAGAAGGGGTCGTCGAGGCTCGCGCGCACCGCGCCGTGGATGTCGCCGGCGCGCTGGAACAGGACCAGGAGCCCATCGGCGCGCATCCACGGGTTGGCCTCCCCGGCCTCGGTGTTGACGCCCGCCAGGGGCGCGGGGGGTCGCCGCGTCTCGCAGTCGGCCTCGTAGCGCGCCAGCCAGAGGTCGTCCGCGCCGGACCCGCCGGGCCGCGTGGAGTGGAAGACGATCCCGAAGTCGAACGGGTGGGCGCCGGTGTCGCTGTCCGCGCTCGCCAGGTCGACCACACGCTCGGGCGTTCCCCACGGGGAGGCGCGATCGGCGCGCCGAGTCACGAAGATGTCCTGGTCGCCGCCGCCGCTGTCGATCGCCAGGTACATGGTCAGCCCGTCTCGGGCGATCTCGGGGGTGTTCGCCCGGATCCCCGCGAGCTCCTCGACGCGGGTCGGAGGATCCCAGGGATCGCCCGGATCGGCCCGCACGCTCCGCCACAGCTCGAGGGGACCGTCGCGGTTGGTCTCGAAGTAGATCTCGAGCAGGTCCTCGGTGAGGGTCGGGTCGTCCTCCGCGGCCGGGCTGTTGAGCTCGGCGACGAGGCTCGGGACCCGAACATCGGGATCGCCGGCGGCGCCGAGGCCGGCGGGGCCTCGCAGAGCGGCGGCAGCCCCGGCGCAGGCTGACAGCCCAGCTCACCCGCGCAGAAGTCTCCCTCCCCGCAGAGCGCCTCGTCACCCGCGTAGAGGCAGGTCCCCGCCACGCAGCGCGCGCTCGCGCAGGCCGGGCCGAGGGTGCAGTCGGCCGCCTGCGCGCACTCGGGCGCGGGGCAGGCGCTCGGGTTCTCCGGGACGCAGCCGGCCTCGACACACGCACCACCGACGCAGCTCTCGTCGGCGCCCGGGCACGAGACGTCGGCGCAGTCGCGGGTGAGCAACACGGTGACCGCGAGGTTCTGGCGGACGTCGACCACGACCGTGCGGCCCGCGAGGCGTCCACCGTCACGGTCGTACAGCTCGATCGAGAGGCGGTGGGTGCCCCGCTCGACGTCCAGCAGCTCGGCCGCGCGCACGCCCTCGATCCAGTCGTCTCCGAGCGCCGCCGCGAGCGTCGCGTCCGGGGCGACGGCCGACTGGACGCGCGCGGAGACGAACTCCACGCCGGGCACGTAGTCGGTGCGCACGTCGACGACGAGGGTCACGGTGGCGGGCTCGCATCCGAGGACGAGCAAGAGCAAGAGCGAGAGCGGGGAGGGTCGCGGCGATCTCCGGACCTCGCTCCCGCCGCGCGCTCCCACGCGGACACCTCGGCACGCCACCGTCGAAGTAGACGCCCACCCCGCCGGCCGCTCCGGGGTTGCCGGAGCGCCGCGACGGATTGCCGAGCTACTGAGCGACCACCGGCGAGCCGGCGTCGAGCTGGGCGAGGAGCTCCTGGGCCATCGCGTACTCGAAGAAGCTCACCATGTGAGACTCGAGGACCTGGCGGAGCAGCTCGCGCGCGCCGGCCACGTCGCCCGCGCCGAGGCGCCGCGCGGCCTCGTAGAAGTCGGCCTCGGTGCGCTGGCCTCGGGTGCTCGCGAGCTCGCGCAGCTCGGGGTACTCGAGGCTGTCGCGCCCGAAGGCGGCGAGGCGGTTGCTCCACGCGTCGCCGCTCGCGAGCTCGTGGAGCAACATCCCCACGTCGGCCTCGGCCGGGGTCGACGCGCGCGCCGCCACCGCCTGGACCCAGAGCGCGAAGTAGACACGCCACTCCGGCTCGAGGGTGAGCTGATACTGCGCGCGACGGAGCACCGTCTGCGCGAGCTCGACGTTGGGATCGCTGACCACGAGGTGCGACAGGATCTCGGCGTAGGCCTCGCGCCAGGTCGGCGCGGCCTCCATCGCGCGGCCGAAGGCCTCGGCCGAGTCGGCGCGCCGGCCGAGCCGGCTCAGGAGGATGCCGCGGCGGACCTCGGCGTGGGCGCGGCGCGGGCCGGCGACCTGACCGTCGAGCACCGCCGTCCAGACCGCGAGCGCCTGCTCGTACATCCGGCGCGCCTGCGCGGCCTGACCCGCGTGGCGGAACGCGTCGCCCAGCCACTCCTGGAGCTGCGCACGCGGCTCGCGGTCGGTGGTCTCGTCGAGCGCCGCGCGGTAGTGGACCGCCGCCCCCTCCGGGTCGCCGACGCGCTCGAGGAGCAGCCCGAGGTAGCGGTGGGCCTCGGGCGTCTCGCGCGCGGCCAGGCTCGCCTCGAGCCGGGCCCGCGCCTCGTCGACGTGGCCGGCGGTCATCTCCGCGCGGCCGAGGTGCAGCAGCAGGGACTCGCGGCGCACGTCGTCGTCGTCGTGGGTGTCCGCCGCCTCGGGCCAGCGCCGATCGCGCTCCTCGAGGATGTGGAGCGCGTGGCTCCCGATCGCGCGGGCCTGCTCGACGTCGCTCACCAGCGCGCCGCGCTCGATGATGTCGCCGAGCCGCGCGAGCGCCTCGTCGTAGACCGCGCGCTCGTCCGGAGCGAGCCGGACCGCCTCGTCGTACCAGGCCACCGCCGCGCTCGCCTGCTCGCGCTCCATCGCCGTGCGCGCGAGGCAGACCGGGAAGCGCGCGTCGTCGGGGAAGCGCCGGGCGCCGAGGGTGCAGAGCGCCCAGGCCACGCTCGGGCGCGCCCCGGAGAAGCCCTGGCTCAGCTCGCCGAGCGCCTCGGCGCCGCCGGCGTTGTCCTCGCGGGCGCGCTCGAGGAGGCGCACGAGCTGGCGCTCGACCCCGCTCTGGTCGCCCATCCGCCCGACCTCCTCGATCGCGCTCTCGAGGTCGCCGTGGCGCAGGTACACCGCGGCCACGTCGAGCGGCGCGCGCTGGATGAGGAGCGGCGCGAGGCGCAGGTGCTGAAACGACAGCCCGCTCGGCGGCCGGCCACCCTCGCCGCCCGGCCCGAACGCGCGCACGAGCCCCTCGCGCTGCTCGAGGTAGAGCCGCGCGAGCGCCTCGAGGACCTCGGGCGCCGGGGCCAGCTCCTCGTGCTGCTCCCACACCTGGATCAGCCCGCCGAAGCGCTCGACCGGGTTGCTGATCGGCGCGCGCGCCTCCCGGCCCCAGCGCGCGATCTGCTCACGGGAGTCGCGGTGCGCGTCCGCGTCCTCGCCGATCATCGCGAGCAGGAGGTGGGCGGCCATCACCCGGCCCTCGTCGCCGCGCGGCGCGCCGTGGGCGACGATCCACGTGGCGAGCGGCTCGAGGCCGGCCGGGATGGAGCCCGTCTCGAAGTCGTGCGGGTGGAGCAGCGCGGTCAGGGACGCGGTGTGCCGGACCACCTCGTCGTAGTCGCCGCGCGCGAGGACCTCGTCGGTGCGGGTCGCGTGGTGCGCGATGAGCGCGTCGCGCCACACCGGCCGCGACGGGTCGTCCGGCGCGAGGCGCCAGTACGAGCGCTCGACCGAGGCGAGGTTCTCGACGGTGATCTCGGGGGGCGCCGCGCCGCCCGCGTGCTCGGCCCCCCGGGAGGGGCCGCCACAGCCGGCGACGAGCAGGAGCACCACGGCGAGAGCGGTTCGTCCTTGCATGAAGTGCTGAAGGGTACAGGGGGAAGCGGGGCCGCGCCAAAGCCCGCGGGTTTGCCCGCCCCGGGCCCGGGACGCTACGCCTGGACCCATGACCGAGTCGCCGCGCGCCCGGCTCTCGCTGCCCGTCGCGGCCGCCCTCGCCGCCCTCGCCTGGGCGCTCGGGCGGGCGCTCCTCGCGGGCGCGGCCGCGGTGGAGACCGTCGCGCGGGGCGCCGCGTTCGGCGAGGCGCTCGAGGCGGTCGAGCGGGATCTGCTGGTGACGGGGACCGCCCACGCCCTGGGCCTCGTGGTCGCGATCGCCCTGGCGGTGCGGCTGATCCACGGGCCGGACGCCGAGGCGCGGCCGGCGCTCGGGGTCCTCCCGGTGCCGGGTCGGATCCCCGCGCTCGCGCTGGTGGCCGGCCTCGCGCTGGCGATCCCGACGCGCGAGGCGGTCAACCTGCTGGTCGAGCTGGCGCCGAGCCTCACCCCCGACTTCGCGACCCAGGGGGCGGCCCTGCGCGCGGTGCAGATCCGCGACCTCGGCGACGCGATCGTCGTCCCGCTGAGCGTCGTGGTGGTGCCCGCCGGGCTCGAGGAGCTGCTCTACCGCGGCGCGCTCCAGCCCGCGCTCGGCCGCCGCTACGGGCCGGTGATGGGCTGGATCGGCGCGTCGATGCTGTTCGGGCTCTCGCACCTCACCCCCCTCGCGATCGTCTACGCCACCGCGCTCGGCCTGGTGCTCGGCCGGCTGCGAGACCGCCACGGCTCGGTGATGCCCGCGATCGCCCTGCACGGCGGCTTCAACGCCGCGCCGATCCTCCTCGACCCGGCCTACGTGCGGATCGAGGGCTTCAACACCGTCGGCGACGCCCACGTGGCGCTCCCGTGGGTCCTCGGCTCGGCCGCGATCGCCGCGGTCGCGCTCACCGCGCTCGACCGCACCGACGAGCGCGCGGACGACGGCGGCTGATCGAACCGGTACCCTCGGCCGGTGGGAAAGCTCGGTCTGTGCCTCAGCGGCGGCGGGATCACGGGCGCGATGTACCAGGTGGGGTGCCTCGCCGCGCTCGAGGAGCGCTTCGAGGGCTTCGACGCCACGCGCTTCGACGTCTTCGTGGGCAGCTCCAGCGGGGCCACCGTCGCGGCGGTCCTCGCGGGGGGGCAGCCGGCGGCGCGCCTCTACCGCGCGCTCCTCGACCCGGCCGACGACTTCTTCCCCCTGCGGCGCAATCACCTCCTGCGCCTCGACGGAGGCGAGTGGGGGCGGGTCGTCCGGAGCTCGGTGCGGGCCGCGCGGCATCTCGTCAGCTCGGCCGCCTCGAACCCGCGCGAGCTGGACGTCTGGAACGAGCTCGACCGCTTCTGGGACTCGCTGCCCGCGGGCATCTTCGCGCTCGAGGAGTACGAGCGCTTCCTCGAGGCGTTCATGGCGCGCCGCCAGATCCCGACCCACTTCGACGCGCTCGACGGCCGCCTCTACGTGGTCGCCAACGACCTCGACGAGGGCGCCCGCGCGGTCTTCGGCCAGGGTGAGCTCAGCGACGTCCCGATCCCGCGCGCGGTCTGCGCGTCGGTCGCGATCCCGCTCCTCTTCGCGCCGGTGCGGATCGGCGAGCGCGACTACATCGACGGCGGGATGGGCGAGACCGCGCACGCCGACGTCGCCGTCGCCGCGGGTTGCGAGCACGTGCTGATCATCAACCCGATGGTCCCCGTGAGGGCCGATCCGTCGGAGCGCGCGGTGCCGACCGGGCACGGTCTGCGCCGGCGCGTGCGCGACAAGGGCCTGATCTGGGTCTACAGCCAGGCGTGGCGGCTCCGCTCGGAGGCGCGGCTCGTGGACGGCCTCGCGCGCTACGGCGAGGCCCACGCGGGCGTCGCGCTCCACCTGCTCGAGCCCGACCCGGACGACGCGACGATGTTCATGCACTCGCCGATGAACTTCGCCGCGCGCCGCGCGATCCTCGAGGACGGCTACGTGCGGACGCTGCGTTCGCTCCAGGACGAGGCGTCGCCCCTCTCGCGCGCGCTCGCGAGCGCAGGGCTCGCCTGACGTACGCGCTGGCACACGCGCTGACGCACGGACTGTAAGCCGCGGCCGGTGGCCGCGTTGGAGGCGCGGAGGTACCCGATGCGCCGCACGCTCTCGCTCGCCGCCCTGCTGCTCTGGCCCGCCGCCGTCCACGCCCAGACGCTCACCGTGGACGTCGAGACCACCGGCTCCGAGCCGATCCGCGCCACCCTCGAGGCGGAGGTGTCGATCGAGCGCGGTGACGAGGCCAGGGCGGTCGAGCGCTCGGCGCTCGAGGCCGGCGAGGCCCCGCCGGTGGTGGTGGTGGTGCCGCCGCTCGAGGAGCCCCGGGCCACGCGGCCGATCGTCGACGCGAGGCTCGCCCCGCCCGCTCCCGCGCCGGTCGCGCCCGCCCCTCCGCCGGTCGTCGCCGCGCCGACCGTCGCCGCGCCGACCGTGCCCACATCGACAGTGGCCGCGCCGACGGCCGCGGTGACTGCCCCGACGCCGGAGGAGGAGGACGA
This sequence comes from Polyangia bacterium, assembly GCA_030426845.1. Classification (GTDB taxonomy): domain Bacteria; phylum Myxococcota_A; class Polyangia; order Polyangiales; family Sandaracinaceae; genus JAUHXR01. Next base: position 816 of record JAUHXR010000330.1, on the reverse strand, counting down.
CGACGAGGAGCCACGCCTCGCGCTCTCGGTCGGGTTGATCGTCGACGCGCTCGACCTACGCGGCCTCGACCTCGACTTCCACGACCCCGAGATCGCGGCGCTCCAGGGGCTGCGCCTCTCGCCCAACTTCGCCGGGCGCGACGCGCTCGAGAGCCACGTGGTCGGAGGCGCCTCGATCGGCGTCGGGATGCGCTCGCTGGGCATCCTGCGCGGGCCGGAGCTGCGCATCCAGCTGGGCGGGGGATCGCAGGAGGGTTCGGCCGCTCAGCACCCGCTGCTCGGGGCGCCGGACGGACTGACCGCCGCGATCACCCACAGCTTCTTCGTGCGCCTCGAGACCGCGCTCGGGCTCGAGGCCGACCTCGGGCCGGTCCTCCTCTACGTGGTGGGCCGCGGCGCGGTGGGCGGAATCTGGATCGACATGGCGGTGCACGACCGCGCGCTCGGTCGCCTCGGCAGCGAGACCCTCGACGCCGCGCTGCTCGAGCTCGGGGCGGAGGCGGGCATCGAGATCCGCCTCGGCGACGACCTGCCCCGGCTCTCCGCGGCCGCCCGCGGCAGCTTCCTCGGGACGCCGATGTGGGGGGGGACCCTGTCGCTCGTGATGGTCGAGGGTGGCTGAGCCGGTGGCCACGCGAGTTGTGTAAGTGGCCAGACATCTAGCCACCCACCTTCTTTCTCAGCCGGATCGCGCGCTGGCACGGACGGTGATAAATCCGCCCGCATGCAAACGACCGGATCTCGCGCGCTCTGGCTCGCGCTCGTGCTCTCCCTCGCGGGTGCAGGCTGCGCCACCGACCCCGCCGGCGGGGACGA
>JAUHXR010000329.1 GCA_030426845.1 Polyangia bacterium | reverse complement strand
GCGCGCTGACCCGTGGCCGCTACCGCGTGGAGCGAGAGCTCGGTCGCGGCGGCGCGGGCACGGTGTTCCTCGCGGACGACCTGTCGCTCGGGCGCAAGGTCGCGCTCAAGGTCTACCACCGGCGAGGTCGGGCCGAGCGGGCGCGCCTCCTCGTCGAGGCGCGGGTCCCGGCGCGCATGGAGCACCCCGGCGTGGTGCGGGTCTTCGACCTCGACGAGGCGCTCGCGGCCATCGCGATGGAGCGGGTGCTCGGGGGCTCGGTGCGGCAGCAGCTCCAGAAGGGCGCGCTGCCGCTCGCCCGCATCGAGCGTTGGCTGCGCACCGGGGCCGAGGCCCTCGTCCATGTCCACGAGCGCGGGGTGGTGCACCGCGACATCAAGCCGTCGAACATGCTGCTGCGGCAGGACGACCGCGTGGTCCTCTCCGACTTCGGGGTCGCGTGCCCGATCGGACACCGGCCCGCCGCCGGCCCGGGGGCGGCCGAGGGGACCCTCGCGTACATGCCGCCCGAGCAGCGCGCCGGGGCGGCCGCCGCGCCGGCGATGGACGTCCACGCGTTCGGTGCGTCGATGAGGGAGGTGCTCGAGCACGCGGCGGCCGAGCCCAAGGAGGCTCACCGCGAGATCGCGCTCGCGTGCCTCCGCGCCGACCCGGCCGCGCGGCCCACCGCCGGGTGGCTCCTCGACAACCTCTAGGCCCCGGGCTATCCGGGGTCCGTGGCCAAGAAGGGAAAGATCCCCAAGCCCAAGGACCCCTCGGCGGCCCTCGCCGGGGCGGAGAAGCCCGCCATCAAGTGGCGGACCATCGCGATCATCGTCGCGGGCTTCGTCGTCCTCTGGGCCACCTCGCTGATGGTGCTGCAGTCCTCGCAGGACAGCGTCTTCGGCTACGTGATGGTCGGCGTCGTGGCGGTGCTCACGCTCGTCGCGATCGGCTTCGGCATCTACGTCTACCGGCTCACCCAGCGGTCGCGAGGCATCGCGGACATCCTCGCGGAGGCGACCGACGACGAGGGCCGCAAGCGCGCCCTCGCGAAGCTCGACGAGGGCGACAGCAAGGACGCGATGAACGCGCTCGCGCGCGCCCAGCTCGTCGGCCGCGAGAGCCCGCAGGACGCGATCAAGATCCTCGAGGAGGTCGATGTCGACAAGGCACCTGCCGTCCTGCAGGACGACGTCCGGGCGAACCTCGGGCTCCTCTACCTGATGCACGGCCGCGCCAAGGACGCGCGCGCGCTCGCCGACGTCATCCGCCTCGACCGGCAGCCGAACGCCAAGGCCAAGGGGATGTACGCCGCGGTGTGCGCCGAGGCCTTCGCCCGGACGGGCAAGCCGGAGGAGTCGGTGAAGCTCCTCGACACCTACAAGGCCGACGACCCCGAGTTCGGCGAGGTCCAGGCGCTACTCTACCGCGCCGAGGTCTACACCTACGTCGCGATGAAGAAGCGCGGCCGCGCGCAGACCGCGATGAGCCGCCTCGCGAAGATCGACCCCAACCAGCTCGCCCCGTTCTTCGGTAAGGGCACAAAGCCGCTCCTGACGAAGATGGCGACGCAGGCGCTCAAGGCCCAGGGCATGGCGCCGCGCCAGAAGATGAAGGTCCAGCGGCGCATGTAGCGGGGCGAGGACCCTCCCGCCCACCTGCCTGCTCTCTGCGGTCGTCACCCAAGGCCGACTCGACGCGCGGGCGTACGGCTGCGCCGGTGGTCGTTCGCCGATATTTTGCCGTCACCGCGGTCGGTCCGGTATCGGAAGGGCGTGGACTCTCTGCCCGGCGCCGCCTCGCTCGCACGCGGGCTCCTCGTGCTCGCGCGCTCGCGGGCGAGCGGAGTCCTCACGGTGCGGACCACGGAGCGGACCGCGCGCATCGCGGTGCGCGGCGGCCGGGTGATCGCGCTGACGGTGACCCCCGACGACGGCGATCCGATCGGAGAGGCGCTGCGGCGCATGGGCGCATGGGACGAGGCGGTGGTGGAGCCCGAGGCGCCGAAGGCGGACGAGCCGTTCGGGCTCTGGGCGTCGCGGGCGGGGCTCACGGATCCGGCGGCGGTGAGCCTCGCGCTGCGCAAGCAGATGCTGCGGCGAATGGCGCGGCTCTTCGCCGAGGAGGTGCCGGAGCTCGAGCTGCGCGCGGGCTCACCGAAGCTCGGGGTGCCGGTGCTGGACGAGCCGCCGACCACCGCGGAGCTCCTGGTGAGCGCGGTGCGCGCGCGCATGCAGGATGTCCCGCTCATCTCGGTGCGGCGCAAGCTGGGCGATGGGATGCTGGTGCTGACGCCGCTGGGTCGGGAGCTCCTCGAGGGCGCGGCGCTCTGGCCGGACGAGCAAGCGGTGGTGACGCTGCTCGGGCGCGGCGCGAGCGTCGACGACCTCATCAGCGCGGCCGGAGGATCGCCGCGCGCGCAGCGGACCCTCCACGGGCTGCGGCTCCTCGGCGCGACGGGGCCGCCGCGGGCCCAGCGTGCGGGCTACGCGCTGCTCCTGCAGAAGAAGCGGGCGGTGGAGCGCCGCGCGCGCGATCTGCTGGAGCTGCCCCCGACCGCGAGCGCGCGGGATCGCCGGCGCGCGCTCCGCCGGCTCGCGACAAAGCTCCACCCCGACCGGTTCGACGCGGATCCGGAGGCCGCGATCCGCGCCGCCTCGCACTCGGTGATGAGCGCGCTCCACGCCGCGCGGTGAGCCACGTCGGCCGACGCGTGCGCGACCCGGAGGGACGCCGCATGCTTCGCCCATGCGGAGGCTGGACTGGGAGGGGGCGCGCCAGGCTCGAGTCGTCGCGCTCGCGCTGCTCGCGCTCACGGGATGTGGTGTCGCAAGTGATGTAGACGGAGGCCCGCGCGACGCGGCCGTCGACGCTGCCCGGCTCGACGCGGGACCGGCCGACGCGGGCGTCGCCGTCCACCCGCTCCGCGTCGCGGCGCTCCCCGCGGGCCTGGACGACGTGGCGTGGCTCGGCCCCGCGGTCGAGATCGACCTCGACGTGGCCTTCGACGTGAGCGCGGGCGGCGCGGTGCGCATGGTCCTCGAGAGCGCGGATGTCGCGTTCGACCGCATCGCGCTGTTCGAGGCGAGGGGGGACGAGTCGGGCTTCGGTGAGCTGACGCCGATGGCGCTGCCCGAGGCGGCGGTGCGGGCGAGCCCGACCTTCGTCGACGAGGAGCTCTACTACGAGAGCGGGGAGAGCGTGTGGGCCGTGCCCACCCTCCATCGCGTCGCGATCGACGGCGCGGTGACTGATCTGCCCACCGTGCCCGGCGTCTCGGACATGCTCGCGTGGCCGCGCTTCGTCCGCACCCCCAACGGTGTGGGTCTCGCGTTCCGGGACGGGGCCTCGACACCGAGCGTCGCGCTGGGACCCGACGCGAGCTCGCTCGGACCCGCGGTGGCGGTCGACCCGACGCCCGCCGCGCAGCCCGCGCTCGCGGTGTTCGGCGACGGCGGGCTCGCGTTCTCCTACCAGCGCCCGATCGGTGTCGAGCCGATGGTGTCGTTCTTCCGAACCTCCGCGGCCGGAGCGGGTGGGCAGACCTGGTCGGACGCGACGCGCGTCTCCGACCGGAGCAGCAACGTTCACGACACCGCGTTCGCCGCGAGGGCCGACGGCGGGCTCGACGCCTACTACATCTACCCGCTCGCGCCGGCGGGCTTCGTGCTCTTCCGTCGCGCGATCGCCCCGGACGGCGCGCTCGGCGTGGAGGAGCGCCTCACCGCGTCGGAGGTGGGTGAGCCGAGCAAGCCGCACGCCGTGCGCCTCCCGAGCGGGCGTGTCCTCGTGGCCTTCGCGGACATCGCGGAGCGAGACGCGGCCGGGCAGCCGAGCGTGCAGCGGCTGGGGTTGATGCTGGTCGAGGGCGAGGCGCCGGCGCCGCCGTGAGGGGGGAGGCTCGGGCTACGCGCCGTGGTGGTAGCGCGGATCGCCGGGACGGAGCGCGAGGGCGCTGCGGATGTCGCCGAAGCTCCGCGAGACGCTCCCCGGCGCGACCCCGTAGCGGCGCGCGATCGCCGCCTGGGTGACCCCGCCGACGCCGTGCACGAGCGCGATCGCGTAGTGGACGGCGGCCGCCGCGACCTCCGGCTTCTTCACGTTCGGCTCGCGCTCCTCGCGGTAGTCCGTCCAGAGGGCGCGCGCGCTCGCGAGGTGGGCCTCGGTCAGGCCGGCCGCCTCGAGGTGCCGCTCGAGGAGCGACAGGACCGCCACGTCCACCGTGAGCCCATCGGCCGGGCGCGGGCGATCCGAGGCGCGGTGAACCCGCGTCTCGGCGCGCAGCGGCTGCTCGCCCGGATCGAGCGGAGCGCCACGCTCGATCCACTCGAGGAGCGCCTGGTGGTCCTGCGGGAACGGAGCCTCGGCGCAGGCGCGCCGCGCGAGCTCGGCCGCTTCGTCGAGGCGATCGAGCCGGGCGAGGCAGTGGGCCGCGCTCGCGGTGATCTCGTGCTCGGGCGGATCGGCCTGGGCCAGCGCGATCTCGAGGTGCCCGAGCGCGCCGCGGGGATCGTCGAGCGCGACGTCCAGGAGGTGGCCGAGGTTGTGGTGGTACCAGGGGTTGCGCGGCGCGACCTGGAGCGCGCGGCGGTAGGAAGAGACGGCCGCGCGGTAGTTGCCCAGGAGCGCCTGCGCGAGCGCCATGAGCGAGTGGGCCATGTCGTCGCGCGTGCTCGCCGCGAGCACCTTGCGCAGGTGGAGCGCGGCCGACCACGGATCGATCTCGAGGCGCAGCTCCGCCAGGTGGCGGTGCGCGAAGATGCGCGCCGGGTCGTCCTGCGGCGCGACGCGGAGGATCTGCTCGAGCAGCGGCTCGATGGTCCGTCGCCCGCGCCCCTCGTCGAGCGCGCGCTCGGCGCGCTCGCGCAGCGCTTCTACGTTCCGTCCCTCGCTCACCGGTGTCGACCTATAGCCGTGCGGAATTTCGATGGCAACCCGCGCGCCGCCCTCAGCGGCGCTCGGCGACCACGACGAAGAACCCGCCGAAGCGGCGCGCGGGGGAGCGGAGCGCGGCTCTCTCACCGGCCGCGTAGAGCTGCGCGAGCCCCGGCACGCGGTGCACGCCCGCGAACGGGGTCAGGACGCGGACTCCGGCGGTGTCGACGAGCCGGAGCGACGCGGGCAGCCGCTCGATCGCCTCGGACGGCGAGTCCCAGCGGGTCGGGATGTCTGCCTCGTCGTGGTGCGCGCCGATGCGACGAGCCCCGGCCGCGAGCCGCGCGAGGTAGCGCAGGCTCCAGCGGTTGTAGAGCTCGAGGACCGCGTGACCGCCCGGCCGGAGCACGCGCGCGACCTCGGCGAGGGCCTGGTCGATCGCGGGGACGTGCGCGAGCACCTTGAAGCTGTAGACGCAGTCGAAGCTCGCGTCGGCGAAGGGCAGGGCGGTGGCCGATCCCTGCACCACCTGGTGTCCCCGGGATCGCGCCTTGGCGAGCATGCCCGCGGAGAGATCGACGCCGACCGCGCGCGACGCGATCGGCGCGACGTGATCGAGGATGAGCCCGGTGCCGCAGCCGACCTCGAGCGCCTCGCGACCCTCGGCGTAGGGCGCCACGACGGAGACCTCGAGCTCGTCGATCAGCGCGTGGTAGCCGCGGTGTCGCCCGTGATCGTAGTCGCGGCTGAAGTCGTCGTAGTAGCGCCTCGCGCGCGCGTCGATCGGTCGGCTCATCGTCGGGGGGGCCTCGCTGAGGGCAGGGCTGAGGGACCAGCGGGGATCACAGCAGCTCGTCGTAGATCGCTTCGTAGGCGCGCGCCATCGCCCCCGGCGCGTAGCGCTCGGCGGCGGCGGCGGCGGCGGCGCGCCCGAGCGCCCCGCGGGCGTCGTCGTCGTAGAGCAGCTCCCCGATCGCGGCGCCCACCGCCTCGGGGTCGGGCGCGCAGACCCGAGCGGCGCCGCCCTCGGCGATCTCGGCCGCGGGGGAGTCGCTCACCACCACGATCGCCCGCTCGAGCCACATCGCCTCGAGGAGGACGAGGGGCAGGTCCATCTTCGCGTAGAGGTCGGTGCTCGGGAGCGCGACGACGTCGGCCGCGCCGAGCAGATCGTGGATCCGCGGGGTCTCCCCGATCCAGATCACCCGATCCCCGAGCGGCCGCGCGGCCTCCCGGAGCTGAACCGCGACCTCGGCCGCGCGGGGGGTCTTGTCGCGGCACGCCATCACCAGCACCGCGTCGTCGCCGATCGCGTCAGCGCGCAAGGCGTCGATCGTCCGCCGCGCCCCTCGCGAGTGCTCGAGGTCACCCGGGTAGACGATCAGCGGGGCGTCGACCGGCAGCCCGAGCTCGCGGCGCGCGTCGCGCCGCGCCGCCGCCTCGAGCGGCCGCAGCGCGGGGACGGTCGGCGGCACGTGGGCGACGCGCTCGGGGGCGATGCCCGCGTCGAGCAGCGCGAGCCGGGACGCGCGCGAGACGACCACGTTGCGGTCCGCGAAGAGGAGGCTCCGGAGCGCGGCCGGGTCCCGAGGGCGGCTGCAAATCGTCTGGACGGTCGGCTTGCGCCGCGCGGTGGAGAGGGCGCGGGCGGCGGCCGAGCTCTTCGGGTTGGGGGCGAAGAAGAAGTGCCAGACGTCGTCCCCCCGGCGGCTGGCGAGCGCGCGGAGCACCGCGAGCTGGGCGCGCAGGCCCGGCGCGAAGGCTCCACGGTCCTGGTAGATCGGCGCGCGCGCGACGTCCGGCGGGAGCCCCGGATCGGAGCCGTCGGTCATCACGACCGCGCGGTGCCGGGCCATCGCCTCGGCGAGGGCCCGGGCGAGGTTCTTCGAGCTGTCGTTCCACGGCGGGACGACCGGCTTCGACACGAAGAGGACCCGGGCCACGGCGAAGCACCCTCTAGCACACCTTGACCGCCCCCGGGCCCAGGGCTAGTTGACGCAGGTGAGCGACGCGCGCGACGAGCCGGAGGACGCGGACGTCTCCGAGGAGGAGATCCCGGAGCCCGAGCGCCGCCGGCGCCGCCTCGAGCGGATCCTGCCCCAGGTCCTCAAGCGCGCGATCGAGAAGGGCCTGGAGACGGGCATCGAGACGATCGCAAACCCGGGGGAGAAGCTGCGCGGGGTGCTCGACGACGGGGGCAAGCTCCCGAAGGAGCTCGCGGGGTACATCTTCTCGCAGGTCGACGAGACCAAGAACCAGATGGTCCGCGTCGCCGCCCACGAGATCCGGGACTTCCTCGAGGCGACCGATCTGAGCAAGGAGCTCCAGAAGGCGCTCACCTCGCTCTCGTTCGAGATCCGGACGGAGATCCGCTTCATCCCGAACGAGGCCGGCGGGGTGAAGCCGGTGGTGAACGCCGAGGTCGACCCCAAGCGCGCTCGCCGCCGCTCCCGCATCGAAGAAGAGGAAGAGGAGTAGTCGCCGCTCACCCGGGGCGCTGGATGCCGTAGCGCTTGAGCTTGCGGTACAGCGTGTTGCTCGGGATGCCGAGCTGGCGGCCGGTCGCGCGGACGTTCCAGCGGTTCGCGTTGAGCGCGCGCAGGATCCGCTCGCGCTCGTCGGCCTCGTACTCGGAGCGAGACGCGACCCGTCGGGGCGGCGGTCGGACCAGCTCGACGTCGCTGGCGCTGACGCGCGCGCCACCCGAGAACACGTAGGCGCGGGTCAGGACGTTGGAGAGCTCGCGCACGTTGCCGGGCCACGGGTGCCGCGACAGCAGCGGGACCACGTCGCGCGCGACGGTCGGGCGAGGGCGGCCGTCGGCCTCGGCGAGGCGATCGAGGAAGGCGCGGGTCAGGACCGGGATGTCCTCGACGCGCTCGCGCAGGGGCGGCACCTCGAGCTCGAGGACCGCGAGGCGAAAGTACAGGTCCTCGCGGAAGCGTCGCGCCCGCACCTCGGCCGCGAGGTCGCGGTGGGTCGCGGCGACGAGTCGAAAGTCGACCGGGACCTCGACGCCGCCGCCCACCGGGCGCACACGCCGCTCCTGGAGGACGCGCAGGAGCTTGGCCTGGGTCGCGAGCGGCATCTCGCCGATCTCGTCGAGGAAGAGCGTGCCACCCTCCGCGCGTCGCACGAGACCTTGTCGGTCGGCGTCGGCGCCGGTGAACGCGCCCTTGACCGCGCCGAACAGCTCCGCTTCGAGCAGAGCCTCGGGCATCGCCGCGCAGCTCACGGCCACGAACGCGCCCTCACGGCGCGGTCCGTTGAAGTGGATGGCGCGCGCCACGAGCTCCTTGCCCGTGCCGCTCTCGCCCCGGACCAGTACGCTGGCCGAGGTGTCGACGACGCGGTCGACCCGCGCGAGGAGGCGGCGCATCGGCGCGCTCCGGCCCAGGATGCTCGCGTAGTCGTAGCGAAGCTCCAGCGTCTGCTGGCGCGCCTCGAGCGCGCTCTCGAGGCGGTCGATCTCGGCCTCCTGCGCCGCCATCAGCTGCGCGACGCGTGCCTGCTCCTGCGCCAGCTCGTTGGTGCGCGCCTCGAGCTCGGCCGCCCGCCGCCGGAGGGCCTCGACCATCCGGGCGCCGTCGAGCGCGATCGCCACCTGGTCGGCGAACGCCCGCAGGAGCTCGAGGTCGACGTGGGCGAAGCGGTCCGCCTCGAAGCGGTGGTCGAGGTAGAGCGCGCCGAGCACCTCGTCGTGAGCGCGGATCGGCAGGCAGAGGATCGAGCGGAGCTGCATCGCGTGGACGGAGACGCTCGCGGCGAAGCGGGCGTCGGCCAGCGCGTCGGCGCTGATCACCGGGCGCTCTTCGCGGACGACGCGCTCGGCGATCTGGCGGCTGAACGCGCCGTCGTGGTCGCCGCTCAGCGCGCGCCGGGACACGTGGCGCGCGCCGGCCACCATGAACGGCCCGGTGGGGGTCTCGGCGAGGAGCACGAACCCGCGCTCCGCGGCGGTGAGCGCGAGGGCCGCGTCCATTGCGTGATCGAGGACCGCGCGCGGGTCCCGCTCGCCGCCCAGGCGCCGGGTCACCTCGAGGAACCACCGCAGCGCGCGCGCGGGCAGGCCGGTGACGGTCGGCGCGTCGACGGCGGCGGGCGCGGGGTAGAGCCGGCGCCGGCCGGGGTGTCGGCGGAAGGCGTCACGGAGCGGCTCGGGCAGGCTCCGCCCGATCCGTTCCCAGGCCTCGCGGGCGCGCGCGCGATGAGCGCTCGCGCGGTCGGGCTCACCGCGCGCCTCCGCCGCCTCGGCGCGCCACATCGCGGCCTCGGCCCGCGCGGCGGGGAGCGCGGCCTCGTGCGCCTCGGCCCATGCGAGGCGCTCCTCGGCCGCGGCGAGGTCGCCGGCCGCGAGCGCGGCGCGGCCTTCGACGAGCCCGCGGCGCGCGGCGACGTCGGCCGCCTCGGGAGGGGCGAGGGCGGCCAGCGCGTCCGCGGCCGCCGCGTGGGACCCCGCCACCAGGTGCGCCTCGACCTCGAGCAGGCCGACCTCGTCGAGATCGCGCGAGGCGCCGATCGACCCGAACGCCTCGCGCGCCCGGGCGAGCTCGTTGAAGGCCGCCGCCGCGTCGCCGTCCAGGATCGCGAGCTCGGCGGACACGAGCGAGGCGGCGCCGATGAAGTACGTGGCCCCGCGCTCCTGCGCGCGCTGTCGCACGTCCTCGAGTCCGTCGCGCGCGCGCCCGATCAGGCCGACGGCCGCCCGCAGGTTGGCGAGGTTGAAGCGCAGGGCCAGCTCGCTGCTGCGCTTGCCGAGGGCGAGCGCGAGGCGGAGGCCGCGCTCGTAGGCCTCGAGCGCCGCGCCCCAGTCTCCCCGCTGCTGCTCGGCCGAGCCGAGGTTCGAGCAGGCGCTCGCGGCGACGTCGGAGAGGCCATGGGCGTCGGCGATCGCGAGGGCGGTGCCCGCGGAGGCCGCCGCGCGTTCGAGGTCGCCCGCGCGCAGCGCCGCGATCGCCCGGTAGCTCTCGATCCGCGCGCGATCGCGCGGCGGGCGGTCGGCGGTGGCCGCGGCCGCGAGGTGCGGCTCGGCGAGAGACGAGTCGCCCG
>JAUHXR010000328.1 GCA_030426845.1 Polyangia bacterium | reverse complement strand
GCGTAGGCGAGGGGCACCCCGAGGCGCTCGAGCCGCTCGGACAGGCGCCCGTTGGTCGGGAGGAGCGCGAGCGGCGCGTGGCGCGCGGGGTCGAGGCGGCGGAGCAGCGCGTAGAGGCTGCTCTCGGCTCCGGCCCAGTCCTCGGAGTGGCAGGCGAAGGCGACCTTCACGTCACGCGCTCGCCCACGCCTGCCCGGCGAACGCCGCCTCGAGGTGGCGGGCGAGCTCCTCCGCGCTCCAGTCCATCACCATCACGCGCGGGAGCTCCGCGCGCGGCGTCTCGGGGGTGACGAGGCCCGGGAAGTTGGAGCACGCCAGGGCGAAGCCCTGCTCGTGCACCAGCTCGACGCTCCGCGCGTCGTAGTCGGCGCGGCTCCCGAACGGGTAGGCGAACGTCTCCACGGGGCGATCGAGGATCGCCTCGAGGCGGGCGCGGCTGGCCGCGATCTCGTGGCGCTGCGCGTCCCGATCGAGGGCCGAGAGCTGCGAGTGCGTCACGGTGTGTGCGCCGACCGTGATCGTGCCTCCGTCGGCGAGCGCGCGGACCTCGCCGACGTCCATCACGCGGTGCGACGGGCGCACGTCCTCGTCGAGCTCGGCCTGGGCGAAGAGGGACGCGATCGCGCCGCGGCGCGTGGGCTCGGGGAGAGGGCGCAGCCGCTCGAGCGCCTCGCGGAAGGCGAGGTGGCGCGCGGTCGGCGACTCGGGCTCCAGCACGTGCCAGCCCGCGTGCCGCTCGAGCTCGACGTCGGTCCACGCGGCGTCGCGCCCGAGCGAGAGCGGGAGCCGCCGCGCGCCGAGGTCGAGCTCGAGGGTCTCCGGCAGGCGGGGCGTCCTCAGGAAGAGCCGCTCGACCGCGTCCCACCAGAGCTCGCGCTGCGCGCCGACGTAGCCCGCGGTGACGAAGACGGTCGCGGGCACGCCGCGGCGCACCAGCGCGGGCTTGGCGTAGAGGAGGTTGTCGACGTAGCCGTCGTCGAAGGTGACGGCGATCGAGCGCTCCGGGACCTCGCCGCGGTCCATCGCCGCCCCCAGCTCGAGGAGCGGGGCGGGTCGCCCCAGCTCCTGGATCACGCGGAGGTGCTCCTCGAAGCGCGCGGGGTCGACCGCGAGGAGGTGAGGGTCCTGCGTCTCGCTCGCCGTGCGATGGTAGAGCAGCACGATGCCTTGCCCGGCTGGCGCGTGCCCGGGGAGCCGGGCCGGCGACGGTCGCGGGGCGCGCTCGGGCGCGGCCGCCTCGCGTCGCGCGGGGACCGTAGCCTCCGCGTCGAGCGGCTTCATCACGCGGGCGCAGAGGATCACCGCGAAGCGCGGGTCGTGGAACGACAGCTCCGCCTCGGTCATCTCCTCCGCGACGAGCCCGCGGAGCTGCGCGGCGGCGGTGAGCGAGTTGCCGTAGGCGCGGAGGGTGGTCGTCTCGCTGGGGAACGCCTCGGCGAGCAGCTCGGTCAGGCCCTGGACGGTGAAGCGCCAGCGCTCGCCGTAGGCGGGCTCGCACATCGTCACGTGGGGGACCGCGACGAGCATCACCCCGCCCGGCTTGAGCACGCGGTAGAGCTCGGCGACCGCGCGGCGCATGTCGAAGATCTCGTGCAGGACGAAGGTGCAGACTATCGCGTCGTAGGCGTCGGACGGGAGCTCGTTGGGCGCGGTGAGGTCGGCCACCACCGTGGCGTTCGGGTTGGTGGGGTAGAGGTCGAGGACGTCGGACTCGGTGACCCGATCGCCGCCGTAGGCGCGGGTGTAGTCGTCGCCCTCGAACTCGAGGCAGCGCCCGCGCACGTCCGCCGCGTGGTCGCGGAGGAACTGGGCGACATAGTGCCGGGTCAGCGGCGTCCCGCGGTCCTCGCCGAACGCCTCGCTCAGCGGCGCGACGCCGACCGCGAGGCGGGAGCGGGCGCCGACCATCCGCGCCGCCTCGCGCACCGGGCTCGAGGGGGCGAGGCCGCTCGCGCGCGCGATGGCGCGGCGGAGCTGACCGAGCCGCCCCGAGGGCGCCTCGTCGACCGGCGCGCCGAGCTCCGCGAGCCGCGCATCGAGCACGCCCTGGGTGATCAGCGGGTGCTCCGGGTAGAGGCGCGCGACCTCGCGGCGCGCCGTCTCGAGGAACGCGGCCTCGGCGCGGTTCGCGCGCGCGGGGGTCGCGAGCATCTTGGCGAGCGCCGAGCCGGGGTGCTGGCGGTACTTCACCCACGGCTCGGCGTAGATCGCGACCGGCCAGCGCATCCCGATGAACCAGCACAGGTACTGGTCCTCGCACTGGCTCCCGCGCGCGAGCTCGCCGAAGCGGCCGGCCGCGCGCAGGGCGTCGCGCCGGATGAAGGTGGTGCTCGGCAGCGGGGTCGCCGCGAACTGGCCCTCGAAGAACGCGCTCAGCAGGGTCGGCGGCGCGAAGACGCCGGGAGTGCCCGGCGGCATCGGCTGGACGTAGTCCTTCTCCGGCGCGTCGGGGTGCCAGTAGAAGCCGGGGCCGTAGCTCAGCTGGACGCCGCGCGGCGCGACCTCCTGCCAGCGCGCGAGGTGCTTCGCCAGGTAGTCGACGTCCCAGACGTCGTCCTGGTCGAGCATCGCCACGACGCCCGCGCGCGCCTCGCCGGCCGCCGCGACGCGGGTCGCGAACTGCCCTCGGTTGGCGTGGCCGGGGTGGGCCAAGCAGCGCAGGCGCGCGTCCCGCGCGGCGAGGCGGGCGGCGACCTCTCGGCTTCCGTCGCGCGAGCCGTCGTCGAAGAGGAGCAGCTCCCAGTCGGCGAAGGTCTGCGCGCGGACGCGCTCGACCGCCTCCTCGAGGAACGCGCCCGCGTCGAAGACCGGGATGACGATCGAGATCCGCGGCACCGGCGCCGGATCCTATCACCGCCCGTCGGCTGGGCCGAGCGGCTCGACCTCGAGCGCGAGCTCCTCGAGCACGATGCGGGCGGGGAAGATCGTCGGGTCGAGGCGCAGGCGCAGGCGCGCGCCGGAGAGCTCACGGGGGTAGCCGAGCGGGACGGGCAGGCGGTAGGTGTGGGGCTCGCCGTCGACGTGCACCGCGAAGAGGCGGTGGTGGCCTTCGGCCGATGCGTAGTCCACGTCGTCGATCGCCCAGAACACCTCGCCCAGGGGATCGGGGGCGTCGCCGGTCGGGCTCACGCGCATCGTGACGACCAGGGCGCGGACCGCGAGCGGCACCGACGCCTCGAGCTGCGGGTCTTCGCCCGCCGCCTCGATCACCCAGGCGTCGCCGTCGGCGCGCGTCGTCTCCGCCTCGTAGAGCGTCCACGCGTCCCAGTCGCGCGGGCCGGGCACGTCGCCGGGGGCGACCTGCGGCGCGGCGGCCGAGCGGAGGAGGGCGGTCTCGTCGGTCAGGCCCTCCGCCGCCTCGTCCCAGACGAGCGCGCAGACGTCGCGGCGGCCGGCGAGCGCGCGGACGTCGTAGCCGTCGGACTCCACGAAGTCGGGCTCCAGCTCGCGCCGCAGGAACCGACCGACCGCCTCGTCCGGCCGGAACACCTGCACCGCAGCCGGGATCCCGTTGCGGAACAAGAATGCGCCAAGATAGTTGTCGGGAGCGTCGTAGACGAGGACCGTCGGCTCGGGGCCCTCGAGGTCGCCGCAGCGCGCGCGCATCGCGTCCACCGCGCGCAGGGAGAGGTCGGACGCGTGGCTCCAGACCAGCGCGTGGGCGACGCAGAGCGCGGCGTAGGTCGACACCGTCGCCGCGATCGCGCCGGCGCGCAGCCCGGGGGGGCTGAGCTCGCCGAGGAGGACGGCGAGCAGCGCGCAGAACGGGATCGACGCCGCGTAGAGGAAGCGGGCGCCCTCGAGGCCCTGGCGCAGGCCCCAGCTCGAGTAGAGGGTGGAGGCGGGGAGCGCCGCGAGGCCGATCGCGATCGCGAGGAAGACGGCGAGGCGCCAGCGGCGGCGGCGGGTGAGCGCGACCGTCAGGAGCGTCGCCAGGAAGAGCGCGCCGAGCAGGCCGATCGCGGGCGTCGCCCACCCCTCGAGCGCGCGCTGGTTGACCGGGGTGATCAGGCCGTAGCCCGTGAACCCGAGGAGCTGCTCGAGGTAGGCGAGCTCGAGCCGCGGCAGGTGGCGGCTGGCCCCGAGGCCAGACTCGTAGCCGCCGGTCGCGCCGATGACGAGGACGCGGTAGGCGCCGTAGCCGAGGAGCGCGGCGAGGCCGGGCAACGGGCGCCAGAGCCGTCGCTCCCGGGCGCAGAGCAGCTCGTAGGCGAGGAGCGCCGGGGGCACGAAGATGCCCGCCTCCTTGCTGAGCACCGACAGGACGAAGGCGCCCGTCGAGGCCGCGACCCAGCGCGCGCCGCCGCCCTCGACCGCGCGCACGTAGGCGAGCATCGACAGCGCCGCGAAGAGCCCGGCCATCAGATCGAAGCGCGCGCCGAGGAACGAGACCGCCTCGGGGTGGATCGGGTGCAGCGCGAAGAGGACGCCGGCGAGCCCGCCCACCCAGGCGCGGCCGTCGAGCCGCCGCGCGAGCGCGCCGACCGCCACCGCCGTCGCCGCGTGCAGGAGGACGTTCACCACGTGAGAGGGGCGCGCGTCCAGACCCCACAGCGCGTGGTCGATCCCCATCGAGACGCGGGTCAGGGGGCGGAAGAAGTCGCCCGACGCCGACGGCTCGGTGAGGTGCGCGGCGAGCTCGCTCCACGAGTAGCCGTGGACGAACGGGTGGTCGAAGTCGTCGGAGACGAAGAAGTCGTCGAGGTTGGGCAGGTAGGCCAGGACCGCGGCCAGCGCGGGCGCCACGCGCGCCGCGAGGCGTCGCCGACGGGTCGCGGGATCCGCGGGCTCGCTCATGGGCGGGGCGGCGCGCTCGGCCCGAAGCCGAGGACCGTCCCCGGCGGCTCCACGCCGGCGTCGAACAGATCCTCGAAGCCGTCGCCGGTCGCGAAGAAGAGCTCGCTCTGGTAGCCGGGCTCCTCCGTCCACGACGCGTGGACGAGCTTGAGCCCGACGCGCCGGGCGGTCGCGCGGACCCAGCCCCAGTCGTAGTAGACCGCCATCGTCAGCTCGTAGCGATCGGTGCAGAGCACGTGGTGGTCCGGGTTCATCACCGGGAACCAGCCGCGGTCGAAGAGGAACCAGGTCGAGCGGACGAGCCCGCGCGGATCGAGCATCGCGGCGAACTCCTCGAGGTAGTGCTCGGTCTGCGGCTCGAAGAGGTGGGTGAACACCGAGTGGCAGTTGATGAGCGTGAAGTCGTCTCCGTAGCCGTGGATCGGGAGCACGTCGTTCGGCGCGTTGTCCGGCGCGTAGAGGGTGCTCCTCACGTCGTGGTGCAGGTACCTCGTCTCGACCCCGGCGCGGTGGAGGTGGGCGTCGCACCACGCGACCATCTCGCGGTTCGCGTCCACGCCGACCAGCCGATCCGGCGGCGGCTCCTGCTTGAGGAGCTGACGCGCGAGGCGGCCGCAGCCGCAGCCGAAGTCGAAGACCCGCCGGTAGGCCTCGCCAGGCTCGAGCGGGCCGAACGCGAGCGTGCCGAACGTCCCGCCCGGCACGTCGTTGTCGTACTCGGCCGCTTCGGGCGCGCCGACCAGGGCGCGCATCGCCGCCGGCGGCAGGGGAGGATCGAACGGCGTCGCCATCAGCCCGGCATCCTACCCGGCGGGGCGGCCGACCGGGGCCTTCGTCAGCCAGAGGGCGCGGCGCGCGGCGCGCGGGCCAGGATCGCGAGCCCGACGACCGCGCTGAGCGCCGAGGCGAGGAGGATCCCGAGCTTGCTCGCGGCGACCGCGGCGGGCTGCCCGTCGAACGCGAGCGAGCCGATGAAGAGCGCCATCGTGAAGCCGATCCCTGCGAGCGCCCCCGCGCCGACGACGTGCACCCACCGCACACCGGCGGGGAGGTCCGCGATCCCGAGCCGCACCGCGAGCCAGCTCAGCGCGGCGACCCCGAGCGGCTTGCCGACGACCAGGCCGAGGGCGATGCCCTGCGCGATCGGATCGCGGAGCGCGTCGCCCAGCCCGCCGTCCAGCCGCACGCCGGCGTTGGCGAGCGCGAAGACGGGCAGGACGGCGAGGGACACGAGCGGGTGCAGCGCGCGCTCGAGCCGCTGGAGCGGCGCGCCCGCGCCGACGACCGAGTCCTCCAGCGCGGTGAGGGCCGCCTGCTGCTCGGGCGTGTTGAGCCGTGTGTCGGCCGGCAGCCCCTCGTCGCGCAGCCGCTTCAGCCCGGCCTCCGCCTCGCCGAGGAAGGCGGCGCCGTCGAGGCGCGTGCGGGCGGGGATCGCGAAGGCCATCAGGAGCGCGGCGACGGTCGCGTGGACGCCCGACTTGAGGAACGCGACCCACACCGCGACGCCGAGCACGAAGTAGAAGACCGAGCTCCGCACGCGCAGCCGGTTGCCCGCGATCGCGAGCGCGAACAGCACGAGCCCCGCGGCGAGGCTCACGAGGGCGATCTCGTCCGTGTAGAAGATCGCGATCACGAGCACCGCGCCGATGTCGTCCACGATCGCGAGCGCGGTGAGGAACACCCGCAGGCCGGGCGGCGCCCGATCGCCGAGGACCGCCAGCGCGCCGAGCGCGAAGGCGATGTCGGTCGCCATGGGGATCCCCCAGCCGGCGCGCGAGGGGCCGTCGGGCTGGATCGCCAGGAAGAGCAGCGCCGGCACGGCCATCCCACCGATCGCCGCGAACGCCGGCAAGGAAGCTTGCCGCATCGAGCGCAGCTCGCCCGCGAGGAGCTCGCGCTTGATCTCGAGGCCGACCTGGAAGAAGAACAGCCCCATCAGGCCGTCGTTGATCCAGAGCACGAGCGGCTTCCGGAGCGTGAAGTCGCCGACGCTCACGCCGAGCTCGGTACCGAAGAGCGCGTCGTAGCTCGCGGCCGCGGGGGAGTTGGCCCACGCCAGCGCGACCGCGGTCGCGGTCAGGAGCAGCCCCACCGGCGTCAGCGGGTGGTGGGCCAGGTGGGCGATGCCCCGCGGATGCCCGGCGTCGGCCACGCGCTACCGGAAGAGCTCGCCGAGCCGCTCGGTGAGGGATCGATCCATCGCGTGGGCCTGGTCGAACATGGGGAACACCGCGCGCCCGGCCGCGGTCAGCGCGGCGTGGCCCGCCGCGGCGTGGAGGAGGGCCCGGCTCGGCGGGTGCGCCTCGAGCGCCTCGAAGGCTCCGTCCTCGACGAGGGCCGCGTGCACGCCCCGCAGCGCGAGCGCGCTGAGCCACCGGCGGTCCACGAGCTGCTCGGCGGCGTCGATCGCGCCTTGCTGATCGTCCGAGGCGAGCGCGTCGCGGACCATGCGGTAGCGCGGCCGCTCCTCGGGCTCGAGGGCCGACGGGTCGACCGCCTCGAGGTGCGTCCGCGCCGCCTCGCGCTCGCCCTGCGCGAGGGCGGCCCAGCTCCGGAGGATCGCCACGCGGGAGGCCGAGACGCCGAGCGCGGCCGCGTCGTCGACCCAGACCTCGATCGAGCGGGCCGCGGCCGCGTGGTCGCCCTCGCGGATCGCGCAGCAGGCCCGGCTGGCTCCGGTGGTGACGGCGATCGCGCGGCGCAGGTCCTCGTGAAGCGCCTCCGCGTCGGCCTCGCGGCTCGGCATCCAGCGGCGGAGGGCGGCCCGGGTCTCCTCCACGGTCGGGATCTCCCCGTCGGCCCGGCTCGCGTCGCGCTCGGTCGCGTCGCAGTAGCCCGCCCGCGCCATGACGAGGGCCCGGCCGGCGGCGGTCAGCGCGGCGAGGGTCGGCTCGAGCGCGCTCCGGTCGAGCCGGCTCGCCTCGTAGACGAGGACCTGCTTGGGGATGCGCCGGTCGTCGAGCGCGTCCTGATCGAGCAGGGCGAGGAAGAAGCCGGCCTGGTCCTCGGCTGGGTCCGGCGCGCCGAGGTGTCGCAGGACCCCGTGGCGCGGCCGCCGGTCGTCCTGGAGCCACTGGCGGCCCGAGGCCCGGTCCTCGAACAGCTCCCGGGCGAGCCGCTCGGCCAGGGCGTCGTCCTCACGGGCCGCGATCAGATCGCGGGCCCAGCGCTCCCCCTGCGGGCCGTCCAGACGCGCGCGCAGCGTGAGGTGGAAGTGCACCGAGGCCCGATCGACCCGGGCCGCCACCCGCTCCTGCTCCGTCTGAGGCTCGTCGCCGCCGCAGCCCGCGACGAGCAGCGCGATGAGGAGCCCGGCACGCTTCGCCATGAGGGGACTCTTGGGGTCTGGCGACCATTCGGCAACTTCGAAAATTGAAAGACGACCATCGGGTGACCCGATGGTTCGAGGGTGGGGGCTCGACCGCGGCCTGGCCTGCGGCGCCGGGGCGCGGCCCCGGCGCCCCGCCCGCGCTACCCTGGGGCGGCGCGATGAAGGCCCTCATCAAGGTCGGCTACGGCTGCAACGACCACTGCTCCTTCTGCCACACCCTCGACGTGCGCCACGTCGACGCCGAGGCGCGCGAGGTGCACGAGAAGATCGAGCGGGCGCGCGCGCTCGGCCACTCGATGGTGGTCCTCTCGGGCGGGGAGCCGACCATCCGCCCCGAGCTGCTCCGCTGGGCGACCCACACCGCGCGGCTCGGGATGGACTTCGGCCTCGTGACCAACGGCCGGATGCTCAGCTACCCCGCGCTCGTGGATCGGCTGATGGCGCGCCGCCTGCGCTACGTCTACCTCTCGCTCCACGGCGGAACCGCGAAGGTCCACGACCTCATGGTGCGGAGCGAGGCCTTCGAGCAGACCTACAAGGCGGTCGAGGTCCTCAGCGGGCGCGGCCTCGACTTCACGGTCAACTGCGTGATCACCCGGCACAACGTCGAGCACCTGCGCGGCCTGGTCGACGCCATCCTGCCGTACCCCGACGTCGTCTTGAAGATGTCGATGGTCGAGCCCAAGGGCGGGGGCGACAAGCTCTTCGAGCACCTCATGCCGGAGGTCGCGCGGGTCGCCGACCGCGTGAAGGACGCGATCGCCTACGGGCGCGCGCAGGTCGGCGACGGGGCGGGCCCGCGCTTCACCCACGGCGCGATCCCGCTCTGCCTCATGGCGGGCTTCGAGGACGCGTTCGACGACCTCAAGACGCACCGCTTCGCGACCATGATCGAGGTGGGCGAGCCAGACTTCTTCCCGGTCGACGACCTCAACAAGCTGCAGCCCGCCGAGACGTGCCGCGGGTGCAGCCTGAGCGGCCCGTGCCCGGGGCTCTACCGCGGCTACTACGAGGCCTTCGGCGCCGGCGAGCTCCGCGCCGCCCGCGACCGGCCGCGCAGCAACTCGTTCAACTACACCCGGGTCGCCGACGTGCCGGCCCCGCCCGGCGGCGGCTGCCCGCTCCTCGGCGAGGTCGGCGTCACGCCGTGGGAGCGGGGACGCGATCTGTTCGTGCGAGACGGGGCCCGCTACGCGCGCTACCGCGCCGACTCTCGCGACTTCAGCGACGTCGAGATCGCCCGCATCAAGCACGCGCTCGGCCAGGTCTACCTCGACGTCTCGGACAAGGACGCGCCGACCGACTTCACCCGCGATCTGCGTCCGCTCAATCGCAGCGCGATGTGCGACGGGTGCGACGAGCGCGCGGCCTGCACCGGAGTCTTCGAGCCGGCCCGGGAGCGTGACCCGTTCACCCGCGACGACGCGGCGGTGCGCGAGGTCCTCGAGACGATCGAGGGCGACGTGCTCGACCTCGGGGTGGGTGAGGGGCGCTACGTGGACCGCGTGGCCGCGCGCGTGGCGGCGGGGGCCATCCGCTACGCCGCGCTCGATCCGGACGCGGCCGCGATCGCGAGCCTCCGGGCGCGGCTCCCCGAGGCTTCGCTCGCGGTCGGCGACGCGGAGGGCTGGGCCGACGCGGTCGAGGCCGAGAGCGTGGACCACGTCTTGATGCTCCGGAGCTGGAACCACCTGCGCGAGCCGAGGCGCGTGGCGGCGGCCGCGGCGCGGGCCCTGCGGCCCGGCGGCACCCTCACGGTGGTGGACGACGCGGCCTTCGGCCTCGCCCGCGACGCAGCGCACGCGCGCCGCGCCGAGTCCTCGACGGCTCACCTC
>JAUHXR010000327.1 GCA_030426845.1 Polyangia bacterium | reverse complement strand
TCGGCCACGCGGCGGGGGATCGGGCGATCCAGGCGGCGGCCGAGGCGATGTGCGACGCCCTGCGCGCGACCGACCTGCCGGCGCGGCTCGGAGGCGACGAGCTCGCGGTGCTCCTCGCGGAGACCGACCGCACGGGCGTGGAGGCGGCGGCGGAGCGCGTGCGCCGCGCGATCGAGGCGCGGGTGGTCGACGGCGTCCCGCTGCGGGTCAGCGTCGGCGCCGCGGCCGCGGATCGCCTCGGGGCGAGCGGCGAGGAGCTCGTCGGCCTGGCCGACATGCGGCTCTACCGCGACAAGCGCTCCCGCAAGGGACGTCGCGCGGCCTGAGCGGCTCCGCCCTGAACGTTCGAGCTCCTAGAAGCGGTAGATGTCGAGGCGGGTCTCGTCCTCCGACAGGATCACCAGCTGCCCCTCGCTCGCGAGGAGGAGGTCGCCCACCTCCGAGTCGATGCGCGTCTCGGCCCAGCCGTGGTCTCGCTCGTAGCTGGAGACGTTCCAGGGGGAGCGATTGTCCCGACGCCACAGCGCGGCGACCGCGTCCTCCGAGAGCGTGGCCACGCCGCCGACCTCGATGGACGGCCAGTCGCCCGGGATCACGACCTCGTCCTCCGGGTCGAGGGTCGGAGCGTGCACGAAGAACGGGTAGTCCGGGCCGGCGTAGTCCGGGTCGAACGCCTCGTGGTACGCGACCCGGTCCCCGTCCATGTGAACGTGCAGGTCGCTTCGGTACGTGAGGTCGTGCGTGACCGCCCACTCGAGCTCCCCCCCGACGAGCGTGAGCCGACGGAGGATCGAGCCCGCGTCGCCACCGTGGTATTCCCACCGCTGCACGAAGCTGAAGGAGTCGCCGCTGAAGTCGGGGCGGGACCCAGACTCCTGGTGGTCGTAGCCCGGGCTCTCGAACTGCCGGTCGTCGAGGAGGGTCCAGCCCGCGCCGACGTCCCCGTAGATCCGCATGTAGGGTCCCCCTTCGCCGGGAGGGGTCTCGGTGACCGCCAGCCGATCGGGACCGACCGCGATCGAGCCGATGCGATGGTCGATGGCGACCTCCGCGGTCGCCTCCCAGCCCACTCCGTCGGTGAAGCGGTAGATGGTGAACCCGGGCTCCCCGTCGGCTCGGCACGTCCGGGCCGCGTAGTCCCCGTCGAGGTCGCACCGACACTCGTTCGTGAGGAGGCGCTGCCCCTGGGTCCACCGGCCGTCCTCGCCTCGGAGGTAGGTCGTGTAGCCCTCGTCTTCGTACACCCACAGGTGCCGACCGCTCAGGTGGATGGCGCCGTGATCGGGGGACACGGTGAGGCTCTGCACGAGCTCGCCGGAGTGCTGGTCGCAGCCGGCGAGGGCGCTCAGCGCGGCGAGGAGCCAGAACCGCGACAGAGATGTCGTGATGGAGAGGGGCAAGCAGCGTGAACGCGCGGGGATCGGCATGGTGGGTCCCCCGAGTTGCAAGCCGCACGCCCGTTCTCGTTCACTGGCGAGCGAGCGCCTCGACGAGGCGGCGCACGCGGGTCGCGTCAACGGGGTTGGCTACGACTCCGTCCTCCTTGAGCCAGGTGCCCACGATCGCGGCGTCCGCGTGCGCCATCAGCGCGGCCGCGTTGTCGGGGGTCACCCCGCTCCCGAGCACGACCGGCGCGTCCCCGGCCGCGGCGCGGACCTCCTGGAGGAGCGCCGCGTCGATCGGCTGGCCGGTGCCGCGGCCCGTCACGATGACCGCGTCGGCGAGGCCGCGGGCGACCGCGTCTCCCACCTCGTCGGCGACCGGGCGCTCCGCGAGCGGCGCGGCGTGCTTGACCCGGACGTCGGCCCAGATCGCGATCCCGTCGGCGTCGAGCGCGCGCCGCAGCCGGAGCGTGTCGGCCGCCCGCCCCTCGATGAGGCCCTGGTCGGTCACGTAGGCGCCGACATGGACGTTGACCCGGATGAACGCCGCGCCGACCGCGGCCGCGATGGAGAGCGCGGCCGCCGCGTCGTTGCGAAGCACGTTGACGCCGAGCGGGACGCCGAGCCGGGCGCAGCGCTCGGCGGCTACGGTCATCGCCGCGATCGCGTAGGCCGAGGTCGGCTGCTCGGGCGCGCCCTTGGGGAACGGGGCCGAGCCGAAGTTCTCGACGATCATCGCCGACGCGCCCCCCGCGACGAGCGCCTCCGCGTCTCGCTCGGCCGCGTCGAGGACCCGCTCGAGCGGGCCACCGTCGTGACGCGGATCGCCGGGCATGGGGGCCAGGTGCACGACCCCGATGAGCCCGGACGGCGTCACGCGGCCTCCCGGCGGAAGATCAACGTGCGGTTGTTGGCCGGCATCTCGCGCACCGACGCGAGCGCGAGGCCCTGCTCGGCCGCGAGCCCGACGACCACGTCCTGATCGCGGACCCCCCAGCGCGGATCGCGCGCGCGCAGGCTCGCGTCGAACCGCGCGTTGCTCTCGGAGGTGTGCTGACCGCCCACCTGGAACGGGCCGTAGAGCACGAGCGGCCCGCCCGGCGGCAGGACGCGCCCCGCCCCGCGCAGCAGCGCCTCGGTGCACTCGAAGGGGCTGATGTGGATCATGTTCGCGTTGAAGACCGCGGCGTAGCCGTCGCCCGCGACCTCGACCGGCCACGGCTCGGCCGTGACGTCGAGCGCCACCGGCTCGCGGAGGTTCGGCGTCCCCTCGGCCGCGCGCCACGCCCGGATGCTCGCGAGCGCGCCCGGCTCGGGATCGGTCGGCTGCCAGGCGAGGCGAGGGAAGGCGGCCGCGAAGAACACCGCGTGCATCCCCGTGCCGCTCGCGATCTCGAGGACCGCGCCTTCGGCGGGCAGCGCCTCGGCGAGGACGTCGCGGATCGGCTCGCGGTTGCGCTCGCAGGCGCGGGCGAAGAGTCGCTCGTCGTTCACGCGGCGATCGGAGCACGCGCGGGTGAGCGGGACAAGCGGGGCTGGATCTCGGCGGTCGGATGGGTACGATGGCGCCCCGGATTCACCCGGGGGGAAGGAACGCGGTTGTGGCGGAAGGCGCGCTGGTCGGCGTGGTGATGGGCAGCTCGTCCGACTGGGACACCATGCGGCACGCGTGCGAGACGCTGGAGGCGCTCGGCGTGCCGTACGAGAAGCGCGTCGTCAGCGCGCACCGCACCCCGGACCTGCTGTTCGAGTACGCCAAGACGGCCGAGGAGCGCGGCCTCCAGGTGATCATCGCGGGCGCTGGCGGCGCCGCGCACCTGCCGGGGATGGTCGCGAGCCAGACCGTCCTGCCGGTCCTCGGCGTGCCCGTCCAGTCCCGCGCCCTGAGCGGCCTCGACTCGCTCCTCTCGATCGTCCAGATGCCCAAGGGCGTGCCGGTCGGGACGCTCGCGATCGGCGACTCGGGGGCCAAGAACGCCGCGCTCCTCGCGTGCGCGATGCTCGGCGCGACGCGCCCCGCGCTGCGCGAGGCCTACCGCCGCTTCCGCGCGGCCCAGACCGACGCGGTCCTCGCCAAGCCGGACCCGAGCGAGCCGTGATCATCGGGGTGCTCGGCGGCGGCCAGCTCGGCCGCATGCTCGCGCTCGCGGGGCACCCGCTGGGCCACTCGTTCGTCGTCCTCACGCCCGGCGAGGGCTCGCCGTCGAGCCCCGTCGCGGAGACGATCGTGGCCGACTACGAGGACCCGGACGCGCTCCGCGAGCTCGCGCGCCGGGTGGACGTCGTGACCTACGAGTTCGAGAACGTCCCCGTCGCGACGACGGACCTGCTGCAGGAGCTCGGCGTCCCGGTGCGCCCTCAGCCCGAGGCGCTCGGGGTGGCCTCGGATCGACTCCGCGAGAAGCGCCTCTTCCGGCAGCTTTCGATCCCAACCGTCCCCTTCGCGCCGGTCGACAGCCCCGAAGGCCTCGAGGAGGCGGTGCGCTTCTGCGGCCTGCCGGCGGTGCTCAAGACGCGGCGCCTCGGCTACGACGGCAAGGGTCAGCGCGTCTTGCGCAAGAGCGCCGACGTCGAGGGCGCGTTCACCGGCCTCGGCGGCGTGCCTCAGATCCTCGAGGGCTTCTGCGACTTCAAGCGCGAGGTGAGCGTGATCGCGGTGCGCGGCCTCGACGGGACCACCGCCTGCTACCCGCTGGTGGAGAACCGGCACGAGGCGGGGGTGCTCCGCTTCTCGCGCGCCCCGGCGCCGGAGCTGGACCCCGAGACGCAGGCGAAGGCGGAGGCCCACGTCACCAAGATCCTCGACGCGCTCGACTACGTCGGCGTGCTCACGCTCGAGCTGTTCGACGACGGCGTGGAGCTGCTCGCGAACGAGATCGCGCCGCGGGTCCACAACTCCGGCCACTGGACGATCGAGGGCGCGGAGACGAGCCAGTTCGAGAACCACCTGCGCGCGATCACGGGCGCCCCGCTCGGCTCGTGCGCGGCGCGGGGCGAGAGCGCGATGATCAACCTCATCGGCGAGCACCCGAGCACCGAGGCGATCCAGGCCGTGCCGGGGACCCACCTGCACCTCTACGGCAAGTCGCCGCGCCCGGGGCGCAAGCTAGGGCACGTGACGGTGACGGCGGCCGACAGCTCGACGCTGGACGCGCGGCTCGAGCGGCTCTGAGGCGGGGCCGGGGTCCGAGCCGGCAGTCGCCCTGATGGACCTCGACCGGGTGTGGCCTTCCGCCGGCGCCCGCGTCCGCGTGGATCCCCCCGCCTTCGTACATTCGCACGCAAACTTGCTCGCCCACGCCCGGAGCCCGAAGCGGAGCCGGCACCCCGGACCCGGACCCGGACCCGGACCCGGACCCGGACCCGATACACACTCGCCATCTACATTGTCGAGAGATGCGCGGGCTGACCGCGACCGCGCAGCTCCCACGTCGGCTCACGGCTCCGAAGCGAGAGGCACCCAGGTCGTCAGCTCACCAGCTCGGCGAACGGTCCGTCGATCCGCAGGGTGAGCCCCTCCTCCTGCAGGTTGACGAACATCGCGCGGCCGTCGGGCGAGAAGCACACCCCCGCGATCTCTCCCTCGGAGAGCGCGTTGCGCCCGAGCGCGAAGACCTCGCCGCTCGGGCGCACCCCGCGCACGAGATCGTGGCCCGCGCCGTCCTCGACGAACCAGAGGAGCCCGCGCGGGTCCATCACGACGTTGTCGGGCATGTCCATCCGGGCGCGGTCTTCCGACGCCGCGAACACCTCGAGCGTCCCGCCGTCGCCCTCGTCGCGCAGGCGCAGGATCTGCCCCGCCGCGATCGGCCCGCCGCTCGTCGCGCACAGATAGATCCCGTCGTCGGCCGTGCAGATCCCCTCCCCGCGCCGGATCACCGCCGCGCCCGCGCGCTGCGCGGTGTAGCGGAGCGAGTCGTCGTCCGGGCTCGGATCGTCGATCGGCACCCAGCCGATCTCCCGCGCCTCGCCGGCGCCCCACTCGCCCGTCTCGGCCGCGGGCGCGCCCGCGACGGTGAGCGCGAACAGCTGCCCCTCGTCGAACGGACGCGCCGGATCCGCGGGGACGAAGCGGTAGAGGCACGAGTCGGGTCGGTCCTCGCTGAGGTAGCAGACGCCGTCGCTCGCACGGAACGCGGCCGCCTCGTGCCGGCAGCGCCCGTAGCCCTCGATCCGTCGCGGCGCCTGGATCGCGTCGGCCGCCGGATCGCACAGGAACACCCACCCGTGCACCCCGTCGGGGTCCTCCTCGCAGCTCAGCCACCCCGCGGGGGACGGCCCGCCCGAGCAGTTCATCGACGTGCCGGCGAGCACGAGGTTGGAGGAGCGCGGCGAGAGCGTCTCCGGGTCGAGCACCAACCTCGTCACCGCCCCGGCGCCGTTCCGGTCGTAGGCCTCGCGCGGCCACGAACGACCCATCAGCGAGGTGACCGAGAGCCCCTGGGGCATCTCGTGGTTGCGCATCAGCACCACCTCACCGCCGGGGCCGGCGAAGCAGGCCATGCCGTCGGGGCGGCGCGGGACCATGAACCCGTCGTCCATCCGGCGGCCCGCGCGATCGATCACCGCGTAGGAGAACCCCTCGAGGAGGTCGAACACCCCGCGTGGATCGCGGCGCAGGTCACCGCGCGGCCCCGGCGCGGGCTGAGGATCGCGGCCCCGGAGCCACCACGCCCCGGCCGGCACCGCGACCGCCGCCGCGGCCGCGCCGCTGATCCACGCGCGTCGAGTGAGCCGGGACACGCGCGAAGCATTGAGCGGACGGGCTCCCTCGTCGAGCGCCACGCGCGCAGTTCCTCGTGGAGGGGCGGTGCCCCGCGACGAGCTGCCCCGACGGCACGTTCCCGGTCAACGGGGTTTGTCAGGGCCAGCAGCCCGTGGGGGCCACGTACGACACGGGAACCCACATGGACACGGGGCTCATCGTCACGGGCTCGGTGATCCTCGGGGTCGGCTACCTCACCTCGGCCGTCCTCGGAGGGCTCTTCGACAACTTCATCCTGTTCATCCCCGTCGCCGGTGGCTTCATCCACGCGCCGCTCAATGGGACGGCGGAAGGCATCGCCCTGGGCGTGAGCCTGTCGTCCGTGCAGGTCGCGGGCCTGGTCATCCTGATCGTCGGCCTCGCCTCGAACCACCCCAACGAGCCGCGTCGCGCCGATCTCGAGCCCGAGCTGGTGCCCGGCCCGGGCGAGGCTGGGCTCGGCCTGCGCTGGAGCTTCTGAGGCCCCCCACGATCCCTCGAGCGGCGGCGGACCGCCCTTCGCCACGCCGGGGCGCCCCGAGGACGACGCCTCCTCGACGATCTTCGACCCTCTCAGCGCGGTCGATCACCGCCCCGCGGGCGGCGCGATCCCCCGACGCCATCCGGTTCGGCTCTCGGCGACGAGGCGAGCTCGAGCGCGGGCGGCCAGCGCACCTCTCACTCGGGCATCGCGGCGCGGACGCGGCTCGGAGCGGGCCTCGCGCGAGTCCGTCGAGCCAGCGCGCACTTCGAGGTAAGGTGCGCGCCGTGCGGACCCCCGAAGAGCTGCGGCGCTACGGCTTCGAGCTCGTGTTCGCGGCGGTGGCCCTCGGGGCCGCGCTGCCGGTGTGGCTCGTCGACCACCCGGCGATCCAGGACCTGCCGCAGCACCTCGCCGCGATCCGGGTGATCGGGAGCTACGGCGACGACGAGTTCGCGTTCGCCCGCTACTTCACGATCGACCTGCTGCGCACGCAGTACCTCGCCTACTACCTCGTCGCGATCGTCCTGAGCTGGCCGCTCGGGGTGCTCGTGGCGAACAAGGTCCTCATCACCGCCTCGATCGTGGGGACGCCCTACGCGCTGCGCTACTGGCTGCGCGCGGCCCAGCACGACGAACGGCTCGCGCTCTTCGCGGTGCCGCTCACCTGGAACGCCCACCTGATCCTCGGCTTCATGAACTTCACCTGCGCGATCCCGCTCGCCTTCGTCGGGATCGCCCTCGCGCTCCGGCTGCGCGCCGAGTGGACCCGCCGGCGCGCGATCGCGCTCGGCGCGGTGACGATCGTCTGCTTCTACACCCACGTCGTGCCCTTCGCGTTCCTCGGGCTCGGGGCCGCGCTCGTCGGCCTCGACCTCGGCGACTGGCGCGCGACGCTGCGCCGCTGGGCGCCGCTCGTTCCGGGCGGGCTGGCGGCGATCGTGTGGACCCAGCTCAGCCCCGCGGGCGAATCCACGGTGAGCGCGGCGAGCGGGGGCGGCGCGCAGGGCGCGGCGGTCTTTCAATCCGCGAGCCAGAACGTGGCCCAGCTCCCGAGCTGGCTCACCGACGTCCTCCACTCCGAGCGCGACGACCAGCTCCTCGTCGCCTTCGCGATCGTGCTCCTCGGCGCCGCCGTGTCGGGCCTCGCGCGCGGCCGCCCCGGCACGCCGCCCCCCGAGGTGCCGCCGTCGCCTCCGCTCCGCCGTCGCCTCGCGCTGCTCGCCCCCCTCGCCGCGCTCCTCTACTTCGTGACCCCCGCGAGCTACGACTGGATCTGGCCGATCAACGCGCGCTTCCCGCTCCTCGCGATCCTCTTCGGGATCCCTGCCCTTCCCCGCCTGCGCGGCGCGGTCGGGGGCGTCCTGCTGGCGGCCGTGATCGCGATCGGGGTCCTGTCGAGCGCCGAGGTGAGCCGCGCGTTCGTCGCGTTCGATGAGGAGGAGGTCGGCGCGCTCGACGAGGCGATCGCGACCATCCCGAAGGGCGCGCGGGTCGCTGGCCTGATCTTCGATCGCGCGTCGCGCGAGGTGAAGTTCTCCCCCTTCATCCACGCGGTCGCCTGGGAGCAGGCGGAGAACGGCGGCGCGGTGATGTTCACCTTCGCCGACTTCCCCCAGAGCCCGTTCGTGTTCCGCGAAGACATGCGCCCGCCCCGGGTCGGCCCGCGCTGGGAGTGGATGCCCGAACGCGTCGACCCGACGCGCGATCTCGCCTGGTACGACTACGTCCTGGTGCGCGGCGGCCCCGGCCGGATCGCCCAGCCGGGCCAGCCGTTCGAGCGCGTCTTCGAGGGCGATCGGTGGACCGTATGGCGCCGCGCGCGCTGAGCGCGCGGTTGGCCCCTTGCCGGGGTCGTCGACCGGAGGCTACATACCGCCCGTGACCACACGGGTAGCGATCGTCGGCGCGGGGCGGTGGGGGCCGAACCTCGCCCGGAACTTCCACGACCTGGAACGGAGCGAGCTCCGCTGGGTCATCGATCGCGACGACGCGCGCCAGGCGCTGGTCCGCGAGCGCTACCCCGGCATCCAGACCGGGCCCTCCGCCGAGGCGGCGTTCGAGGACCCGGAGGTCGACGCGGTCGTGATCGCGACCCCGACCGTCACCCACTACGACCTCGTCGCGGCCGCGCTCGAGGCGGGCAAGCACGTCCTCGTCGAGAAGCCGATCACCGCCGACTCGGCCCGCGGTGCGGAGCTGGTCGCGCTCGCCAAGGAGCGCGGGCGCGTGCTCATGGTCGGGCACGTCTTCCTGTTCAACGGCGCGATCCGCTACGTGAAGCGCACCCTCGACGCCGGCGAGCTCGGGCGGACCTTCTACATCGCGATGACGCGGACGAACTTCGGCCCCATCCGGATGGACGTCAACGCGTCGTGGGACCTCGCGACGCACGACATCTCCATCACCAACTACTGGCTCGACGCGGTGCCGCTCACGGTGAGCGCGACCGGCGGCTCGTGGATCAACCGCCCCGTCCAGGACGCGGTCTTCGTCACGATGCGCTACCCGAACGACCTGCTCGTCCAGCTCCACGCGAGCTGGCTGCACCCGCGCAAGGCGCGCAACATCGAGATCGTCGGCGAGCGCCGGATGCTCATGTTCGACGACCTCAACTCCGCCGCGCCGATCCGGCTCTGCGACAACCAGGTCACGAGCGACACGGTGAGCCCGGCGTGGGTCGACACGCTCGACTCCTTCCGCGCGAGCATCCACCAGGGCGAGGTCTCCACCCCGGAGGTCTCCTCCGGTGAGCCCCTCAAGAACGAGTGCGATGCCTTCCTCGACGCGGTCGAGGCGGGCGATCTCGAGCCGCCGTCGTCGGGCGCGTTCGGGGTCGACGTGGTCCGGGTGCTCGAGGCGATCGATCGCTCGATGGCCGAGGGCGGCGCGGAGCAGACCGTGGGCGCGCAAAACGTGGGAGCGAAGTAAGACGATGAGCAACGTACCGCTGGTCGACCTCAAGGCGCAGCTCCCCGCGATCGAGGCGGAGGTGCGCGAGGCCTGGGACGACATCCTGGCCAACACCGCGTTCATCCTCGGGCCGCGCGTGAAGGCCTTCGAGGAGCAGTTCGCCGCGTTCAGCGAGCTGCCGCACTGCGTCGGCGTCGCCAACGGCACCGACGCGCTCGAGATCGCGATGCGCGCGGTGGGCATCGGGCCGGGCGACGAGGTGATCGTCCCCGCCAACACGTTCATCGCGACCGCCCTCGCGGCGTCGCGCGCGGGGGCCACGCCGGTGCTGGTCGACGTGGACGAGGCGTGCCAGCTCATCGACCCGGCGCTCGTCGAGGCGCGCATCACCGAGCGGACCAAGGCGATCGCGCCGGTGCACCTGTTCGGCCAGATCGCCCCGATGGCGCCGCTGTCGA
>JAUHXR010000326.1 GCA_030426845.1 Polyangia bacterium | reverse complement strand
CCGCGAGGAGCACCCAGCGCATGACCCACGATAGCGCGCGCGGACTTAAGCGGCCGGCTAAGCGCGGGCGCGGTCTCCTGAACCGCGTCTACCCCGGGAGGCTTCATGCTCACGCGCGCTTCGCTTGCCTGCTCCTTCTCGCTCCTGCTCGGCCTCGGCTGCGCCATGAGCCACCCCACCTCGGTCGGCGCCGACCGCCGCGAGCGTGACCGCGGGGTCCCCGACCCGATCGTCGAGCCGGTCGGCCCGACGCCCCGCCTGGTCGCGCCGCCGTCGACCGCCCGCGTCGCCTCGACGCGCCCCGCGCTCGCCTTCGACGCGGACGCGGTCTACGAGGCTTGCGAGGACCGCACGTGCGAGGTGGTCCTCGCCGAGGGCGAAGGCGTGGCATGGGACCGCGACGGCGACGCGTGGGATCGCGATCTGCCGCCCGGGGTCGTCTTCGTCCGCGCGCGCGCGCCGGGCGGCCGCGAGTGGAGCCGGCCGTGGCCCTTGTTCGTCGAGGCGCGCGGCGGCGCCGATCCGCGACAGCACCGCGGCGTCCTCTCGGACTACGACGGCGACGGGCTCGCGGACATCGTGGTGGGCGACCCCTTCGGCGCGACGGGCGAGGAGCTGCGGTGGTTGTCGGGCGCCGACGTCGGCACGCGCGGAGCCGGGTGGCGAGCGGTGCCGCTGCCGGACCGCGACTACACCTTCCAGCTGCGCGACGTGGCGGCGGCCGGCGACGTCGACGCGGACGGGTACGCGGACCTCGTGGTCGGCGCGGTGCCCCTCGCCGCCGAGCGCGACCGGAGCGGGCGGGCCTGGGTCCTCTACGGCGGGCCGGACGGTCCGGGCGCCCGGACCGCCGAGCTCATCCCCAGCGCGCGGATCACCCTCGGGTCGTTCGGCGCGGCCGTCGCCGCGGCGGGGGACCTGGACGGAGACGGCTACGGTGACGTCGCGGTCGCCGCCCCGGACGAGAGCGAGCTCCACGTCTTCTTCGGACGCCCGGGCGAGCTCGAGAGCTCGTGGGACATCGCGCGCGGTCAGCCGGTCGGCGGCGCGCGGCGGCTCGAAGGGGGCTGCGATCTCAGCGGGGACGGCGACGGCGATCTCGTGGTCGGCTGGCCGTACGACGAGGGCGGCGGCGCGGGCCTCGCGCTGTATCGGCAGACCCGCGGGATCACCGGCGGCGTCATCCGCGAAGAGACGGGCGGCACCGGGTTCGGGGGCGTCCTGCGCTGCGCCGGCGACCTCGACCTCGACGGCCGGGCCGAGGTCCTGGTCGGCGCGCCCTACGCCAACCGGGTGCTGATCGTAGGCTTCGACGGGGAGACGACCCGCGAGCTCGCGCCGGTCGAGGGCGACGGGCGGTGGGGCGCGCGGTTCGGCGAGGCGGTCGCGGTGGCGGACCTCGACGGCGACGGCGCGCCGGAGCTCTACGTCGGCGACTCGACCGCCGACGCGCAGGTGACCGCGTTCGTCGCCCGCGGCGAGCCGCGGAGCTACCGGCTGCCCGGCGAGGCGTGGGGCGCGAGCGAGGGCGTGGCGCTGGTGGATCTCGCGGACGTCGACGGAGACGGCCTCGAGGATCTCCTCGTCGTCGACCGCGGGAGCCGCGGGGCGTCGGGCGCGGCGTGGATCCTCGGGCCCGACGGCGCGACGCGCGCGCTCCCGGGCGCGGTCCAGGCGTGGGAGCCGCTGCAGTTCGGGGCGCTGGTCGCGCACTGAATGGCGGGTCGCGCGCGGAGGCGGGTCGCGCGCGGAGAGGACCGAGCGGAGAGGACCGGGCGGAGAGGACCGAGCGGAGAGGACCGAGCGGAGAGGACCGGGCGGAGAGGACCGGGCGCTGAGGCTGTGCCGGTGCTGTGCAGCACGGGCGCTCCCCCGCCAGGCTACCGCGCGACGACGACCTCCACCGCGGGGTCGAGCAGGTAGCCGTCGCTCTCCTTGAGGAGCAGCGGCTCGAGGCCCGCCTTGCGGAGGCCGCTCAACGCCACGTGCAGCCGGTTGCGCGCCGCGTCTCGCAAAACCCGTTGCCCCGGCCAACCGTGGCGGAGCAGCGCCTCGAGGCCCAGCGCGGCGCCGGGCGCCGAGAGCCGCTGGGTGAGCAGCGCCTCGAGGAGGCGGCGCTGCACGTGGCGGCGCGAGAGGTCGACGCGGTCCTCCTCGGGCGTCACGAAGAAGCTCGCGTCGGGCGCGATGAGCCAGCCGCTTGCGCGTCGGTGCCGCGCCAGCTCCGCGCGGAGCGCGGCCTCCACCCGGCGCGCCTCGTCGGGCTCTCCGGTGGCCTCGGCGAGGGCGGCCTCGACCGCCTCGATGGCGTCGCGCTCGGCCGCGCGGTCGCCGCTCGCCCGCGCGCGGCGCGCATCGGCGATGCGGAGGCCGGCCGCGTAGAGGCGCATCACCGGGACGAGGTCGGCGGGCGCGCGATCGCGGACCCGGTCGAGGCGCGCCGCGCCGTCCTCGCCGACCCACGCCTCGGCGAGCGCGAGGGCGGCCTCGGCGAGCAGCGCCTGGCGGGCGTCGTTCACCGCGGCGAGCTGCGCGACCGACCGCTCGAGGAGCGCCCGCGCGGCGATCGGATCGCCCCGCGTCAGCTCGAGCTCCCCGAGGTCGGCCGAGACGATCCCGACGAAGCGCGCGTTCCCGTACTCCTCGTGCAGCGCGAGCGCGCGGCGGTAGCGGCGGCCGGCCGCCTCGAGATCGCCCGCCTCGTGGTCGAGCAGCCCGAGGTCGCCGAGGGTCACCGCCTCGCGCCGCGGGTCCCCCTCGAGGGCGAAGCAGCGGAGCGCGCGCGACCAGGCCGCGCGGGCCCCCGCCGCGTCCCCGCGCTCCACGCAGAGGCCGCCGAGGTTCGACAGCGCGAGCCCGAGCTCGCGCCGCGTTCCGTCGAGCTCGAGCGCCGCGATCGCGCGCGCGTAGGCCGCCGCCGCCTCGTCCGCGCGGCCCAGCCTCCGCAGCGCGTTGCCCGCCAGGTGCGCGATCTCGCCGCGCCGCTCGTCCCGGTCCAGGTGCCGCGCGATGCGCCGCCACGCGCGCTCCGGCTCCGCGAGGAGGAGGTGCAGGCGCGCGATCGCGCACTCGGCCTCGACCGATGGCTCGCCGAGCTCGGCGTCGAGCGCGAGCAGCCGCGCGAGGTGCGCGCGCACCGGGCCGTGATCGGCCGCGTGGGGCGAGAGGCGAGCGCCGGCCTCGCGCGCGAGCCGAGGGTGGTCGTCGCCGAAGAACACCGCCCGCAGCGAGGACGCGACCGCCGGCGAGGGGGCGCCGTCGCCCGACGCGTCGAGCGCCCAGCGCGCGTGGCGCAGCCGCATCTCGGGGGCGTCCCCGCGCGCCGCGAGCCGGGCCGCCGCGAACGCCCGCGCCTCCCCCCCGAGGATCCAGCCGTCGGGCGGCCGCGTCCTCGCCAGGCCGCGCTCGATCAGCCAGCCGAGCGACGCGACCGCGCCCGGGTGGACCGCCTCGGCCGCGTCGTGATCGAAGGCGCCGGGGAAGACACAGAGCGACTCGAGCGCGCGGGCCGCGGCGGGGGCCTCCGCGAGCAGCGCGTCCATCGCGGCGAGCCAGCGCGTGGCCGTCGGATCGGCCTCGAGGAGCGACGCGGCGCACCGATCGGCGAGGAGCGCCAGCGTCCGCGCCGGCCCGTGGGCCGCGACGAGGCGGGCGGCGAAGAGGATCGGCCCGGGCAGCCCGCCGAGCCGCTCCACGAGCTGGGCGACCGCCTCGTCGTCGACCGGGTCGCGCGCGGTCGGATCGAGCGCGCCGATCCGGGCGCGCAGCAGCTCGCCCGACGCGGCCGCGCCGAGCGGAGACACCGGGAAGCGCCGCTCGCCGTCGGGGCCGTCGACCCGCACGACGACGTCGACCGGGCCCGCCTCGACCGCCCCGCCGTGGAGCCGGACGAGCTCCGCCGCGAGCGCGCGACGCCCGACCCCTGGCGGGCCGACCAGCCGGATCCGCGCGCAGGTCCGAGCGACCTCGCGCAGGCGCTGCATGTCGTCGGCGCGGCCGCAGAGCTCCACGAGCCCGAGCGTAGCGCGAGGGCCCGGCCGCAGCGCGCTACCGCTCGGGCCGGGTGACGAAGAAGCCCGCCACCGCCCCGAGCGCCGCGCCCGTGATCACGATCGCCCAGACGCTGACCGAGCGGGGGAGGAAGAGCCCGAGGGGCACGCTCGCGAGGACGCCGAGCTTGAGCCCGACGACGACGCCGCGGACCCGCCGCGTGGTCTGGTTCGAGCGCTCGACCTCGGCGAGGAACCGCGCGCGCTGCTCGTCGGAGCCGTCCATCGGAGC
Source organism: Polyangia bacterium (assembly GCA_030426845.1). Lineage (GTDB taxonomy): Bacteria > Myxococcota_A > Polyangia > Polyangiales > Sandaracinaceae > JAUHXR01. The sequence goes on along the minus strand of JAUHXR010000326.1, from coordinate 5,969 downwards.
AGTCTACGCCCCGGAACGACGGAGCTGCCTTTGAGAATCAGCGGGCCTGGCGACCGCTGAAGCGGACCACGATCGAGGTGCCGATGTACTGCGACGCGACCTCCTCGGGCGGCGGAGGGATGTGCTGGCCGCCGGCCTGGAGGCGCGTGAGCTGCTCGGTCACCGACTGATCGAAGAGCGCGTTGCCGCTCCCGCGGCGGACGCTGAACTGCACGAGCGAGAGGTCGTCGCCGATCTGCACGTCCATCGTGGTGGTGAGCCCCTCGCGCTCCTCCTGCGGGAGCGTCGTCGGCACCGTCCAGCCGCGGTGGAAGAACGAGAAGAGCCGGCCGCGGTAGATGTCGCCCTCGGTCCCCTCGCGCTCGGTGCCCTCCTCGATGCCGTCGGGGCTCCCCTCGCGCTCGCGCTCCTCGGCGATCTCGGCGAACACACGCGAGCGGTTCAGCACGTCGCGCAGCAGATCGTCCTCCACCGCGTCGGGCGGGACCTCCTCGTCCTCGCGCTCCTCGGCGCGCTCGACCGGGGTCCGGTCGGTGGGCGTCTGCGCGGGCTGGCGCGGCGCGGTGTCGAGGAGCGGGACCTCGCGGTTGGGCAGCTCGTCGTGGAAGTCGACGCCGAGGGTCACGAAGCGCGCCTCGATCACGTCCTCCTCCTCGAGGAGCCGCTCCGCCTCGTCGTCGTCCTGGGCGATCGCCTCGCTCGCCGCGTCGAGCGCGACGCCGATCGAGTAGATCGCGAAGGGCACGACCACGTTCGAGACGATCGCGACGACCACGCCGCCCACCACGATCGCGAGGTTGAGCGCGCTCGTGCCCCCGATGACCGTGTCCGGTCGTCCGTCGGCGGGGGCATAGCGGAGGGTCTTCATGGCGTCGCGGGCTCGGTCGGCAGCTCGAGGGCGGGGGTCGGCGGACCCTCGCCTCGCGGATCGGTGACTAGACCCAGCTCCTCCACCCCGGCTTGGCGGGCGATCGCGAGGACCTGGGCCACGAAGCCGTAGCTCACGTGGGCGTCCGCCTGGACGTAGAGCGCGTGGGTGTCGGCGATGCGCGCGTTGGTCGAGAGCCGCGTGAGCAGGTCCTCGTAGGGGATCTCGATGCGCTCGTCGTCGCCCGACTCCGTCCCGAGCACCCGCAAGAAGATGTGCTGATCGGCGTCGATGACGAGCAGGAGCTTCTCCTCCTCGAGCTGCATCTCCGGCGCGTCGGCTTGGGGCAGATCGACCTCGACGCCCGCGGTCATCAGCGGCGCGGTCACCATGAAGATGACGAGCAGGACGAGCATCACGTCGACCAGGGGGGTCACGTTGATCTCGCTCAAGGGGGCGCGCCCGCCGCCCCCGCCGCCGCTCATGCCCATCGGATCAACTCAGAGGAAGTGCCGCTTCACGATGTTGAGGTAGTCGCTCGCGAAGGTCTCGACCTCGCTCTCGATCACCCGGATGCGGCGCAGGAACGCGTTGTAGGCCATGACGGCCGGGATCGCGGTGAAGAGGCCGATCGCGGTGACGAAGAGCGCCTCGGCGATCTTCGGGCCGACCACGTCGAGGCTCGCGTCGCCGCTGCCGCCGATGCGCTGGAACACCTCGAGGATGCCGAGGACCGTGCCGAGCAGGCCGATGAACGGCGCGGTCGAGCCGGTGGTCGCGAGGAACGGCAGGAGCGACTCGAGCTTGGTCATCTCCGCGGTGCTCGCGCGGCGGAGCGCGCGCTCGACGTTCTCGAGCACGCCGTCTCGGTTGGGCTCCTGGCTGAGCCGCGCCAGCTCCACGTAGCCCGCGTGGTAGACCTTCGCGAGCGGCGAGCCCGCGTGCTGCTTGGCCTGCGCGTAGAGCTGCTCGAGCCGCTCGGGCGCCCAGCCGCCGCCGCTCGCCTCGTCGGCCCAGAACTTGTTGAGGAAGCTCTTCGTGTTGGAGCCCGCCTGGAGCACCCGCACGAGCTTCGCGCCGACGATGAACCAGCTGATCAGCGACATCACCACCAGGACGACGACGAGCGCCTTCACCACCGGCGGCGAGTTCATCACCAGCTGGAAGAAGCTGTACTGATCCGCGACCGCCTCGGGGTCGGGGGTCACCTGCAGCGGGATGACGCGCGCGAAGAACGAATGCGCGAAGAGCGAGTACGCGAAGAGCGGGCTCATGGCAGTCGCGGAACTAACGCACGGCGGCCCGAGCACTGTCAACGGAGCCGTCTCGACGGGGCCGTGTCGTGCGCCGTCGAAGGAGCCGGCCAGGAGCGCGGGCTCAGCGCGCGCGGCGGATCGCGACCAGGGTGCCGCAGCCGCCGTTGTCCTCGACGCGGGCGGACGAGCTCATCGCCACCTTGAGCCCCGCGCCGCGGAGCCGCGCGTAGGCGGCCTCGTACGCGTCCCGCTCCACCGGGCGGTGCGCGCTCGTCGGGACGGGGTTGTACGCGTAGAGGTGCACGCGGGCCCCGAGCGCGACCGCGCGGGCCGTGAAGGCGTCCAGCTCGGCCGGGGCGTCGTTGAGCCCGGCGACCATCAGGTAGGCGAGCGCGACCTTGCGCTGACGCGAGCGGCTGAGGCGCGGCAGCTCCTCGGCGAGCGCGGCGAACAGATCGTCGAGCGGCGGCCCCTGCGGGACGGCCTCGCGCCGGACCGAGGCGGTGCCCGCGTGGACCGACACCGTCACCCCGTTGTGGGGCGCGTGCAGCAGCGCGCGCAGCCTCGGGATCGGCCCGCCGCTCGTGGTCACGCTCGGCGCCAGGCGCTCCCCGCGGCACCAGTGGAGGAACGGCTCGAGCGCCCGGGTGTGGAGCGGCTCGCCGACCCCGCTGACCGTCACGCGCCGCAGCCCCGGCGCCAGCGCGCGGGCCGCCTCTACCTGGCCGGTGAGCTCCTCGAGGGTCAGGGGCCGGGTCAGCCCTTCGGCCCCCGAGGCGCAGAAGGGGCAGCCCACGGCGCAGCCGACCTGGCTCGACACGCACAGGCTGTCGCCCCGGTAGAGGACCGCCTCGACCGTCGCGCCGTCGGCCAGCTCCACGGCGAAGCGCCGGTTCTGGGCGCTCGCCTCGACCTCTCGGAGCCGGACCACCCCCTCCCCATACGGGGCGGGGCGCCGGGTGACAACCGTGGTGACATCCGTCGCGCGCGACGCCCGGGCGCTATACTCGCGCGGCCGCCCGCATGAGCTCCCCCGAGTCCAACGACCCGTCGTCGCCCCCCGCGCCCTCGCCCGACAGCGACGTGCGCCCGCGGCAGACCCTGCCCGGAGGGACCTCCAGCCCCCCGTCGGTGCCGCCCACGCTCCACATGACCGGGTCGACCCCGCCGCCGCAGCCGGACGGCGCGGCGGTCTCCTCGACCCTCCCCCACGGCGGCGTGACCGGCGCCAGGGAGCCGGGCCGCTCGTCGGTGCCGCCCACCCTCTACATGAGCGGCTCGAGCCCCGGCGGCTCCAGCCCGGGCGCGCAGGACTCCCCCGAGCGCGCGGCGATCCCCCCCGCGCCCGGCCCCGCGGCCCGCTCCTCGGTGCCGCCGACGCACTTCATGAGCGGGGCGAGCTCCGGGACGACCGCCCCTGGCGCGGCCACCGCCCCCGCCCCGTCGAACCCCGCCCCGCCGGCCGAGCCCCGCCTCGCTGAGCCCAACCTCGCGAGCGGGAGCGCGGAGCTCGCGCTCGACTCGGCCGACTTCGAGCGGGTCACCCTCGTCGACCTCCCGACGCTCGCGACCTACGGCAAGTACGAGCTGCTCGGGCGGATCGCGTTCGGCGGGATGGCCGAGATCTTCCTCGCGCGCGAGCGCGGCCACGAGTCGACCACCCGCATGATGGTGGTCAAGCGCGTCCTGCCGCACGTGGCCGAGGACCGGCACTTCGTCGACATGTTCCGCGACGAGGCCCGGCTCGCGATGCAGCTCAACCACCCCAACGTCTGCCACGTCTACGCGTTCGGGGAGGTCGAGGGCACGCACTACCTCGCGATGGAGTGGATCAACGGCCAGCCCCTGTCGAAGATCATCCGCCGCGCCCGCGCCCAGGGCGGCATCCCGGTCCCGTTCGCGCTGAAGATCTTCTCGATGGTCGCGGAGGCGCTCGACTACGCGCACCGCGCCTGCGACGCGAAGGGCGAGCCGCTCGGCATCGTGCACCGCGACGTCAGCCCGCAGAACATCATGGTCAGCTACGACGGCGTGGTGAAGCTGCTGGACTTCGGCATCGCGAAGGCCACGAGCCACAGCACGCGGACCGAGGCGGGGATCATCAAGGGCAAGTTCGCTTACATGTCTCCGCAGCAGTGCGTGGGCGAGCTGATCGACTCACGCGCTGACATCTTCGCGCTCGGCATCTGCATGTTCGAGGCGCTCGCGGGCAAGAACCCGTTCAAGCGCAAGACCGAGTTCGAGACGATGACCAAGATCGTCGGCGACCCGACGCCTGACCTGCAGGAGCGGCGCGCCGAGGTGACCGACGAGGTCGTCGCGATCGTCGAGAAGGCGCTGATGAAGCAGCCCGAGCTGCGCTACCAGAGCGCGGGCGAGATGCAGCTCGCGATCGAGACGGCGCTGCCGAGGACGGGGCAGCTCGTCAACTCCAGCCGGCTGGGCGAGTACGTCACGAGCCTCTTCCCGGAGGTCGCGCGCGACGGCCCGACGCTGGACACCCGGCTGTCCGAGTCGCCGCGCGGGCGGACCGGGACGGGCACGACCTCGACCGAGGAGTCGATCGAGGAGGAGGCGCCGAAGCCCCCGATCGGCGCGACCGACGTGAACCCGCCCGTGACCGCCGCGATGGCCGACGAGGTCGTGGGCGCGAAGAAGAAGCGGAGCGGCTGCGGCGTGATCGCGATCGCCCTCGGCGCCGTGCTCTTGCTCGGCCTCGGCAGCGCGGGCGCGCTGGCCGCGTGGTTCGTGTTCGGCGACGCGTCGACCGACCTCCTCGCCGAGCTCCGCGGCGACGGCCGGCCGGTGGAGCCCGCGGCCCAGGTCGACGTCGCCCCGACCCCGACGCCCGGCCCGACCACCCCGACGCCGCCGACACCCACCCCACCGACGCCCAGCGGCCCGGCGGCCACGACCCAGGCCCCCGCGGGCGTGGAGGCCCCGAGCACCGGCTCGGTCTACCTCGAGAGCGTCCCGCCGGGCGCCGACATCGAGTTCGGCTCGATGGGACACGCGGGGAGCACCCCGCTCGAGCTCGGGATGGTCGCGCCCGGCACCTACGACGTGCGCCTCACCCTCGACGGACACCAAGACTGGACAGGGCAAGTCACAGTGACGGCCGGCGGCCGCGAGACGGTGACCGCCGAGCTCGCCCGGCGCCGGGCCGCGCCCGAGACGGGCCCGCCGGGTCAGCTCTCGCTCAACACCCGCCCCTGGTCGAAGGTCTACCTCGGCCGCCGCTTGCTCGGCACCACCCCGCTCGGCCGCGTGAGCGTTCCGTCCGGCAACCTGCGCCTGAGGCTGGTGGATCGCGACGGCAACGAGCATCAGCGGAGGATCAACGTCCCCCCCGGTGGCAACGTCACCCAGTCCTTCGATCTCCGCTAGAAGAACCGACCGTGATGGATCGCGGTTGCGAGGGCGCGCCTGCGTGGCGCAGCGGGACGAGGGAATCACGGAGGATTCTCGAGGAGCGATGCGCCACGCCCCAGCCTCTTGCCTCCGCCCCTGCCCCTGCCCACGCGCCCCTCCCCCTTCTCCGCATCACCCGCCTGACGCGCCGCTACCGAGCGCCCAACCGCGCCCGCACGTCGCGCGACCGCACCTCGACCTCCCGCCGCCGCGCCTCGGCCTCCCGCCGCGAAGCCGCCTCGCGCTGACGACGCTCCATCTCCGCTCGACGCGCCGACTCCTCACGCGCCTGACGCTCCTGCGCCGCTCGACGCGCCGACTCCTCGCGCTGGCGACGCTCCGACTCCGCCCGACGCTCCGACTCCAGCCGCGCACGCGCCTCCTGCGCGCGACGCTCCATCTCCGCTCGACGCGAAGCCTCCTCGCGCGCCTGA
>JAUHXR010000325.1 GCA_030426845.1 Polyangia bacterium | reverse complement strand
TCGGAACGCGTCCGACGGCGCCAGCAGCTCCCGCTCCTCGGTCCCGTCGGCGCGGAGCAGGTAGAAGCCCTCACGCTCGTTGCCGCCGCGGTCGGTGCCGTAGAGGAGGTGCGTCCCGGTCGGCGACATCGCGTGGAAGGTGATCGGCTCGCCGAAGGTGAGCTGCTCGGGCGCGCCGCCGCGCGCAGACACGCTCCAGATCTGCGGCGCCCCGGTGACGCTCGTCCGGTAGAACAGCCGCTGACCGTCCGGCGAGAGCCGCCCCGCGTAGGCCGAGCGCACCATCAGGTAGCGCACCACATCGGGCTCGCCGCCCGCGAGGCCGAGCTGCACCGGGCCCACCTCGGGCACGTCCTCGGGGCGCGGGGCGCCGCCCGCCTCGGCGCCCGCCGTCGTCGACTCGCCCACCGTCGCCTCCGCCGCTCCGTGACACCCGAGCCCGCACAGGGCCACGAGCGAGAGCCATCGACCCAGAGTCATCGCGCGCAGCCGCATCGGACCCCTCGGATCAGGGCGCCGCGCAGCCCTCGGCGTCGCGCAGGCGCTGGATCTCCTCGAGCAGCTCCGGCGTCATCACGAAGCTCATGAGCTGCGCGTCCGCGATGCCGAGGTGGCTCATCCCCTCGGTCGCCTGGAGGTAGAGGAACGCGCGGCCCCACACCGTGAGGATCGCGCGGCGCCAGCAGCCGCCGTCGCCCGTCAGGAGGTGCTGGTAGGCGGCCGGGTAGTCGAGCCGCGCCATCCGCAGGTACCGCTCGACGTACCAGAGGAACGTGAGGATGCCGTCACGCTGGCTCGAGCGGCCGCCGGTGTTGAGCTCGTTGGTGAACGCGTAGGACGTGGCGAGCGAGTTGACGTACTGGACCGTCTCCTCGAAGAGGAGGTTGAAGCCCTGGTCGCCGCCCTCGAACGTGCCGTTGTCCGGGTCGCCGTCGAGGTAGATGTCGGCGTAGAAGTCGCAGTTGGACCCCGAGCCGCCGCACGGCGGGCGCGCGCTCTGGTAGCTGTCGTTGACGATGCGGCTCCGCGCGAAGGTCATCCCGCCGCGGTCGGTGGCGTCGCCCCCCGAGCAGCTGAGCTGGAGCGGCGAGTCGTTGATCACGTAGACGTTGTCCGAGAAGCCGCTCAGGTCGTTGTCGTAGAAGTGCCCGCACTCGTGCACGAGGGTGCTGAGCTGGCCGTCGACCTGAGACGCGCTCGAGGTGTCGCGCAGGAAGAACCCGACGCAGTCCTGCCGCATGCGGCCGTTGACCACCAGGTCGTAGCCGGTCGAGTAGCGGCGCATCAGGACGCCGTCGATGTAGGTCTCGGCGTCGCCCGGCGAGTAGCTCGCGACCAGGTCGGCGATGCTCACGCTCGGGTCGGGCAGGACCTCGGTGAACATCCCGTCCACGCAGTTCGGGTCGACCAGGGGGCTCGGCTGCAACGGCGGGCCCGCGTCGCCCATCACCGGCGGCCCGGCGTCGACGCCCATCAACGGCGGGCCGCCGTCCACCCCGGGGGGCAGGGGGCCGGCGTCCGTGCCCATCATGCGCGAGTCGTCGCAGCCCGCGAGCGCGAGGGTGAGGGAGAGGCAGGCCCAGAAGATGCGCGAGGTCATGCCCCTCGATAGCGCGTCCCGGCGCCGACCGGAAGGGCTCGCGTCCCCTCAGCGCTGGACCGAGGGGACCCAGGCGGTGGTGCGGCCCGCGACCTCGATGTGCTCGATGACGCGCCCGTCGTGGGTCCGCGCCGAGGCGTCCTTGCCCCAGCGCCGGTGAAACAGCCACGTGTCTGGGAAATGTGTCTTGCGAGCGTCTACCGCGACCGCGGAGTGGATCACGTGACGGATCGTCGCGTGGAGCCGCGCGACCTCCTCGCGCGAGAGGCTCTCCACCCGCCGCCGCGGATCGATGCCGGCCTGGTAGAGGACCTCGTCCGCGATCCAGTTGCCGACCCCGGCCGCGAACTTCTGATCGAGGAGGAGGCCCTTCAGCACGGCCCGCTTGCGACGGGCGAGCCTCGCCTCGAGCTCGCCGACGGTGGGCATGTCGGTCAGCGGGTCGAAGCCGAGCCGGCTCAGCGGCGCCTCGGCCGGCGGATCGTCACGGAACATCACGCGGCCGAGGCGGCGCGCGTTGGTGAACGCGAGCTCCGTCCCGTCGTCGAGCACCAGGCGCAGCTTGGTGAAGCGCGGCGGCCACGCGCGGTCGGTCTCCTTGGGGCTCGCCTCGAGGACGAGCGGCTCGTCGCCCTTGAACCGGAGCGTGCCGGTCATCCCGAGGTGCACGATCGGGTGCGGCCCCTCGTCGAGCGCGAGCCACAGGTACTTGCCGCGGCGGTGCGCGCCCACGATCGTCCGCCCCTCGAGCCGGTCGCGAACCCAGGCCGGCGCCTGGGCCTCGAAGACGATCGTGTCGTCGGCCACGTGCGCCTCCGCGACACGGCGGCCGACCGCGAGGCGCTCGAAGATCCGCCGGGTGTGCTCGGCCTCGGGGAGCTCGGGCATCAGCGGACCCTCAGCACGACCTTGCCGCGGGCGCGCTTGGTCTCGAGGTAGCGGTGGCCGTCGGCGATCGCCTCGAGCGGGAGGACCCGATCGACGATCGCGCGGAGCCGACCTTGATCCATCCAAACGGCGATGCGGGCGAGGTCGCGCGGACGAGGCGCCACCACCACGAGGCGCGCGGGCCGCGGGCCGAAGCGGCTCAGCAGGTCGCGCGCGGCGGTGTCGGGTCGAGGGATGGTGGTGACGTAGCGGCCCCGCGAGGCGAGGTGGCGCTTGGCCTTCGGGAACGGGGCGCTCCCGAACACGTCGAAGAACGCGTCGAAGCGCCGGTCGGTCTCGCTCAGCGGCTGGACGTCGTAGGGGAGCACCTCGGCCGCGCCCAGCTCGCGCACGAAACCTTCGTTGCGCGCGCTGCACACGGCGACGGGCCGCGCCCCGAGGAGGCGCGCGATCTGCACCGCGAAGACGCCGACCCCACCGCTCGCGCCGTTGATGAGGATCTCCTCGCCCGACTGAAGGCGCATCAGACCGGCCATCGCCTGGAGCGCGGTCATCGCCGCGAGCGGCGCCGCCGCTGCCTCCTCCATCGAGACCCCGGTCGGCCGCAGCGCGAGGCTCCGCGCCGCGCAGGTCACCTCCTCGGCGTGCGCCCCGGCGCGCCAGCCGCCGAGCATCCCGTACACCTCGTCGCCCGCGCGCAGGCGCTTGACCCCGGGCCCCACCGCGGCGACCACGCCGGCCACGTCGTAGCCGGTCCGCTGCGGGAAGCGCCGCCCGGTGAACAGGCGGAGCTTGCCCTTGCGGACGAGGACGTCCTTGGGGTTCAGCGCGGCCGCGTGCACCTCGACGCGGACCTCGCCGACCCGCGGGCGGCGCGAGGCGACGTCGTCGACCGACAGCGCGTCGACGTCGCCGTAGCGGTGGATGCGGACGGCCCTCACGGGGCGAGAGCTTGGGGGCCGAGGGCCCGGCTGTCATCCCCCTCGTGGTCCCGGCGCCTCAGCCCTCGTGCGGGGGCCTCAGCCCTCGTGCGGGGGCCTCAGCCCTCGTGCGGAGGCCTCAACCCTCGTGCGGGCGCCTCAGCCCTCGTGCGGGGTGAGCGCGTCGCCCTCGAGGCGAAAGCGGTAGGCGTCGCGGCCGCCGGTGAACGCGAGATCGACGACCTCGACCTTCTCGTCCGCGTCGCCCTCGCGCCACACCACCACGAGCTGCGCGGAGACGTCGGTCGGCGCGCTCGCGTCGGCGCGTCGCACCTCGAAGCGGTAGGCGCCGTCCTCCTGCTCCGGGACATCGAACGCCTCCACCCCGTGCTCGGGGGCGATCTCGAGCGGGCGCGCGAGCCGCTGCGTCGACGTCGCCGTGTCGGGGTGGGCCGCGTAGAGCGCGAGCTGCGCGTCCGGGTGCGACCAGGTCAGCGTCACGCGCAGGTCGCCCGCCGCCGAGAGCACCCCGCTGCGGCGCGTCCGCCGGGCGAGCGCCTCCAGCCGCTCCTCGTCGCCGCGCGCCTGGGCGCGCAGCTTGGCGAGGCGCACCGAGCTCCAGAGCAGCGCGACGCGCGCGAGCCCCCGCTCGGCCCCCGGCTCGGAGGTCTCCATCAGCCGCCGCTCGAGCCGCAGCGCCTCGTCGATGCGCCCCGCGCCCGCCGCCGCCTGGGCCAGGAGGAGCAGCGCGTCGAGCGAGTCGGGCCGGATCGAGAGCAACGTCTCGTACTGGCGATAGGCGTCCTCGTTCCAGCCGTGCGCACGGTAGAGGTCGCCGAGGCGCCGCCGCGCGAGCTCGTCCAGCGGCGCGAACTCCACGATCTCGCTGAACACGCGCCGCGCCTCCTCCTCCTGGTCCATCCGGAGGTACATCTCGCCGATCGCGGTCCGCACGCCCGCGTCCGAGCGCGGGTCGTGGCGCAGCGCGTCCGCGAGCCGGCGCGCCTCCTCGACGCGGCCGGTCGTCTCGAGCTCCTCGAGCAGGCGCAGCTTGAGCTCGAAGCTGTCCGGGTACTGGGTGACCAGCCGGCGCAGCGCGCGCACCCGCGCGGCCTCGCCGGTGGCGCGGGAGAGCACCTGCTCGACGAGCTCCCAGTCCGGGTCGGCGCCGAGGCCGAACGCGAGGCGAGCGCGGCGCAGATCCTCGGGCGAGCGCACCCGCCGCAGGATCGCGGCCCGCAGGTAGCCGCGCGCCGAGCCGCTCGTGAACAGACGGTAGACGTCGATCATCGCGCTGACCTGGCCGGCGCGCGCGAGGGTGAGGTCGAGCAGCGCGCGACGGTCGCGCCACGCCGGGGCCTCGCAGTCCCGGATCGCCTGCCGGTAGACCTGGATCCAGCCGCCGGCGTAGCTCTGCTGCCCGAGGCGCTCGCGCCAGAGCGCGCGCCGATCGTCGAGCGAGGCGCTCGCCGCGTCGGAGCAGCGGCGCCGCGCGTGGCGGGTCGCGTCCTGCTGGGGCAGCGTCACCGTGACGACGACGTTCGTGTCGCGGGCGCGCGAGTCGTCGCCCGCGTCGTCGTCGGCGTCAGGCGCGCCGGCGCGGCGGCCTCCGAGCCGCCCGATCGTCCCCAGGCCGATCGTCCCGAGGCCCGTCGTCGCGGCGCCCGACTCCTCGCTGTCCTCTTCGAGCTCGCCGCTCCTCCCCAGGCGCGCGGCGTTCTGCGCCAGCCCGCTGCGCGGCCGCGACCTCCGCGCCCGCGTGGAGCCGACGGTGCCGCCCCCTCCGCGCCCGAAGCCGTCGAGGAGGATGTCCTGCACCGGCGCGGTGGTCGCGGCGGCCGCGACCGGCGCTGGCTCCTCGGGAGGCGGCGGCGCCTCCGGGACCTCGACCTCCGGGAGCACGGCCTCCGCCGTGTCGGCCGCCGCGAAGGCCCCCGGCGCGGCTTGCCCCTGCGCCGCGCCGCCCGTCGGCCCGAAGCTGCGCGCCTGCTCCCTCGCCTCCTGGCGCGCCATCGCGGGATCCGCGTTGTCGGACGGCCCCTCGATCCCGTAACGGTTCGCGCTCCCGCCGCCCTCGGTCGCCCCCATCTCCTCCTCGAGCGCGGCCGGCTCCATCGCGACCTCATCCTCGTACTCCGCCGCCGAAGCCTGCACCGCCGGCGCGTCGTCGCTCGACAGCGTGCACCCCGCGATCGAGAGCGGCCCGAGCGCCACCCCGAGCGCGATGTCGGACGCGCGGACGCGATCGCGCGCGAGCTGCGCAAAGAGGCTCGGCCGATCGAGGTAGGCCCGCGCCCAGCCGCCCATCTGGATCAGCTCCTGGGCGCTCGGCACGTAGTAGCTGGTGAAGGGCGTGATGAGGCCGTAGCGCGTCCCGAGCTCGGCCACCTCCTCGCGCGTCGCCCCTTCGAGGAGGAGCTGCCGCAGACGCTCCCCCGCCCACCGGAGGCGCAGGTCGGTGCTCTCCTCGCTCGGCTGCGTGGCGATCGCGATCGTCTCCTCGAACGGCTCGCCGCGCACCTCGCCGCGCACCACCACCTCGGTCGGCGGGGTCTCGCGGACGCGCCCCACCACCGCGAGGACGTCGCCGCGGACCACGTCGACCGGGCGCCGCGGGTAGACGTTCTCGACCCCCGCGCCGAGCTCGACCGTGACCCGCTGCACCACCGGCCGGCCCACGTGCTCGAGGATCCGCAGCGCCGCGTCGGCCGCGGCCGAGCGCTCCTCGACCCGCTGCGCGAGGCCCCCGCCGCGGCTGAGCGCCTCGAGCAGGTCGAGGTCCGCGTCGCTCCCGACGCCGACCGCGTAGAGGCGCACCGGCGCGGGCAGCCGGGCCATCCGCGCGAGGAGGCCGTCCGCCTCGAGCTCGCCCACCGTGGGCGCGCCGTCGCCCACGTAGACGACGGCGCCGGGCCGGCCCTCGAGCAGGCGCGCGCCCTCGGCCAGCGCGGCCCCGAGATCGGTCGCGCCGCCCGACGGCGCGCGCGCGAGGTCGTCGAGGAGCCGCTCGATGCGCGCGGGCTCGGCGGGGCCGAGCGCGGCTCCATCGCCGAGCGGCCGGAGCGCGAGGTCGGAGGCGACGATCGCGACCTCGTCGTCCGGGCGCAGGTGCGCGACGAGCGCCTCGGTCACGCTCCGCCCGAGCTCGAGGTGGGCGCGGTCCGTGGCCGCCGAGACGTCCGCCACCACCACGACGCGGAGCGGCTCCTCGGCGTCGTCGGCGAACAGCGCGTCGGGCAGGCGGAGCGGCAGGTACCAGTAGTCGCGCTCGTCCGCCTCGCCGACGACCGCACGCGCGTCGGGCGCGCGGGGCGGCGGCTCGTGTGGAGCCAGCCAGGCGCGTTGCCCCGTCGCCTCGCCCGGCAGCTCCAGCCAGAAGTCGGCCCGCGGCGCGAAGTCGCTCCGGCGCAGGCGCACGCGGCCGTCCTCGATCGACGCGCCCAGCCCGGCCCGCAGGCGCGTCGCCCCCGCGTCCTCCACGTCGACCGCGATGGAGAGCTCCTGCACGCGCGGCGCGTCGCGACCGCCGCCCATCGGGTAGCGGTAGAGCCGCGGGCCGCCCTCCTCCACCGGGTGCAGCCACTCCGCGTAGCGGATGACGATCCGCCGCGTCTCGCCGGCGCGGATCGGGTAGATGCGCGCCTGGAACTGCCCGGGCGCGACCCACTCGAGGAGCGCCGGGTCGAGCTGCGAGCCGCGGTAGACCTGCGCCTCGTACTGCGCGCGCGCCTGGGCCTTCTCCTTCACGTAGCCGTCGACCAGCCGCCCGTCGCGATCGACCGCGAAGCGCTGCAGCACGGCCTCCTCGGGGACGCGCACCCGGTAGAGGCCCTCGACCATCTCGGAGGCGGGGTTGAAGAAGACCTGCTCCACCTCGGTGACGGCGAGATCGCCCTCGATGCGAACCGACACGTCGAGCCGACGCATCACCAGCGGCCAGCGGGCCTGGCCGATCTCGTCGGGCACCCGCGCCTCGAGCGCGCCGATGCCCCGCGCCCCGCGCGCGTCGGCGGGGCCGGGCTGCGCGAGCCCTCCCGTCCAGTCGCGCCACAGCTCTACCGGCTCGGTCCGGGCTTCCGCCCCCGTGAGCACCAGCCGCTCGCCGGCCCGCGCGATGCCGCGCTCCTCGCCGCGCGTCCAGCTCACCTCGCCGCGGACCACGTAGGCGCGCAGCGCGTCGCCCTGCTCGGCCGAGACCGCCGCGTCGCTGGCGCGGAGGGTCACGTCGCCGGCCGTCAGGTGCAGCTCCTCGCCGGCCTGGGCCTCGGCGTACACCCGCCCCGCAGCGAGCGCGATCGACGTCTCGTCGAGCAGCCCGACCTCCGCGCCGCCCTCGAGCAGGAGCTGGGCCCCCGTGTCGAGGCGCAGCCGCGCGAGGCCGCCGTCACCGACCGACAGCGTCTGCTCGGCCGCCGCGCGCGCGACCCGGGCCGTGGGGGAGCCGTCGAGCTGCGCCTCGCCGCGCACCGCGGTGAACGTGGCGAGCGTTCGATCCAGCGAGGCCTCGGGCCCACACGCCACGAGCATGAGGGCGAGCACCCACGTCACCGTCGTCCGCATCGCCGTCCCTCCCTGGGCCCACCGTACCAGCGTCCGGCGTCGTTCGCCGAGCGCGCCGCGGGCCCCATGGCTCGCTGGAGTCTCATCGGTAGGGCAAGGGACTCGGGCGAGACGCCGGAGCTTGGGTCAGCCCGCACGCTCGGACCGATCCGCGCCGACCTCGAGCTCGTCCGCCTCGGCCCCCGCTCCCACCTCGGCCTCCGCCGGCCGGGAGTCCACCCCCGGCGCCACGCGGGCGCGCCGGAGCAGGCGCTCGCGGGCGCCCCGCTGGGCGTCCTCGACCTCGTCGCACAGCCGCGCCGCCGCCGCGTCCTCGGCCCGCCACCGGTCAAGCTCGTCGGGCGGGTGGAGCCGCTCGTCCTCGTCGCGCAGCAGCTCCGCGTCGGTGGTGACCCCCTCCCAGTCGAGCGGCTCGGACAGCAGCAGCCGCGCGTAGGCGTCCCGCGCGACCCCGCGCTCCTCCTTGGCGCGGTTATAGAGGCCTCCGCGGTGGGCCCGCTCCCGGAGCCGCACACGCTCGCGCGCCGCGTCGACGCGCTCCTCGGACGCGTCCTCGTCGCCCTCGATCGCGAAGGCCCGCGCGAGCCAGCGGTCGACCGCCGCGCGGGTGAGGCCCGCGAGCCGGGGCCCGCGGCGGAGCGGCCCGAGCGGTCGCTCCCACCAGCGCACCTGCGACGACGCGTAGAGACGCAAGCGCGCCGCGAGCTCGAGGAGCGGCACGGCGGCCGGCCCGTCGGGAGGCGGCGCCGGGAGCGGCCGGGACGCGAGCGCCGTCAGGCAGGGCAGCGCGCGCTCCATCGACTCGCCGAAGAGGCCCCACCCGCTCGCCCGGACCGCGGCCTGCTCCGCCTCGAGGTCGACGAGGATCGCGCGGACCTCGGGCCAGGCGTCGCGCCCCTCGGAGAGCGCGCGATCGAGCCGGTCGAGCTTGCGCTCGAACCCCGCGGCCAGGAGCACGACCTGCGCGCCGTAGGCGCCGTCGAGATCGACCGGGCGCGCCTCGCCGAGCGTCCCCCCGACGTGCACCGCGCGGGTCGGTCCGGCGCCGAGCGCCGAGCGGACCTCGAGCGTGCCGACCTTCCAGCGCTTGGCGATCCCCAGCGAGGCGACCGCCTCGGGGGCGAAGCGCGGCGTGATCACGAAGCGCCGCTCCGGATACGCGGCGCGGAGATGAGCGTCGAGCGAGAGCGCGCGGGCGCGGAGCAGGGCCTCATCCGGCGCCTCGAAGAAGAAGCCGATGTGGTGCACGTCGATCACCTCGCGCACCTCGGCGTCGGTCGCGCGCGCGGTGAGGGCGGCGAGCGCCTCACGGAACGCGGCCGGGCTCTCGCGCGGGACCGCGTCGACCGCGGGGCTCGGCAGCAGCCAGCGGCGGAGCGGCACCTGCGCGCCACCGAAGACCGCGATCGAGACGCCGCGCGCGCGGAGGGCGCCGAGCGCGTCGGGGGCGATCAGGTCGTGCGTCCAGACCTCGCCCGCCGCGGTCTCGACCCGATCGCTGAGCACCGCGATCGTCCCGCCGGCCACGTGATCGGCGAGCGCGCCGTCGCCGAGGTCGCGGGTGAGGTCGAGGTGCCCCTCGAGGGAGACGTCCCAGATCGCCATCCGCAGCCCGCGTCGCGTTGCGAGCCGCTCCCACGCCTCGAGCTGCTCGCGCGTCGTGCGGTGGTGCGTGACGAGGAGCAGCTCGCAGCCCGGCACGCGCTGGTAGCGCCGCGCGACCCGGAAGACGAACTCACGGAGCTGGATGGGTCGCGGCACGTCGGGCGCGCTGGGCGGGGCGAGCTCGAGCGCGAGGCGGATCCGCGCGCTGCGGTAGTGCTCGGCGCCGGGCGCGATCGCGATCGTCGCCTCGAGCGCCCGCGTCTCTCCACCGGCGAGCGCCTCGAGCTCGTGGATCCAGCCCTCCGCGAAGGGCACCGGCTGGTCGTCGGGCCCGAGCAGCGTCACGTCGGCCGCGCCGAGCTCGGACTCGTGCGGGCTCACGCGGATCCGCAGCCGTCGCGCGAGCTCCCCGCGCGCGCCGAGGCTGCGCCGACCCACGCAGCGGACCGCGAAGCGCACCCGCGCGGCCTCCCCCGGCGCGAGGCCGTAGAGGCTCTCGATCGGGCTCGCCTCGACGGGGTAGGCGATGTGAAAGCGGCCGTGCGGATCGTGCTCCGGCTGGTAGTCGGCGAAGTCGCGGTGCGCAGCCGGGAGCGCCGCGCGGTGGAGGATCTGGTCGATCGCACGGAGCGGGTCGCCCGGCCCCTCCGGCGCGTGCCCGCCGATCTCGAAGGTGAGGACGCCGTCGACCTCCGC